>JAAYHF010000222.1 GCA_012727485.1 Eubacteriaceae bacterium
CCAGATCCACCGCTTCTCCGAAAACCCCGCCTATAACGGCAAAGGCGGTCAGCTTGCCGCCGTGAATGAATTGCGCCAGGAATTTTTCCCTTTCCTTTTCCCGCATCTGCCGCTTTTGCAGGAGCAGATCCTCGTCGCCGTAGCGAGCCTTATATTCGTCATAAACGCTTTGCATATAGGCATAAGAGGGAAAGTATACTATATAATTCCCGCTCTTCGCCTTTATGGTCGCCCTTATGCGTTTGGCGGTTTCCTTGTAGAAAAGCGCCCTGCGGGCATAGGTGGTTTCGATGGAGGTATCCACCGCTATTTTAAAATTATCCTTATTGAAAATGGAGTCTATGCTAAGGCACTTATCCTCCTCTTTTCCGCCCAAAATCTCTCTGTAATATTCAAGGGGGGTCAAGGTGGCGGAAAAGAATATCCCGCATCTGCCCTTGGCGAGCCTATCCGCCAAATATTCCCGGGCATCGGTGCAAAAGAGCTTGAGCATCTCCTCCGCCTTGTCGTAATAAAAGACATGGGAGCTGCCTCGAATATTGTAAAGCGAGGAAAACCGCTGGAGTTCATAATAATAATCCAAAAGGTCGCCGTAGCGCTCATCGGAGGCGTCCGCCCTATCCAAAAATCTTTCCAACTCGTCTCTGATGCGGGTTATGGCATTGGTGAAATCCATGGATACATCATCGAAGATATATGCCCCGCTTCTTTGCGCCCTCTCGGAATATTGCGCCAAAATGTCGTATATGTTCGCAATGGCGGCGGAAAGGTTGGTGAGCTTTTGCGCCAATATCTTCATCGCCGCAGTGCGGGGGAGGGTCATTTGCTCCGAATACATCTGGCGACTGCGTTCCGGCAGGTTATGGGATTCGTCCACCAAGAATATGAAATCCCCCCGGGGCGAAGAAGCTTCGAAATAACGCTTCAGGGCGGCATGGGGGTCGAAAACTTAGTTGTAATCGCACATCACCATATCCGCAAAAAGGGAAATATCCAAGGAAAGTTCAAAGGGGCAAACTGTGTGTTGCTCCGCATATTTGCGGAAGGTTTCCTTTGTCATTATGGTGTTTTCGATGAGCATCTGCCGCACCACTGTTCTTAACTTGTCGTAATAATTAAGGGCGTAAGGGCAGTCCTTCGGGTTGCATTTCGGCTTATCCAGTATACAGGATTTTTCCTTGGCGGTTATCTCCGCGGTTTTGGCCCTAAGTCCCTTCTTTTCAAGCTGTTCCATGGCGTTTAAAGCCACCGCCTTTTGGGTGGATTTGCTCGTCAAATAAAAAATCTTGCCGTTTTTCAAATTCGGCAGGGATTTTATCGATGGGTAAACCGTGTTCAGGGTTTTGCCGCTGCCCGTGGGCGCATTCATATAAACCCCCGTTTTCTTTTGAATACAGCGGTAAAGGTAATTGATGGTTTCCTTCTGGTATCTTCTGAATTCGAAGGGGAATCGAAGGGACGAGATGCTCTCGTTCCTTTCGGATATTACCCCCTCCATGAAAATGAGGTTTTCTATATAATCGGCGCAAATGTCGTTAAAGGCCTCCCTTAATTCCTCGAGGGTGGTCTCCTGCTCAAAATGGGTTTCCTTTCTTCCCGAAAGGTGTACATAAGTCACCTTAAGGCCGATCTTCTCCAAAGCCCGGGGGAGGGCATACATATAGGCATAAACCTTGCATTGGGCAAGATGCACCGGCTGTGGAGCTTCGATATCACCGTAAGCCATGGAGGTGGACTTTATCTCCTCTATAACCGGCTCGCTGTTCATCTTTAAAATGCCGTCCGCCCTGCCGCTGATATTCAGAGTTATCTCCCCGAAAACCGCCTTCATGCTCAGGGAATATTCCGCCTCGTCGTCGTCGCCGTAGGATTTTTGAATATATTGATGAAGTCTTATCCCCTCCTGCATACGCATTCCCGCGGAAAAGCGGTTATCTATGGAGCCGCCCATCAGGCTGTATTCGCAAAGCTCCCTCACGGATACGCTGTATGTGCCCATTAAGACAACCCGAAGCTTTTCATTTTCTCGAAGGTTTCATCGGACAGATCGTGTTCTATGCGGCAGGCGTCCTTCTCCGCGGTTTTCCTTTCGACCCCCAGGACATTCACCAAAAAGTCCGTGATTATCCTATGGCGCTCGTAGACCCCGGAGGCCTTCTGTTCCCCGCTGGCGGTGAGCCTTATGGCCCCGTTTTCCGCAAATTCGATGAGCCCCGCTTCCCGCAGTATGCTCATGGCGCGGCTGACGGAGGGTTTGGAATAATTCATATAAGAGGCCACATCAATGCTTCGCACATTGCCGTTTTTCTCTCCCAATATGAATATGGTTTCCAGATAATCCTCACCGGATTCGTATATTGCCATTAATCGTTCTCCTCGATTATTTCTTCTTCTGCCTCCTTGGAAACCTTGGCGATGGCGGATATTCTGTAATCGTCGTCCAACTTCATCACCTTAACCCCCGAGGTGCTTCTGCCCATGGTGGATATGCCGGCGGAATCCATTCGAATGACTATTCCGTCGTCGGAAATCATCATCACATCGTCCGCATTTTTATCTATCACGGTTATCCCGCAAACTCCCCCGGTTTTCCCGGTGAGCTTATAGTTTTGAACTCCCTTGCCCGCTCTGTTCTGCTTGGGATAAAGGGAGGTGCGGGTGAGCTTTCCGTAGCCGTATTCGGTGACGGAAAGGACAAACTTGCCTTCTTCTATTATATCCATTCCCACAAGGCTGTCCCCGTCGGTGAGGTTAATGCCCTTCACCCCCATGGAAACCCTGCCTATGGGTCTGGCGTCCTGTTCGGAAAATCTTATGGCCATGCCGTTTTCGGTGCCCATGATGATGTCCTTGGTGCCGTCGGTGAGTTTAACGGAAATAAGTTCGTCCCCCTCGGCCAAGTTTATCCCGATAAGCCCCCGGTTGCGGGCGGAGTCGTATTCGGTGAGGGCTGTCTTTTTGATTATGCCCTTTTTTGTCGCCATTAAAAGATAATTATCCTCTTTGAATTCCTTCACGGGAATCACGGCGGTTATCTTCTCATCGGAATCAATGGGCAGAATGTTCACTATTGCCGTTCCCTTGGCGGTTCTGCCCGCTTCGGGTATCTCATAGGCCTTAAGGCGGTAGCTCTTGCCCTTGTTGGTGAAGAACATTATATAGTTGTGGGTGGTGGTCATAAAGAGATTTTCCACAAAATCGTTCTCCCTTGTGGCGTGGGCGGCCACCCCCTTGCCCCCCCGCTTCTGTTGGCGATAGGTGCTTATGGGCATACGCTTCACATAGCCCACATGGGTTATGGTGACGACCACGTCCTCCTCCTCGATGAGATCCTCCACCTCAAATTCGTCCTCATCGGCCTCAAAGGCGGTGCGTCGGGCGTCGGAATATTTATCTCTCACTTCCGTCAGCTCTGTTTTGATGATATCCTTTACCATCTGCTCGCTCTCAAGAACGGCACGATAGTAGGCAATGTTCTTTTCTAGCTCCGCATATTCGTTTTCTATCTTCTCTCTCTCCAAGCCCTGAAGCCTGCGAAGTTGCATATCCACAATGGCCTTCGCCTGAATATCGGAAAGGTTGAAGCGCGCCATCAGGCGCTGTTCGGCGTCGTCGTAGGAGGAACGAATTATCCTTATCACCTCGTCCATATTGTCGAGGGCGATAAGATAGCCCTCCAAGATATGGGCGCGGGCCAAGGCTTTATCCAAATCGTATTTCGTTCTGCGGACGATGACCTCCTCCTGATGGGCGATGTAGGCCACCAAAACTTCCTTCAAATTCATGACCTTGGGGTGGTTGTGGTCAAGCACAAGCATGATGACCCCGAAGTTGCCCTGAAGCTGGGTGTTTTTATAAAGCTGATTAAGCAGAATGTTGGCGTTGGCATCCCGCTTTAAATCTATTACGATCTGCATTCCGTTCCTGTCGGAAAAGTCGTGTATGTCGGAAATGCCCGTGAGCCTTTTGTCCCTGACGAGGTCGGCTATTTTGGAAACCAGCACCGCCTTATTCACCATATAGGGAATCTCGGTGACGACAATTCTTTGCTTTGTGGCGCTCACCTGCTCAATATGGGCCTTCGCCCTCACCCTAATGCGCCCCCTGCCCGTGGTGTAGGCGGCGGTGATGCCCGCCTTGCCCATTATGATGCCCCCTGTGGGGAAATCCGGGCCCTTCACATATTTCATCAAATCCTTGGGGGTAAGCTCGGGATCTTCCATTAAGGCGATGGTGGCGTCTATCACCTCTCCGAGGTTATGGGGGGGAATGTTGGTCGCCATGCCCACAGCTATTCCGTTGGAGCCGTTTACCAAAAGGTTGGGGTATCTGGCGGGCAGAACCACCGGCTCTTTTAAGGTGTCGTCGAAGTTATTGGTGAAATCCACTGTTTCCTTATTTATATCCCTCAAAAGCTCTCCCGAAAGGCGGGACATTCTCGCCTCGGTGTAACGGCTGGCGGCGGGGCTGTCCCCGTCCACCGAGCCGAAGTTCCCCTGACCGTCTATCAAGGGATAGCGTATGTTGAAATCCTGGGCGAGGCGGGCCATGGCGTCGTATATGGAGGCGTCGCCGTGGGGGTGGTATTTGCCCATCACATCGCCCACGATACGGGCGCTTTTCCTGTAAGAGGCGCTTGAACGCACCCCAAGCTCGTCCATTGAATAAAGTATTCTGCGGTGAACGGGTTTAAGACCGTCCCTCACATCGGGCAGGGCTCTGCCCACGATCACGCTCATGGCGTAATCTATATAGGATTTTTGCATCTCCCCGCTGAAATCCACATCTCTTACCCCCGCGAGGTCGTTATGTATGTCCAAAGAGGGCTTTTTTCTGTTGTTATCGTTTTTTTTGCTCATATCTTTCCCCTGTTATATGTCAAGATTAATGACTTTGGCCGCATTGTCGGTGATGAAATCCTTCCTGGGCTGAACCTGATCCCCCATTAAAACGGAGCATATCCTGTCCGCTTCAATGGCGTCCTCCACCTTCACCCGTAGCAGGGTTCTGTTTTCGGGGTTCATCGTTGTTTCCCAAAGCTGTTCGGAGTTCATCTCGCCAAGGCCTTTGTATCTTTGCAATTCGGTTTTTTCCCTGCCTAATTCGGCGTAGATCTCCTCAAGCTGTTCATCGGTGTAGCAATACCTTAATTCCTTGCCCTTTTGCACCTTGTAAAGGGGGGGCTGGGCGATGTAGACATAGCCGTTGTCGATAAGCCCGGGCATATAGCGGTAAAAGAAGGTGAGCAGTAATGTGCGTATATGGGAGCCGTCCACATCGGCATCGGTCATTATCACGATTTTATGGTATCTTGCCTTGGTAATGTCGAATTCCTCGGTTATGCCCGTGCCGAAGGCGGTTATCATGGAGCGAATTGTGTCGGTGTTGAGTATCCTGTCCAGACGGGCCTTTTCCACATTCAATATTTTGCCCCTCAGGGGAAGTATGGCTTGGGTGCGGGGATCTCTGCCCTGTTTGGCGGAACCTCCGGCGCTGTCCCCCTCGACGATGTATATTTCGCAGTTGGCGGGATCCCTGTCGGAGCAGTCCGCAAGCTTACCGGGCAGGGCAGCGGTCTCCAGCGCACTCTTGCGGCGGATAAGCTCCTTTGCCTTCTTTGCGGCGGCCCTTGCCCGGGTGGCGAGGACGGCCTTTTCCATCAGATTTTTGGAGTCGGAAGGGTGTTCCTCCAGATAGGCGGTGATGTTGTCTGCCACCACCGTATCCACCACCCCCCTCACCTCCGGGTTGCCCAGCTTGGTTTTGGTCTGCCCTTCGAATTCGGGGTTTTTGAGCTTCACGGAGATGATCGCCGTGATTCCTTCCCTTATATCCTCTCCGGAAAGGTTGTCCTCGTTTTCTTTGAGGAAGTTATATTTTCTCGCATAGGCGTTGATACTGCGGGTGAGCGCGCTCTTAAAGCCGTTCACGTGCATTCCGCCCTCCATCGTGTTGATGTTGTTGGCATAGGAAAAAAGGGATTCCGTATAGCTGTCGGTGTATTGAATGGCGCACTCTATTTCGCAGGCTTCGGTTTCCTTTTCGAAATAAATCAAGCCCTCGGTCAAGGGGGTTTTACCCATGTTCAGGTGGGTGACATATTCCACTATTCCCCCGTCGTATTTATATTCCTCGTATTCGGGCTGTTCGGGGCGCTCGTCCTTTAAGGAGATGCGAAGCCCCTTGTTCAGATAAGCCAACTCCTGAAGGCGGTGTTTCAGCGTTGAATAGGAAAACTCCAGCTCGGAGAAAATCTCGGCATCGGGCTTGAAGGTGATGGTGGTTCCGGTGCGCTTCGTCTTTCCCGTGACCTTCAGATCTTCCTCGGGTACTCCCCGGTGGTAGGTTTGCTCATGTATCTCCCCGCCCCGATAAATTTTCACCTTCAGCCATTCGCTGAGGGCGTTCACCACGGAAAGCCCCACCCCATGCAGACCTCCCGAAACCTTATAGTTGCTGTCGTCGAATTTCCCTCCGGCGTGCAGTTTGGTCATGGCAATTTCCGCGGCGCTTTTGTTGTAGGAGGAATGGATCCCCGTGGGTATGCCGCGCCCGTCGTCTATAACGGTCACCACATCTCCCTTTTCTATGATGACATCTATATTTTTGCATACATTCATCAGCGCTTCGTCCACCGAGTTATCCACGATTTCGTAAACCAGATGATGAAGCCCCTGCTTGCCTGTGGAGCCGATGTACATACCCGGGCGCTTTCTGACCGCCTCAAGCCCCTCCAATACCTTTATTCCCGATGCGTCGTAATTGTTATTGGCGTTGACTTCTGCCATTTTTTATCCTCTTTCTGTCTTATATTTTCGTTATCTGCCCGCCCGAGGCACTGAAGAAAGCAGTGCCGGGGGGAGTGGTGAAATTCGTTTCAACGCAGGTTATGAATACCTGCCGCCCGCTTAAAAGCTCAATGACCCGACTGCGGCGGGAGCTGTCCAGCTCGCTCATCACATCGTCCAAAAGGATCACCGGCTTTTGCCCCTTTGCCCTTTCGGTCATATCGCAAAGCGCAAGCTTAAGGCAAAGGGCTGTGCTTCTCTGCTGACCCCGGGAACCGAATTTTCGGGCGGGTTTGCCCGAAAGCAGAATATCCATATCGTCGTGATGAACCCCCGTCTTTGTGGAGGCCGAAAGAATGTCTTCCCTTCGGGTTTCCTCAAGGGCTATAAGATATTTTTCTCTTATATTTCCCGCATTATTGTCGGTGAGTATGTTGGAAATATAACCGAAGGAAATTTCCTCAGAATTCCCGGAGATGTCGTCATATATCTCCGAGGCGGCGCGGCTGAGCTTTTTAAGGAAATCAATGCGATATTTTATTATCGAAGAACCGCAGTCCGCAAGATGCTCGTCGTATACCTCAAGCATACTTTGGGCGGAGGGCCCGTAACCCTTTAAAAGATAGTTGCGCTGACGAAGCGTTGAGTTATATTGGCTCAGATATTCCGAATATTTCGGATAAAGGCCGCTTATCGCTTCGTCCATAAAATTTCTTCGCACCCCGGGGGAGTCGGTGACGAGCCTTAGATCCTCGGGAGTAAAAAAAACAACGCTGTAAGCGGAAAGCAGTTCCCTTCGGGTGCGTACGGGGTTGGAATCAATGAAATGCTTCTTCGTTTCGCCGAGGTAAACCTTCGCCTCGGATATGCTGTTTTCGTCCGTAAAGACCTCGCAGGTGACAAGAGCCGTATCATTCAGCGGCCCGATGAGGTTCCCCGTCAGCGTTTCCCTGTGACTTCTGCCGCAAAGGGCAAGGTAAATGGCTTCCGCTGTGTTGGTTTTCCCCTGGGCGTTGTTCCCGAAAAGAATATTGCAACCCGGATTAAAGGCCAAATTTGCCGAGGCGATATTCCGATAATTTTCGGCGGTGAAGGTTTGCACAAACATTTTTGCTTTTAATTTCCTAACTGATTTATTATAGCATATTTTTAAGCCCTATCAAAGGAAATAGCATCAATAAAGCCCTTCGCACGCGCGAAAAAACGGCTTTAAATCGTGAATTTTATGTTTTGCGGGCTATGGAGGCGGGTTCGGCGTTTTGCTTCGGCTTTTCCTTTTATTTTTCGACAATCCCTTAATTTATTGCATAATGCTTGAAAAATCGGCGGATATGCCCTATAATAAATTTTTGTGAAAAAGATCGGAAAAGAGGAAAGATTATGAAAGCGGATAAGATAAGAAATGTGGCGATAATCGCCCATGTTGACCACGGCAAAACCACATTGGTGGACGCGATGCTCAGGCAAAGCGGAGTTTACAGGGATAATCAGGCTGTGGTGGATAGGGTGATGGATTCCAACGATCTCGAGCGGGAGAGGGGAATAACCATATTATCCAAAAACACCGCCGTTAATTATAAGGATTATAAAATTAACATCGTTGACACCCCCGGCCATGCGGATTTCGGCGGATAGGTGGAAAGAATTCTCAAGATGGTAAACGGGGTCATTTTGTTGGTGGACGCGGCGGAGGGCCCTCTGCCCCAGACCCGCTTTGTTCTCACCAAATCCTTGGAATTAAAACACAAGGTGATAATAGTAATTAACAAGATAGACCGCCCCGATGCCCGCATAGACGAGGTCATAGACGAAATTCTCGATTTGCTCATCGACCTTGGGGCAAATGAAAATCAGCTCGATTCCCCCATGATTTATTGCAGCGCCCGCAAGGGAGTGGCCTCCTTTGACCCGGCGGGGCAGGGGGTTGACCTAAAACCCCTTTTCGACACGATAATCGACTATATTCCCGCCCCGGAAGCCCACCCGGAAAAAAGCTTTCAGATGCTTGTTTCCGCCATTGACTACAACGATTTTGTGGGCAGGATTGCAATAGGCAACATCGTATGCGGCTCGGTCAAGGTAAACGACCAGATAGCCGTCTGCAACTACCACGACCCCGCCAGAAGCCGCAAGGCAAAAGCGGTGAGCCTTTATGAATTCGACGGGTTGAGCAAGGTTCCCGTGGAATATGCGGAAAGCGGAAGCATCATAGCCATGTCCGGAATAGGGGAGATAACCATAGGGGATACCATTTGCTCCCCGGATAATATCACCCCCTTAAGCTATCTTAAAATAGACGAACCCACGGTGGAGATGACCTTTTCCATAAACGATTCCCCCTTTGCGGGGCAGGAGGGCAAATTCGTCACAAGCCGCAATTTGAGGGATCGACTTTACAAGGAACTGCAAAAAGATGTATCCCTGAAAGTCACCGACACCGCCACCACCGAAGCCTTCAATGTGGCGGGCAGGGGAGAGATGCATCTTTCCATATTAATAGAAACAATGCGTAGGGAAGGTTACGAATTCCAAGTTTCCCCTCCCCGCATCATCACTCGGTTAATTGACGGGGCAAAGTGCGAGCCTGTGGAAGAATTGGTTTGCGATGTGCCGGAGGAGGCGGTGGGAAGCGTCATCGAAAAGGTGAGCAACCGCAAGGGTTCGCTGATAAAAATGAACAATACCGCGGGCAGGAGCAGGCTTGAATTTACCATTCCCTCCAGAGGGCTTTTCGGCTATCGAAGCGAATTTCTGACCGATACCAAGGGCGAGGGCATAATGACAAGCATTTTCCACAGCTACGAACCCTGGAAGGGGGAGATAGAGCGGCGCACCAACGGCAGTTTGGTGGCCTTTGAAACGGGAACGGCCGTGACCTACGGTATATTCAACGCCCAGGCAAGGGGGCAGATGTTCATTTCCCCGGGGGAAAAGGTTTATGAGGGTATGTTGGTGGGGGTGAACGCCAAGCCGGGAGACATTATCGTCAATGTTTGTAAACAAAAACAGCTCACCAACATGAGAGCCACCGGCCACGACGACAAGCTCAAGCTTGTGCCCGTAAAACAGATGAGCTTGGAGCAGTGCCTCGAATTTTTGGCGGACGACGAGCTTTTGGAAGTGACCCCGGAAAATCTGCGTATGCGTAAGGATATACTACGCAAGGAAATGCGCTTGAAGGCACAGAATAAGAAATAAGGTTTGTTTTCAATATAAAACCATAAGCAAAACATAACGAAGCAGGGGCGTAAGCCTCTGCTCCGTTATGTTTTACATGAATAAATTAAGATTTTTAAATGTCCGCAAAGATGCAATCCAAGTCACTTCCCTTATCTAAGGCATCACCACCCAATTCATAATTAAACTATACGCAGTATGGCATGCCCGCAACAGGCTTTTCCCCGCATAGGCATGAAGGCTCAAGCGTAAAGGGAAAGAGTGTTCCCTTTTTACGGTTCGGCGCAAATAAGGCGGTTTTTCACGGTTAACCTTGTGCGGTAAAACCCATATCCTCGGGACAACCCCGCGCAATTCGGATAAAAGCATTGATTTTGTGCGGTATGGATTTATATCCTTCGGTTATGCCCTCGAAAATTTGCGAATTTCATACCGTGTAACGCTCCGGTGCATAATTTTATTATTTTCTCGGCGTGTAACCTATGGCGAATAAAATTAGACCGGTCAAACGGAGCTTAACCCCCGATGCCGGTCTTTTGCTTATGGTTTTATATGTAACTTTCCGAGTATTATGACCGCTTCTTCGCCGCATTGCGAACGCTATCCGGCGGTTTATGCTAATTACGCCCTAATCCATTTTCCCCATCATAACCCCGGGGTGGTTTTGCTCCTCGGCTTTTTCGAGCATTTCCGCCTCGGTGGTGAATTTCGTTTCGTCGAAAATGCGGTGGTAAAAATTCACATCATCGGCGGCGGCGTTTATCTCGTCCTTCAATTCGTCCTTTAAGGCCTTGGGCATCCAAAGCACCCTTTTTATCCCGCCCTCTTTTTTCATAAATTTGTCGGAGGTGATGAACTGCTTGGAGGCGCTGATGAAGCCGGGGCGGGGTTTTCCCTCGTCGCTGAAGGCGGCAAGCTCAATATAGGACATTGTGCCGACGGTCTTTTCTTCGCCCTCGTTGTTTTCCCCGTCGGTTTTTTCTCCCGGGGTTTCTTCGGTTAAATACCCATAGGGGGTAGGCCCCTTATAATCTCTGTCTGCAATTATAACTCCCATGCCCGAGGGCAGTTTCGCCACAACGCACTGCGCCCCCGCAAAACCCGAAACGGGCTTATCGGTCAGGGAATAAAGGGAGGTTTGATCATATTCTTCACCCAAGGCTTGCTTTAAAACGCTGTTCACCTCGGGATAGCTCCCACTTTCGGCGTTAGTGCAGACCGAGGAGTCTATCGGGCGTATCGCCGAGTTTTTATCGGCGGCGTACATCGCCTTCGCCCTCATATAGTCGATCCTGCCGCAAAGAGAGGGTCGCTCTGGGGTGATGATGCAGACATGGCGGGGGCAGTAGGCGCGGCAAAGGGAGCAGACATAGAAGACCCCGCAATTTAGGTCGTTTATCTTGGAGAGCTTTTCCTTTAATTCCGCCTGCCTTACGCTTATAACCTTCCGTTTAATTTCGTCAACCTTTTGCTCGTCGAAAATAAGGGTCATCTGCGCCTTGGCGATGTTCCCGAATTCCCTTTTTATCATGAAGAGAATCACTTCCCCGATATGCTTGGGTTCAAAACCGCCTTTGACCGCCTTTTCGCTCACCGTGAGCTTGAGTTCCCCCTTCTTTTCGCTCGAACTCACTCCCTCGATCGCATCCAGCCAATCGGGTATGCGGGACTCTATCACCCATTCAATATCCTCGTCCAAGCCTTCCCCGCTTATTTCCGCGAAGATGCAAAGAGACACATTTTTAGCGGAGGGGTTTTCTTCTCTTGAAAGACCCTGCGCGCCGATCAACTCTATTTTGTTATCCTCCACAAGGGCTTCGTCCCTTATGAGGGCGATTTTGCAGGTATTCTTCAGGCTCGGATCAACCGTATAGGCGATGCTGTCAAAATCGGGTTCGTTTTTATGGGAAGAAGAATATTCAACGCCGATGGGAAGGTTTTTATCGTATTCGGAGGGAAGCCCCGTCAGCTCAAGGGAACGGGCTATCATGGGGGAGGTTTCCTCGGCACTTTCCATAACATCGGCTATCTGCGCTTCCCCGAGGGGGCTGTCGAAAACACAGGCCATGCCCATGACCGCAAGAGAGGCACAGCAAGCTATATCCATGGATTCCACCGGGCCGAATATATTCGCAAAGGCGGGAACGGTATTTTTTATATAATCTATCAGGGCGATTATATCTCCGGGGGCAACATTTCCGTACATCAAAGCTATGCGGGCTAAAGCGCTCAAGCCGTTAATACAGGAGGATATTTCCCCTCCGATATAATGCACCCTGCCGCCTAAGGGAATGTTCTGCGCCCCGAGGCTTTCCGCCGCCTTTCCCCCGACAAAGCAGACCAACCCCCTTTTGCGGTATTCCCTTATGACGCTCTGCGCCTTTTTCGGATTTTCGGGGTTTCCGAGGATAAAAGCAAAGCCGGGAATATCCCTTTGGGAAGAATCCTTATAGGAAAGCTCGTAGCCGATGGAGCGCAGATAACTGTCGGAAATAAAGCCCTCGGTAGAAGTGACTTCATGGGAAAGGCTCTTGATGGCGTTCATCATTTCCCCCCCCATGGCGCAGGCTATCCCCGCATTCAAGGCGCGGGCGGAGTTGGTGCGGTTTTCCGAAAGGCTTTCCATTATTTCCATGGCAAAGATCATGTCCGAAAGCTTTTTAATTCTAAGCCCCGTCGCCGCATAGGTGAAGGGGAGGGAATAAACCGTTTCGGGATTGGCAAGGGGATAATCCTCCCCGTATTTTTCAGCCGCCGAAAGGAAGGCTTCCCGGGTTAATTCCATACAGGCGTCGGCGCCGGAATATATAAGGTCTGTGAGTACGCTCATTATAATTCTCCTTATGAATTGATTATACCTATATGCGCCCATACAAACAAGCAAGCCGCGGGAATATAGGATTAAAAGTCTTTAATAATATATGAGCCGCGCCATGTAAAACCGAACTGTGCCGATCGCAATAAAGCATTTTATCAAAGCAGATATTCTCATTGCCCTTATGCCTTACAAGCTGACGCCTTTTATTTTCTCTGCGAGCGAATAGATGCCGGCGCGGTTTGCGGTTCGTAAAAAGGAGGTCTGCAAATCTTTTGGTAATCCGATTATCCCATAAGCGAGTATTTTTAGCATCAATCCGCGGCAAGTCGAAAAACGAGCCGAGCTAACCCGCCTTTATGCGGCGGTTGTATTTTCGGCGTTAAAGCAAAGCGAATATAAAACCGTTTGTAAGTTACGCAGTCGGTGTTATTGTGAATTTTAGATGTGCTTGTTACATATAAGCGCTTAAGTTTCGCAAAAAACCGCATTATAATCGCAAAATTTATTATATGTTTTTCTTTGCACCGAAGGGAGAAAAAATTGACACCGTATGGGATTTGCGGTAAAATTACACTGTAACAATATAAGAACAAGGAGAATTAAAAATGGCATTTGATGTTTCGGCTGCGGCAAAAAAATACTTACCGGATGCATTAAGGGATATAAAAAGGCTTGTGGCGATAGAAAGCGTTCAGGGCGAGGCCAAGGAAGGCAAACCCTTCGGAGAAGGGGTGGACAGAGCCCTTCAGGAAGCTCTCAAAATATCCCGTGAGTTGGGAATGGAAACCGCCAATGTGGACGGCTATGTGGGTTATGCCCAGATAGGCGAGGGCGAAAAGCTCATAGGCATTGTGGGGCATTTGGACTGCGTCCCCCTGGGCGAGGGCTGGGAGCATGACCCCTTGGGAGGCGAGATCGTCGATGGGGTCATATACGGCAGGGGCGTTTCGGACGACAAGGGCCCCAGCATTGCGGCTCTTTACGCCATGAAGATATTAATGGATTCGGGAGTTAAGCTCAATTCCCGTATTCGCTTCGTTTTCGGCACAAATGAGGAAACGGGTATGGCGGGGGTTGATTATTACTTGGCCAAGGAGGGTGATTTCGATATGGGCTTCACCCCCGATGCGGGCTTCCCCCTTTGCTTCGGAGAAAAGGGCGGTTATCACGGGCATTTCTCGGGAGCAACCAACACCGAGGGAGCAAAGGTGAAGATCCTTTCCGTGAAGGGCGGAATGGCTGTGAATGTGGTCTGCGATAAGGTGGTTTTGACCTGCAATGCGGGGCAGTATGCCGAAGCCTTAAAGGCCTCCTTCGTCGAATACGCCAAGGCGGCGGATATGACCTGCCAAGTCGAAGATGAGGGCGAAAACACCTTACTTACCTTAAACGGCAAGGCGGCCCATGCCAGCACCCCCGAATTGGGAGTGAATGCGATAAGCTATTTGATGAAATTCGTTGCGGAATGTGAGCTTTTCGACAGCCCCTTCGCCAAGGGCTATGCGAAGGTCATCGGCTTGGATTATTCCGGGGCGAACTGCGGAATGAAGATGGCGGACGAATACGGCGAACTCACCTTCAATGTGGGCATCATCGGCGGCACGGATTTTTCCACCTACGCCACCATCGACATACGCTACCCTCTCACCTTGACCGCCCCCGAATTCAAGGTCAAGGCAGATGAAATGGAAAAGACCATTATCCAAGCAGGGCTCAATATGGACGGCTCGGGCATGGGAAAATCCCTTTATAAAGCCCCCGACTCCCCGATGATAAACGCCCTTTACGATGCCTATGTGAAGGTCACGCAGGACACGGTGAATAAACCCTTTACCATGGGCGGAGGTACCTACGCCAAGCATTTCGACAGCATAGTGGCCTTCGGCGCAGGCTTCCCCAATGAAGAAAGCGGAGCGCACATGGCAAACGAGCATGTTGATGTGGAAAGCATACAAAAGTGCATGGAAATATATACCCATGCCTTGATGAATTTGCTGGCGTTATAAACTTACGGCGCTCAACTTCCCGCTTCGGCAGGAGGGAGGATATATAAAAACGCCTTGCGACAAACGCAATAATGATGCAAAACCATAACAATCAAATAAACCGACATCGCAAGCAACGGTGTCGGTTTTGTTTTTATTTAAGACTGCCGATAGGTAAGCCCTTGGCATATAACACAATTCGTACAAATTCGCCCGAAATGCGTCATACAGCCGCACAACCGCCAAGCTTTTACTTCTTCTTTGCTTTGTGTTTCCGCCAACTTACGAAACAAAGCCGTAAAGTATAGTGACTTCATTCATATAGCCGCCCGACGCTTCCATATGCGTCGGGCGGTTTATTCACTTTTGTTCTTATTTATTATAGCTCATATATAACTTTTTTCTCTTTAAAGCATTTGCCATGATAAGCGCCGCCGATACAAGCACGCTCAAATTGAGAAGCAAATCGTCGTTTTCGCCCGTCTGGGGTGCAAGGGCGGTGTTTTCAAAGCCCGCTATCTCAACTCCGAGGGTCTCCAGAGCTTCAAAGTTTTCGCTTGTCACCTCTGCTCCGTCTGTGGTGAAGGCATCGTACACTTCCTTGGTTACATAAAGGGTTCTTGCACTGCCCTCTCCCGGAGCTATGTTCACATCTGCGATGAAGTAATATTCCGTGGGATCATAGAGTATATCCGGGTTGCCGCCATCGACTTCCTTTATCTTGTAGGTGTAAATGCCGCTTTCGCCGATATTTATCTCGCTGAAGGCCACAACGCCCTCGGCGTTATTGGTGACGGTTTCCAAAAGCCTGTCGCCGTCCGTGGTTACCGCCGTGAGGGTGAAGGAGAATGCTCCCGCCCTGAGCTGACCGCCTGTAAGGGTCTTTCTCGCAATAATATCGAGCTGTTGCATGAGGGTGTTGGCGAAAACAAGTTCTCCCTCAATTTGGCTGTCTGCAAGCATTCCGACATTCTCTGCGGTTATGCCGTCTTCGTTAGCCGTCATAAAGGCATCGTAAACTTCTTTCGTGAGATAGAAGGAGTCAACATTCAGTTCGCCTTCAAAATCAACGGAGGTAACAACCATAATATATTCGGTGTCGTCGTATAAAATCAGGTCGTTATTCCCTGCGGTTTCCTTTATCGAATAGGTGTAGATGCCCGGGCCGGTTATTCCCAATTCGGGGAAGGTTATTTCTCCCAAGGCATTGCAAACGGCTTGCTGATGATAATCCTCGGTGTTGGCGCTTATACCGTTTATCTCAAAGGTGAATTGACCTTCGGTTATATCGCCCCCGTCAAGGGTCTTTGAAGCGGCGGTGATCACATTCACCACATCATAGGTATCGTCCGCCTGACCGACTACCACCGCATTGGCGGTGCCCTCGGTTATGTAATTTACCACTGCGGTGAGCTTGCCCGAGGTGGGGAAGGGATTGGCTTCGTCGTCTTGATCGACTAAAGCCACCGCCGCATTGGCCGCCGCCAGGGTTTCGTAGGTTCTTGAAACTTCTCCCCTTGTAAGCACTATGTTTTCGATCTCATCATCGGTCAGGGAGCTGTCCACTCTAAGCACTGTCGGCGTGTCGGAGGGAAGGAACTGCCCGGTTTTGGTGGTAGCCTGAACAACGGATTTTCTGCCGAGGGAAGTTACGGTGGTATCTCTTTCGTATACAACCGCATTTCCGTCTGCCGCCTCAGTTGTAACCGCAAGGCTTGTGAGGGGCGCTTCTCCGCTTACAGCGGCGAAGGTCGCAGAGCCCGTGGTCATCTCGGCGTCCGCTATGATGAAGTTCACCGGATCCGGATTTATCTTATGGGCGTTTGTGGGGGGGGCGATTTCCGTGAAGTAATAATTGCCCGCCTCAAGGCCTGTGACGACTATCTGCCCGAGAGTGTCTTCGGTGGTGCCGGTGGTATAAGTACCGATGAGTTCATCGTCCCCATCGACCACCCTGTAAAGGGAGTATTGAGCGCCCCCGAGGGCCTCTCCCGTATCAAGATCCGTTTTAGTGAAAATAACAGCGCCCTTTGCCGCCACCCTCGCTTCGTATTCGTCGTAGAATTCGACATCGAAGGGGAAGGCCACCGAATAGGTGAGCTGATCCGGTGTGGAGCCGCCGGAGGTGGCGTATTTATTTAAATTGAAACGGGAAATATAACTGGTGGTGTAGGTATAATAGAAACTTCCTTCGCCGGCTATTTCCGTTATGGTAATGTCGTTGAGCAAGTTGGAGGTGCTGTCCTCCGCCGAAGTTCCGACATCGTTAATGCCTTTCACCCACTGGGCGCCTGTCGGATTGGTCGTGGGCGCCGCAGGATCATAGGGCCCGGACGCCTGCCATATATGAACCCCGTTCTCACCGCTTGCCTGAAGGGTCACGGGAACTTTGATGCTGTGGACGCTTCCGATGTTTAAGAATGTGAGGGTCGTGTTCGGGAAGGTGTAGCTGTCAACATTCAACTGCAGATTGCCCGCAAATCTCTCGGGCCAAATTTCCAGCGGGTTGCCGTTGAGGGTAAGGGTCAAATTAATCGTGTCGGAGCCGAAATAGCCCACGGCAAGATCCGCATAAGCCAACGGGGTCAGATCATGGATATAGTTGTTTGTCAGATTGATGCCCATGGCCCGGGGAAGAAGCAGAATGTCATCTATGACTTCGATCCTTTCGAGCTTATAGGTGCTGTCCATAGCGGTCAGAAGCGCCTGTATCGCCGAATGTTTGGCGCTTGCCGTGTTGTATGAGGCGTCAATGTCCGCAGTGCCGACATAACTTGCAAGCACCGCTTCCACCGTGGTATAAACCGCGGCGGGGTAAGCGGCTAACTCATGCCCCTCGTCCTTTGTGAAGTGAAGTGGTAGGCCACATAGGCGGCGAAGTTGTCGTCCGCAAATATCCCTTGTAATTCCCCATACCATGAGCCAAAGTCCGTGTCATCGACAGGCCTTGGGTGGTCTGCGGCACCAACCGGTGCAATGCCCGCCGAAAAAACCATCGCTGCGGCTAATAAAAATACCGTCAAAGCTTTGAAAGTTCTCTTCATTTCATACTCCGTAACAATTTATAGGGTGGAAATTATATAAAGACATATAATCAGTTTCAATTATAAACTCATCGAATTTTAATGTCAAGAACACTGTGCAAAACATGGAAAATAAAGCATATTTGAAACGCAAAAAGAAATCACGGTGAACTCGGGAAATGCTATAATGATATTAACGGCTTGCTTGCCGTTAAACTTAATTGGTTTAAGGATATATTATGAACGATAAAATAATTACCGCCCTTGGGGTGATGATACCCCTTTTGGGAACGGTTGCGGGTGCGGGAATGGTATTTTTTCTGAAAAGCGAAATGAAGCCGTTTTTGCAGAAAGCCCTTTTGGGCTTCGCCTCCGGGGTGATGATAGCCGCCTCGATATGGTCGCTTTTGATTCCCGCCATAGATATGGCCGCCGCTTCGGGGGTTATCCCTTGGTTTCCCGCGGCCATCGGATTCCTTTCGGGAATAACCTTTCTGCTTGTTTTGGACAGCCTCATTCCCCATTTGCACCTCGGCTCAAATACACCGGAAGGGAAGACCTCGGGGACGACCCGGGGCATCGGTAAATCTTTGATGCTCATTCTTGCCGTCACCCTCCACAACATACCCGAGGGCATGGCGGTGGGGGTGGTCTTTGCGGGAATGTTATCGGAAAATGCCGTCATAACCGCCGCCGGAGCCCTCGCCCTTTCGATAGGAATAGCCATACAAAATTTCCCCGAGGGAGCTATCATTTCCATGCCGCTGATAGCCTCGGGAATGTCCAAAAAAAGAGCCTTCACCTATGGTATGTTATCCGGGGTGGTGGAGCCTGTGGGCGCTTTAATAACCATAATGCTCACCGCCTTTGTGGAACCTATTCTGCCCTATATCCTCGCCTTTGCCGCGGGGGCGATGATTTATGTGGTGGTGGAGGAATTGATACCCGAATCCCAACAGGGGGAGCATAGCAACATCGGCACCATAGGGGTTGCCCTCGGCTTCACCCTGATGATGGTGCTTGATGTGGCTTTGGGCTGATTTTCCTCAAGCCCACAATAAGTGATTTGTAATAACGGTAAATGCAACATACACCATAAACATAAAAGCATAAATGCGACATAAGAACTAAATAATCAAATGGCGTAAGCTTAAAGCGGCCGCCTGAAAGGAAAAAAATGAAATACAGAGAATTGGGCGCAACGGGATTGAGGGTGAGCGAGATAGGCTTCGGCGGGGAGTGGATGGAGCGCCACAGCGCCGAGGAAACCGCCGAGGTGGTGAGAAGCTGTGAAGCGGCGGGGATAAATATCCTCGATTGCTGGATGAGCGACCCTTCGGTCAGAAGCAAGCTTGGGGACGCCATAAAGGACAGCCGGGAAAGATGGATCATTCAGGGACATATCGGCTCAACTTGGAAAGACGGGCAGTATGAACGCACCCGGGATATTAATAAGGTAAAACCCGCCTTCGAGGATTTGCTCAATCGCTTCCACACCGACCATATCGAGCTGGGCATGATACACTTTGTGGACGATGAACAGGATTTCGATGAAATTATAAACGGGCCTTTCTATGAGTATGTGCTTTCTCTGAAGAAAAGCGGGGTGATCGGCCATATCGGAATGAGTTCCCACAGCCCGAGCGTGGCTTTGAAGGCGGCGAAAAGCGGGAAGATCGAAATGCTTCTTTTCAGCGTGAACCCCGCCTATGATTTGCTTCCCCCCACAGTTGATATACTGTCTGCGGGAGAAAACATAAACGAATTTTTCACCCAAAACTGCGAAGAAGGCAAAAGCGGGATAGACCCTGTGCGCGCCGAGCTTTACAGGGTATGCGAGCAGAGGGGAGTGGGGATAACGGTGATGAAGGGCTTTGCCGGCGGCAGGCTTTTCGATGCGAAAATGTCGCCCTTCGGGGTGAGCTTGACCCCGATTATGTGTCTGCATTATGCCCTGACCCGCCCGGGGGTGGCAAGCGTGATGGTGGGCTTCGATGATGTCAGTCAGGTCATGCAGGCCGTCGGCTACGAAAACGCCACCGCCGAGGAAAAGGACTACGCCTCCGTCATAGCCGGCGCACCCCTGAGAAGTTATACGGGGCAGTGTACCTACTGCGGCCACTGCGAACCCTGCCCCGAGGAAATAGACATAGCCATGGTGAATAAACTTGCGGATTTGGCGAAAATGCAGGGCGAAGTACCCCAAAGCATAAGGGCGCATTATGAAGCATTGAATAAAAACGCCTCCGACTGTATAGCCTGCGGCAACTGCGAGGGCAGATGCCCCTTTAAAGTGCCCGTCACCGAGCTGATGGAGGAAACTCGGATATTGTTTGCCCGCTGATATTCTTCGGAAAGGTTAGGTTCAAATGCAATATTTTGCGGCTTTTTTGGAGGGGATAATAACCTTTATCTCCCCCTGCCTTTTGCCCATGCTTCCCGTATATGTGAGTTATTTTGCGGGAGGGGACATGAGAAACACCAAAAAGACCTTTATATGCGCTTCGGGCTTCGTTTCGGGCTTCACCCTTGTCTTCACCCTTTTGGGAGCTTTGGCGGGGAGCCTCGGAAGCTTTGTAATAAAATATAAAACCGCATTGCAAATAATCTGCGGGCTGATCGTAATTGCTTTGGGTTTGAATCATTTGGGGCTTTTCAAGCTCAATATCTTCGATCCCTCCCCCCGAAAAGCAAACGTAAAAAATCTCGGTTTCTTTTCCTCCGCCCTTTTCGGCATCGTCTTTTCCCTGGGCTGGACTCCCTGTGTGGGCGCTTTCTTGGGAAGCGCCCTGATGATGGCCTCCCTTCAGGGCCACATTTTCAAGGGAATGGCGATGCTTCTTTGCTATTGCGCGGGATTGGGGCTTCCCTTCATGTTAAGCGCCCTTCTGATAGATCGCCTGAAGGGAACGACCGATTTTATAAAGAAGAATTACGGAATAATAAATACTATAAGCGGCTGTCTGCTCGTTGTTTTGGGCATTCTCATGGCCTGCGGGGTCATGGGGCAAACAGTCGGGAGGGTATTATAATATGAAGAAGAATTTAGTGAATCTGCTGTTGTTTTGCGCCCTTGCCCTTGTGCTTTCGGGGGCGTATTTTCTATATGGTAAGTTGGGAGATAAGGTTAAGTCCGATAGCTACCCGCAGGAACAACAGGAGGAAGAAGAAAAGAAGGCGGCGGATTTCACCGTTTACGACGATGAGCAAAACCCCCTTAAGCTCTCGGACTTTGCGGGAAAGCCCGTGATAGTGAATTTTTGGGCGAGTTGGTGTCCCCCCTGCCGCTCGGAAATGCCCCATTTCGAAGAAGCCTTTTCAGCCTACGGAGGGGATATTGTCTTTTTAATGGTAAATCTCACGGACGGAGCTTCCGAAACCGTTTCCTCCGCCCGAGAATTCATCGAAATGCAGGCCTACACCTTCCCCATATATTTCGACACCGATTTTTCCGCTTCAAACGCCTACGAAATCAGCTCCATTCCCGCCACCTATTTCATAGATCCTTCGGGGAACATAGCCGCCCATTATCTCGGTTCTTTGAGCAAGGAAGCCTTGGAAGTGCGGATAGATTTGATATTTCCCGAGAAATGAGTAATTTCCCCAATGTTTCATGAGGATTTTGATTTTATTGCCGAATATTTGCAATTATTATTGACATAAGTCTGAAACCGAGATATAATCGGTTTGTAAGCGACATATGTCAATAATAATAAGGAGGTGCGAAATGCCCGATTTTGACGGAAAAGGCCCAATGGGGCGCAGAGCTTGCCGCGGCGAAGGTTATCGAAATTTCCGAGGTTCAAGCCGTCCCCACCGCAGGTCAATGCAAAGAGAATTCGCTAATTGCCGTTTTGAATTTCCGCCCGAAACCGCCGAAGCCCTCGGCGCTTATAAGGAAAAGCTGACGCAAAGGAAAAGCGAACTCGAAAAAAGGATAGTTAAAATCGACTCTCTGATGGCTCGGTTAGATGAGAAAATAACCGATTTAGCCTCAAGGGGTCAAGAAGAAACACTAACAATCGAATAATAACATCAGGGAAGGAGGGGACGCCTTCTTTCCCGCAGTTTACGGAGAGAATAATGGCAAGACCGAAAAAATGCAGGAGAATATGCCGCCTACCCGAAATAACCGAATTCAGCCCCGGCGGTGAAGCGAAGGAAGATAGGGGAGAGGTTGTCATAAGCTTGGACGAATACGAGGCTTTGCGGCTGATAGATTTCGAGGGCTTGGACCAACAGCACAGCGCACTGCGCATGAATGTGGCGAGAACCACCGTCCAATTAATATACGAGTCCGCCCGTAAAAAGGTGGCTTGTGCATTGGTGGAGGGGAAAAATCTTTCCATCAGAGGCGGGCAGTATAAGCTGTGCGCCGAGAATAAGGGAGGCTGTAAGGGCCGCTGTTGCCGATTCGAAAAGGAATAAGGTATTTAATTCATTTATTAAAGAGATGATAAAGGAGAATATATGGAAAAGCCCGATAAAGACCCCACAATTGACGATTATATAGCCTTGTACAGGGCCATGGACGAGGATAATATTCTGCTCGTTGATGTGCGCACCATAGAGGAATACGAGGCGGGGCATATCCCCGACGGGATAAATTTCCCGCTGGATAAAGTGGAGGGAGATGCCATAAAAGTATTGCCCGACAAGCTTCGTAAGATTTACCTTTATTGCCGAAGCGGAAACAGAAGCGGCAAGGCGGCGGATATTCTGAGCGCCTTGGGTTATCAAAATGTGACGAATATAGGCGGGATAATCAATTACACAGGCAGAAAGGTATCCAAAAAGATACTGATAATAGGCGGCGCGGCGGGGGGAGCCACGGCGGCGGCAAGGCTCAGGAGGCTCAATGAATTTGCCGAGATAATCATAATCGAAAAAAGCGGCTATGTTTCCTATGCAAACTGCGGACTGCCCTATTACATCGGCGGCAAAATAAAGGATAAAAAATCCCTCACCCTGCAAACGCCCGAAAGCTTTAAAAGGCGCTTTAATGTGGAAGTGCGGGTCAATCAGGAGGTGCTGTCCATCGACAGGGCGCAAAAGAAGCTCACCGTAAAGCGCCTCGCAGAAGAAAAGGGCAGCGGAGAAACTGCTTTTACTCCCGAAACCTACACCGAAACCTACGACAATCTGATCATAGCCACAGGGGCATATCCCAATATCCCCGCCATTCCCGGCATAGACCTTGCGGGCATTTTCAGCCTGCGCAATATGGAAGATACCTTTGCCATGGACGAATACATCGCTCAAAGAAAGCCCCTCACCGCACTGATTGCGGGGGCGGGGGCGACGGGTTTGGAGTTGGCGGAAAACCTCACCCTAAAGGGAATAAAAGTCACCGTCCTTCAAGGCGCGGGGCAGATATTGACCTATTTCGATAAGGATATGGCGGCTGTTCTCCATTCCCATTTGAAGGAAAAGGGCGTGGATATTAAGCTTAATACAAGGCTTGCCGCCTTTGAGGAATGCGGAGGCGAAGGGCAGGGTTCTCGCTTATGCGCAATAACACAGGAAGGCGAAACCTACCCCTGCGATATGGCGGTGATGGCCCTCGGGGTTACTCCCCAAAGCGACCTCGCTCTTGCGGCGGGGCTTGAGGTGGGGGTGAAGGGGGCGATTGTCACCGACGAACACATGAGAACCTCCGACGAGGCTATCTACGCCGTGGGCGATGTGGTGCAGATAAAGGAATTTGTCACAAAGCAATATGCCAATATAGCCCTTGCGGGTCCGGCGAACAAGCAGGCGAGGGTGGCCGCGGACAATATCTTCGCAATACCCTCCTCCTATAAGGGTTCGCAGTCCACGAGCATAATCAAGGTCTTTGATCTTACCGCCGCAACCACCGGACTGAATTTCACCCAAGCGAAGGCGGCGAGCTACGACTGCGATTATGCGGTTATCACCTCATCTTCCCACGCCTCTTATTATCCCGGGGCAGAAAGCATGACCGTAAAGGCGGTTTTCGAAAGGGAAAGCGGAAAGATATTGGGTGCGCAGATAATCGGCAAAGAAGGGGTGGACAAGCGCATCGACATAATAGCCACCGCAATAAGGGCTTCCATGAGCGCCTATGATTTGACCGAGCTTGACTTGGCTTACGCTCCCCCCTATTCCTCCGCCAAGGATCCGGTGAATATGATAGGCTATGTTATGGAAAATATACTGACCGGAAAGGTCAGCCAGATTCATTGGGAGGATCTGCCCGATTCGGCGGAGGGAGGCGTTATTTTAGATGTGCGTACCCCCGGCGAATACGAAAAGGGTCATATCGAAGGGGCAATTAATATCCCTTTGGACAATCTCAGGGAAGTATTGGATATTAAAAAGGAATTGATTCCCGAAGGAAAAACCCTCTATGTCCACTGCCAAAGCGGAATGAGAAGCTATATCGCCTGCCGAATACTCTCGCAAAGAGGGTTTGATTGCGTGAATATTGCGGGGGGGTATGGGTTTTATGCTTATTCCAAACATTCCCGATAATCGAAGGTAAATAATAAAAAACGGCGGCAGGTTGATGCACAGCTTGTGCTTCCCCGCCGCCGCTTTTTTTATTGAGGCTTTGATTTCCGAAAAATCGGGCGTAAGTTTTGGGAATTAACGGCTGACTATATCTGCTCGCATCTCCCGAATAGTCCTTATCCCGCACCAAACCAAATAACCCGCCAATATCCCCGACCCCGCCTTATCCATTATCCCCGCCGCCTCGGAAAGCGGATAGAGGGCAATGGTAAAAAGAACTGCGCTCACACATATATCCATAAGAGCCTTTGCCCCGTAAAGGCGGCTTTGCACGGCAAGTATGCTGTTGGCGCTTTGGGCGGAAAGCTTTTTATATCTGAAAAAGAAAATGCCGTTGGCTATCATGCCCATCAGGGCGATGGCAAGAGCCGGTATCACATTTCCCCCCCGGTCGTTTCCTGCGAAGACGGCGATGAAAAGCATGACCCCTCCGCTGAGGCACATCATCAGCCCCGCGAATATATTCGAGTTTCTCTCCAAGGTTGCTTTTTTATCCCGATATTCCTCCTTATTTGCGATTAAGTAAACCACATAGGAGCTTATAATCGCAAGCAATTCCGCGCTTCTGCGCAAAAAATCCGCAAGCTGGGTGGTGCTTTTTCCCATCATCAGCCCCAAACCCACCACAAGCGGCCCGGGGGCGCTCATTATGACCGAAAATAGCAAAGTCCGTTTCCCGGATTTCATGCGCCGCCCCCCATGATCGAAAGAAGTGCGAGCATCACGGCGGTGGCCGCCAGGGGGCAGGTGATGGTGTCCGTTCCCCTCATGGAGTAAAGTTCAACGACAGCGGAAACCGCCCCCATCGCAAAGGGAAGGACAATATAGCCGTATAAGGGGAGATTGCCCCTTATGAGCATCACCGTTCCGACGCAGATAAAGGAAGTGACAAACATGGCGAGGCTTCCTTCCAAGCTTTTTTTGCCCTCGATGTGCCTGCCCTCAAGGGTATGCTTGCCGAAGCGCCTGCCCACCAGCGCCGCCGCCGCATCTCCGAAGCCCCAGGCATAAACCCCGGCGAAAACCAAAATCTTCTCCCCGAACCAACCCCAGCAAAGGAAGATCTCCAGGGCGAACATTACGAAAACAAGCAAAAGACTGCTTTTGAATTCGCCGCTTTTCCTTTCGTTCATGAAGGCGGTGAAGCCCTTTAATCTGCCCGCCAGGGCGAGCAGGGGATAAACGGCGGCGGCGAAAACGAGGCAGGAGATTGCGGCATATTGCCAAGTGGTAAACCCCTTCAGCCAAACCGCCAGAGAGCCGAGCAGAATACAATGAAGCCCCTTGCGGAACAATTCATCGTTTATTTTGATTAAACTTCGCAGGGTAAAGGCCGTCAGGGCGGCTATAAGGTAATATAGCAGGATATTGCCCATTGCTTTTGTGATTTCTTCCATAATAACGCCCCTTTATTCGTTTAAAAAAAAGACAACTGCTCACCTTCATCATCAAAGCTCGAAAGATACCCGAAAATCTCGTTAATATCGTGCAAAAGCCCCCGCCTTCGGCAAAACCTCTCGACCATCTCCTCCAAGGCATCGGCGTTGGGCCCTTTTATCTCATAAGCTCCCCCGAAGGTGGCGATGTATTTTTCGGTGAGTCCGGGAAAATGCTCGTTGAGTTTTTGATAATAATATTCCCTGTCCCCACTGCGTAGCGTAAGCCCGCAACCGAAGGAGAAAATCCCCTTCACCCCCGCCGCTTCGCAGTAACCCAAAATTCCTTTTATATTCTCCGGGGTGTCGTTGATAAAGGGCAGTGTCGGCGTCATCCAGACAATGGTGGGTATGCCCGCTTCCTTAAGGCATTGCAAAACCTCAAAGCGGCGGGAGGTTACGGCCACATTCGGCTCAACGATGTGGCAAAGGGCATCGTCATAGGTGGTTAGGGTCATCTGCACGACGCACTTCGCCCTTTCGTTTATGCTTTTCAGCAGTTCGATGTCCCTTAAAACCAAGTCCGATTTGGTGATGAGCGTAACCCCGCACCCCCGCCTATAAATTATCTCAAGGCATTTGCGGGTGAGCCTTTCCGTTTTTTCAAGGGGAAGGTAAGGGTCGCTCATGGAGCCTGTGCCTATCATGCAGGGCTTCCTTTTTCGCCTGAGGGCGTCCTCCAAAAGCTCGGGGGCGTTTATCTTGACTTCAACATCCTCAAATTCGTGATCCATTTGATAGCAGTCGCTTCGGGAATCGCAGTATATGCACCCGTGGGTACAGCCCCGGTAGATGTTCATTCCGTTCCCTGAGGATAGTATACTTTTGACGGTTTTGTAATGCAATTTAACTGCTCTTTTTCATGGTGCGAAGCTTTAAGAGAGTTTTCGCATCATTGAGAATGTTTTCGTTTGTCACCTTTATCATCAGCCATCTGCCCATTTTCGAGGGTTGTGTGGCATCGTAAAGCTCCCTTATGTGTTCGCTGAATGTGGGATAAAGACCCTCAAAGGCCTGCTCCATTGCGGGGCTGACGGATATAAGGCAGGTGAAAAAGCCGTCGTCGGGGTAAATGGTGCAAAGCGCCTTGCCGCCCTTTTTATATTTCAAGTTCCAGCCCGGAGCGCCGGAGCAACGGCTGTAACCGCTTTCGGGTGCGGAGTTGTAATTCTCCTCGATATGCTCCTTCAGCTCACCCCAAAGGGGATTTGCTATGTATTCGTCGATCTCCTTTAATTCGGGCTGTTTGTTTTTCGGGTAAAGCTCAAACCAACTTATCTTCTTCTCTTCCATTTTTTCTTCCTTATTATATACTCCTATTTAAATCATCGCTTCGGTTTAGCCCGTAGGTTTTTTATGAGCAAGCCTGCGACTTGATTTATATTTTATCCGATGCCTCGCTTTTTACCGTATAGTTAATCAATGTTTCGTAAAGGGTGAGGGGGTTCACGGGCTTTGTCAGGTGGGCGTCCATGCCCGCCGCCCTGCCCGCGTCCACATCCTCGTCAAAGGCATTGGCGGTCATGGCGATTATGGGTATTTTCCCGGGCGACCCTTCTGGAAGCGCCCTTATGGCCGAGGTGGCCTCAAGTCCGTCCATTACGGGCATTCTTATATCCATCAATATTGCGTCAAAGGGTTCTTTCTTTGATGCGGCGAATATATCCAAGCCCTCCTTGCCGTCTCTGGCGGTGACGGTTATTATCCCCGCCTTGTCCAAAAGATCCTGCATGAGCTGAATATTTATCTCGTTGTCCTCGCATATAAGCACCCTTTTCCCTTTGAGCAGAGTTATGTCCGCCGCAGGGCTGTCGGAATGCTCCTTCGAAGGCGGGGGAGCCTGTTCGCTCAGGGCAAGGGGCAAGCTCACGGTGAAAGCCGTTCCCTCGTTGAGTTTGCTTTGGCAGTCGATATTCCCTCCCATTAACTCGATGAGCTTTTTGGCTATGGAAAGTCCCAGTCCGGTGCCTTCACGGCGGCTGTTTTCCTGCTCGAAGGGTACATAAAGATTTTTCATGAATTCTTCGCTCATGCCGATGCCCGTGTCCGCCACGGTGATAACGCATCTTTTCAGCCCCTTTTCTCCTTGGATTTCCTCCAAATAAGCCTCGAAACTAACCCTTCCGCCCGCAGGGGTGAATTTCACCGCATTTGAAAGCAGATTCATGACGATTTGATTGATGTGCTGTTCGTCCGCCTTGACGAACACTTCATCGGGTATGTCTATTTGCTTATTGAAGATGAGCTTCCCCTTCGCCGCAAGTTCCTCTATTATGGGCAGGGTGGTTTCGAAAAGCATATTGGCTCGAACGGTGTCCGTGACGATTTGGGTTTTGTCGCTTTCTATCTTGGTTATATCCAAAACCTCGTTTATCAGCCCGAGCAGATATTCCCCGGAGGCGTGGATTTTTTGCAGATAATCGTCCTTTACGCTCTCGGGGGCGTCCTCAAGGAGTTGGGGGGAGGAAAAGCCGATTATGGCGTTCATCGGGGTGCGCATATCGTGGCTCATGCGGGAAAAGAATTCGGTGCGGGCACTGCTTTTGTTCACATTGTAATTAAGTTCCTCTATGGAATCCACAAGGAAATCTATCTCCGTTATGCCTATCCTGCCCAGCTTGAAATCCGCTTCCGAGCGGGTTTTTATCCCCCTGACCTGTTCCGCCAGGGCGGTTATGGGTTCGGCCATGTGGCGGCTTACCATCAAAAGCCCTCCCACTCCGATCATAAGGCAGATCACCGATACGATGAGCAAAGTCAGTTTTATCTTGCCTATATAGGCGAAAAGGGTGTCCTCCTCCACCATTGCGAGCAAGAAAAGCTTTTTTTGTTCAAAGGGGTTGTTGCTGTTGTATATTTTAAGCTCACCGGAGCTTGTATAAACCCTTACACCCCCTCTGCCCTTTATAACGCTTCCCCCCGTCGAAGTCCCCTGACCGACGGTGATGGGGGTGGTGTCGTCGAAAAGGCGGTTGTGCATTGCTCCGGTGTAGACAATGGGTACATAGGTGCTTTCATCTTCGCTCAAAGCGAGCAGATAGCAACATCTGTCGGGGGCGTTAAGTTCCGCATTGGGCATGAGGGAAGCCAAATAGGAGGCGGATATTTCCACTCCCACCACCCCATAGGGGTAGCCCATTTCGTCCATTAAGGGAATGGAATAGCTCACCACCGCCGGGTCTGCCCCCGAAATGCGGTGTCTGCCCGAAAAATAAGCCAAGTCCTCCCCGTCGGAATCCTTGTTTTCCCAGGCGGCTCTGAGGGGTTCGTAATAATAATCCCCCGCAGAGGCGCTTTCGAAGCTGTACTTCGCTTCCCACCAGGAGTCAAGAGTACAACCCAGCGTATCCGCAATGGCATAGGGGGATCTTTCCAAGAGCAGATCCTCGTTTTCGTTGTAATAGCTCTCCTGATCCATATCCCTTATGCAAAGCCCGTACTTGGAATGGCTGTCCTCCTGCTCGAAGTTGCTCTTATACTCTTCGTTGTTTATTATGAGGAAAATTCCGTTCACCTCGGTGCGCCGCAGGGTCTTAATCAATATATCGGAGGCATCGCCTAAAAAGTTTATCTGGTTTTCGTTGCTTTGAATGAAGGGTTTAGCTCCGTGGGCGGTTTGATAATCATTGTAAAGATTGCCGAGCAAATTGCGGCATTCGTCCAAATCCGCCCATTTGCCGTTAAAGCGGGTTAAAATTTCGTTTTGCCTGTTATAAAGGCGTTCGTTGAGTATATCCACCGCATTTTGGGTCAGGGATTCCTCTATTCCGCCGTAGACAGCGGCGAAATAAAAGAGGAAAGCCTGAATGAGCATCACTGCGAACATCGGGGCGAAAAGTGAGCGAAATATGGATTTTTTCGTGCGCCGTTTGTCTTTTCTTTCTTTCAAAGTTACCGATCCTTTCGAATAACGGCCGATTTATTTAACCGTTTCGTTGACCTTGAGGCAAAGCTCCTCAAACCATGTGTTGAAGTTTTCGTCCGTTATAAAATTCGAAACCGCCTGCTGTCTTGTTTGCCCCGCTTCCATGAGGGAAATCACCTGCCTGCGATCCTCGGCGGCTTTCTGCTCCAAGGCATCGCCCAAAATAATTCTTACTTCCTTACTGCCGTTGAAGGGCTTTGTGGCATAAGCGTCACATTCGCTGAAGGCCTCGGCTCCGGTTATAAGAGCGCCCAAAACATTCTTGCCCTTGGGCGTGGTGGCGTCCTGATTGAAGGAAGAATTGATCGCCTGGGCGGTATTGGCTTCGATGGTGACCGGGGAATAGCCGGACATCATGGCAAAATCGAGATTGCGTTCATAGGCGGTGAACCATTTTATGAATTCCACAGCGCCCTCCTGGGCGGCGGGGGTGGATTTGAGAAGGCAATAGCTCGCTCCCTGCTGAACTATCGCTTCCGTCACCGTGCCCTCGAAGGGCAAAGCCCTTGTTATATAGGTTGAAATATCGTGGGTAGTGTCGTTTATATCCGTCACCGCCGTGGGCAGATAACCCACACTGGAAGAAGAAGAAGTGAGGGCGAGTATCTTGCCCATTTTGCAATCCTCCGAGCGGAAGCGGGCATAAGCGCCGAAATAACCGTTTATATAGGGGATATAATAATTATCCCAAAGGGTACGCATTGTATCCTTATCCATATCGAGGGTCATCACCCCGTCCTCGACCTTGAATATCTCGTGACCGAGCTGATAGCAACCGATGAAAATATAGTTTGCCACCGAATCCCTGCCGTAAAGCGCCTTGCCGTCCTCTTTGATGTTTGGGGTCATTGCGTCGGTCCATTCGTAATAGGTCTTTGCGGCTTTGCATAAATCTTCGTGGGTCTTGATGCTCTGCGGGGTTATTCCCGTTTCTTGGGCGAAGGGCTCCCAATCCGTTTCGTTGGCGGTGAAAAGTTCGGTGGATTTCAATATGGGGAAAAGCAAAAGTTCGTTGTTCTCGTTGAAGCGCCCCTCCTCCAAAAATCCGGGTATGTATGCGGATAACTCCTTTTCGGTGAAATATTCGTCCATGGCCACAAGCGCCCCCGCCTTATCGAGAATATAGG
>JAAYHF010000223.1 GCA_012727485.1 Eubacteriaceae bacterium
ACTTTGTCACAAAGGTGGGGGAATTGGACGGCTTGACCTTAACCAAGGAAACGGCTTTTTATGAAATGGTGGGAGCAAAGAACGGCTACAAGCTCACCGATAAGGACACGGGGGAGGTAATGGAAATATATGCCTTCGATAAAGCCTCCGATGCCTATAAAAAGGCCGAAACCGACCAAAAGTTGACCATTGAATCCATGAGTTATTCCTTTGATGTGAAAACATCAAACGGCTATGCTATTCTTTTGCCCGAAAACTTCCCCCAAAAAGACGCTGTTTTAGGGTTATTCAATACCTTGCAATAAAATCTTCGTTACTGCTCAATAAACACCCGGCTATACTAAGCCGAGTGAAACACCCGGCTTAGTATAGCCGGGTGTTTTAAATCCGAACGACCTGTCCCTTTGCCGCCGATAAGCCCATTTACGAAAAATAAAGCAACACCGCACAAAACCTCTCATATAAGACAGCTTTCTTCTTGTATTGCTGTTTGCCTTGCGGCGGGAACGCTTTTACGAAAGCAATGCCGACGATATTCGCCCGTTCGGTGGCTTGTGTCCCCTTACTTTATATCGAATGCGGTCGTTAGCCGGACATCGACCGCACCAAGGTACGGCAAAAGTTGCTTAAAGCCCTTTTCGCCTAATTCAAGCAAGTTATGTTGAGCAGTGTGCCGAAAATGGTTAAGCTCACCTAAATTTCTCCGCTTGTTTTTGTGCGTTTTTACTTTTAAAAAGTCGAAAAGCGGGATTACGCCCTTCTTTAACGGCACGGTTGCAACCTTATAAAAACATAAACGGGACTGTGCGAACACAGCCCCGTTTGAATTTTGAGAATTAAATTATTCTTTCTATCAACCCTCCGCCAACTTCGCATACTTCTCGTATCTCGCCTTGGCGTCCTGCTCGCATCTCTCAAAGAGTCCCTCGGAGACCTCCGGGAAGGTGAGGGCAAGGGAGGTGTATCTTGTCTCTGTATTCAGGAAATCCCTGAAGGATTCACTTGGCGCTTTGCTGTCCAAAATAAAGGGATTCTCGCCCTTTTCCTCCAAAAGGGGATTGTAGCGATACAAATGCCAATAACCCGCTTGAACAGCTTTCTTCATCTGTTGCATTGCACCGCCCATTCCGCCCTTTATACCGTGGTTGATGCAGGGGCAGTAGCAAATTATGAGGGAAGGCCCGTGGTAAGCTTCCGCTTCCTTAAGGGCTTTGATGAGCTGATTTTGATTGGCTCCCATGGCCACCTGCGCCACATATACATAACCGTAGGCCATGGCCATCATGCCCAGATCCTTCTTTTTTACCCTCTTTCCTTGGGCCGCAAACTTCGCAACGGCGGCCTCCGGGGTGGATTTGGAGGATTGACCTCCCGTGTTGGAATAAACTTCGGTGTCGAAAACCAGGATATTCACATCTTCGCCCTGAGCCAAGACATGATCCAATCCGCCGTAGCCGATGTCATAGGCCCAACCGTCCCCGCCGAAAATCCACATACTCTTTTTCGAGAGATTCCTCTCGTTTTCAAGCACAAATTCCTTTATCTCGCCGCAGTAGCCTTCCAACTTGGTTTCCTTTAATATTTGGGCGAGCTTCAGCGAAGCGGCTTCGCTTTCCTCGGATTCCTGCATTGTGGCAATCCATTCGGCGGCGGCGTTTTTAAGCCCTTCGTTTTCCGTCAAGCCGCAAAGCTCCTCCAATTTTTGCTTTATGCTGTCCCTTACAGCCTTCACCGCAAGGAACATACCGTAGCCGTATTCGGCGTTGTCCTCAAAGAGGGAATTAGCCCAGGCAGGGCCCTTGCCCTTGTCGTTTTTGGTGTAGGGGGTGCTGGGGGCGCTTGCTCCCCAGATGGAGGAACAACCCGTGGCGTTGGCGATATACATTCTATCCCCGAAAAGTTGGGTGACGAGCTTGGCGTAGGGGGTTTCGCCGCAACCCGCGCAGGCTCCGGAGAATTCCAACAGGGGCTTTTTAAACTGACTTCCCTTAACCGTGAATTTGCTCACATTCTCGGGCATCTTCTCGGGCAGTTTCACGGCATAATCCCAATTTGCCGCCTCGGATAAGGTTTCTTCTATGGGGCGCATGGTGAGCGCCTTATCCTTGGCGGTGCAACCGACCGCGCAACTCCCACAGCCTTCACAGTCCATGGGGGAAATCTGTATGCGGAAAGTATAATTCTCATAGCCCTTGCCCTTGGCGGGTATGGTGACAAAGCCCTCGGGGGCTTCCGCCGCTTCCCGGGAAGTTACCAAAATCGGCCTGATTGCGGCATGGGGGCAGACAAGGGAGCATTGGTTGCATTGCAGGCATTTATTCGGATCCCAAACGGGCACATCGGTGGCTATCATGCGTTTTTCATAGGCGGCACTTCCTGCGGGGAAGCGGCCGTCCTCCAAACCCGTGAAAGCGGAAACCGGGAGCTTATCTCCCTGCTGACGGTTCACCGGGCGCAGTATCTTCTTCACGAATTCGGGGGCATCGTCCTGCGCTTCGGGGGCGTCCTTCGCCTCAGCCCATTCGGGGGGAGCCGTTACTTTTTTAAGAGATGAGATCGCCCCGTCTATGGCGGCATAGTTCATATCTATAACCTTCTGACCCTTTTTGCCGTAGTTTTTGACGACCTCGTCCTTAAGGTGGGCTTCCGCTTCCTCATAGGGAATGACCGCGGCAAGCTTAAAGAAGGCGGACTGCATTATCATATTTATCTTGCGGCCGAGCCCCAAGCTACCCGCCAGACCGTCCGCATCTATGGTGTAAAACTCGATATTCTTATTTACTATATCCCGCTTCATTGCCCCGGGAAGATTAGCGGTAAGTTCTTCCAAATCCCAGGCGGTATTGAGCAGGAATACTCCGCCCGGCTTCACATCGCAGGTCATATCATATTGCCCTATGTAGCTCTGGGCAGAGCAGGAAACAAAATCCGCCTTTTCTATATAGTAAGAAGAAGTTATGGGTTTCGGGCCGAAGCGCAGATGGGATATGGTGACTCCGCCGGATTTCTTTGAATCGTAGGCGAAATAGCCCTGGGCGTACATATCGGTGTTGTCCCCGATTATCTTGATGGCGCTCTTGTTTGCGCCCACCGTGCCGTCGCTTCCCAATCCCCAGAATTTGCAACTCACCGTTCCTGCGGGTACTGTGTCGATGCTGTCGGTCACTTCGAGGGAGCGCAGGGTGACATCGTCCGTGATGCCGATGGTGAAATTGTTCTTCGGATTTACATTCTCAAGGTTGTCAAAGACTGCTTTTATTTGGCTCGGGGTGGTGTCCTTTGAGCCAAGTCCGTAAATGCCTCCCACAACCGAAACATCCTTCATATTACCGAGGGCGTTGACTATATCGAGATAAAGGGGCTGACCTGCGGCTCCCGCCTCCTTTGTTCTGTCCAAAACGGCAATCTTTTTGACGCTTTGGGGCAGTACATTCATCAGATATTTTATCGAGAAGGGGCGATAAAGATGCACGCTGATAAGGCCGGTTTTCTCTCCTTTTTCATTCAGATAATCCACTGTTTCTTTTATCGCATCGCAAACGGAACCCATGGCGACGATGACCTTTTCGGCGCGGGGGTCTCCGTAATAATCAAAGGGGTGGTATCTTCTGCCTGTGTATTCGGAAAGGCGGCCCATATAATCGTCAACTATATCGGGCAATTCGTCATAGAATTTGTTTGCGCTCTCTTTGGCCTGGAAATAAATATCCGGGTTTTGGGCGCTTCCCTTGGTGAAGGGGTTATCGGGGTTTAAGGCCTTCTGTCTGAAGGCGCTGAGGGCTTTTTTATTCAGCAATTTTTCGTATACGCTGTAATCTATGGTTTCAATCTTTTGAATTTCATGGCTGGTGCGGAAACCGTCGAAGAAATGGAGGAAGGGCAGGGAGGATTCGATGGCGCAAAGGTGAGAAAGCCCGGCCAAGTCCATGATCTCCTGAACATTGCCCGAGGCGATCATCGCAAAACCCGTCTGACGGGCCGCCATGACATCGGAATGATCTCCGAAAATGGAGAGGGCATGGCCGGCGACAGCCCTTGCCGAAACATGGAATACGGCGGGGAGAAGCTCCCCGGAAAGCTTATACATATTCGGGATCATAAGCAGTAGCCCCTGGGAGGCGGTGAAGGTGGTGGTCAAGGCTCCGGCGGAAAGGGAACCGTGCAACGCTCCCGCAGCTCCGCCCTCGGATTGCATTTCGGAAACTATCACCGGGCGGTCGAATATATTCTTTTTGCCCCCTGCGGACCATTCGTCCACAAGCTCCGCCATGGTGGAAGAAGGGGTAATGGGATATATCGCCGCCACCTCGGTAAAGGCATAGGCGGCATTTGCCGCGGCGGTGTTTCCATCCATTGTTTTCATGTTTTTACCCATGTTATCTCCTTTCAAGAGAAAGCTGAATTTTTTTATATAAAAGCGTCTGCAGGTTCATAAGCCGGGTTCTGTTTTAATGGTCATCTGTCTGAAACGCCGTCGCCGGCGTCATTAAGCGACTTACCATGGGCCCGGCGGGCCGCCGGTTTTATGCCCTTTCTTAGTCTTGCTCCGGATGGGGTTTTCATAGCCCGTCGGTTTCCCGGCGGCCGGTGAGCTCTTACCTCGCCCTTTCACCCTTGCCTCCCGAAGGAGGCGGTTTCCTTTCTGCTGCACTTTCCCTAAGGTTGCCCTCGCCTGACGTTATCAGGCACCCTGCCCTGCGGAGCCCGGACTTTCCTCGCCGCAATGCGACGCGACCAACCGACCTGCCGACGCTTTTTAACTAAATGATTTTTTCGAAATCCCCCGCCGCGCTTTCCAGCACCATCAGCGAAGGACATTCCTTTGTGATGAGATCCTTCATAATTTTTATGAAGCATTTTTCCGTTTCGAAATGGCTCAATACCATCAGGGGCATCTCCAGCTCGGCGGCTTTCATGAAGCCGCTGTTTTTGACATCGGCGGTGATATAAACATCCGCCCCCATCATTTTGGCCTTATTGATGTAATCGTCCCCTGCGCCCCCCATGAAGGCGGCTCGGGAAACCATTCTCCCCTCCCCGAAGGAGGATACTTTTATCGCCTGCGCCCCAAAGACGGCTTTGACCTTTTTCGCAAGCTCCGTGAAGGAGATTTCTTCCTTCAAATCCCCGTATGTGCCGTAGCCGTAGGCCGGGTCGGGGGAAGGCTCCAAATAGCCCTCGGCGGCAATGCCCAGCCGAAAGGCGTTGTAGGCGTTTATTCCGTATCTCGAAGCGTCGAAGGGTGTGTGGCAGGAATAAACATTCAGCCCTTCCGAAACAATGGCTCGAATCATTTCCCCCTTGGGGTCGTCGAGGATATTTTTCACGGGACGAAAGAAAAGGGGGTGGTGGGAGACGATAAGAGAGGCTTTATATTTAAGGGCTTCTTCTATAACGGGCCCGGTCACATCCAGACAAACCATGACCCGCTGGGCGTTTTCCTTGCGCGAGCCTATTTGCAGGCCGCTGTTATCCCAATCGGCCGCCAGGGAGGGCGGGGCATAAAGCTCTATCAAATCAATTATCGAACCTATTCTCATAACGCACCAACCTTTTTTCTATCTGCCTGACAAGTTCTCCCGATGTTTCCCCGTTTTCACGGGAGGAGCCATTCCTTACATTATCCGATATTTTTCTCGCAACTTCAAGCCTATATTCCAAATATCTACGCATTATCGGGTCAAAGGCGCAAATCAGCTTTTCCGAAAAGAGCCTTTCGTAATAATCCCTTTTTCTTGCGGGCAAATTTTTATAGGCCGCTTTATATATATGATAAAAAAGGTGTTTATCCGCAGTTATTCGCTCGCAGAGGATCTCATAACCGTTTAAATCGAGATATTCAAGCAATTCCTCGTGAGCCTTCATGGGCTGGAGAATTATATATTCGGCTTTAACGGCTATTTCCCTGCCCCTCTCCAATATATCCGCCATCAGCCTACCCCCCATGCCGCATAAGGCAATGCCCTGCGGGGAGAACCCTTCAATGGCGCTCAAACCGTCCCCGAGAAAAAAACCGCACTTTTCCGCCACATTCTCACGCAAGGCGCATTTTTCGGAATTTTCAAGCGGCTTTGAATTTATATCGGTTATGAGGGCGCGGTTTATTATGCCGCTTTGAAGAAGGGCCACAGGCAATTTTCCGTGATCACTGCCGATATCCGCAAAAACATCGCATTTATCGCAAAGCGAAAATACTGTCGAAAGCCTCTGATCCAATTTTACCATGAAAAAATTATATCACGAATTTTATCAAACCAAAGCCATATTGCGTATTTTGCTTATTTTTATGTCTTAAAAGCAGGAAATTCAACTAAAAACAAAACCCCTTTACGCGAAGACCTTTTTAAAATAAAGTTTCGTTTATTCAACAACCCCGGGGTTATTATTTCAAGTATACTATCTTTTCCGCCCATTTCACCCGAATGAGCCATGATTTTTTTCGTTTTTTAGGATTAAAATACATAAAATCCCAATTTAGGCTTGCTATTCTATTAAAATTAAGTTAAAATTGCTTAATCATTAATAAAAAGAAACCTACTTTCGGCACATTGGTAATTTTTATTAATTATATTAAGTAAATTAATTAATTGGAGGAAAAAATGAAAAAGCTATTGTCACTGGTTCTGATCTGCGCCCTTGCGCTGAGCTTTGCCTCCTGCGGCGGCGGCGGAAAAGCCGATGAGAAAATCGTTTACATAGGAGTAAACGAACCCGCAACAGGAGAAAGCGGAGCGGGAGGAAAGCAGGAAACCCTCGGCATCGAGTATGCCAACTTTGTTCAACCCACCATCGACATTGCGGGCGAAACCTATCAGGTAAAGCTGGTTATAGTCGATAACGAAACAGATACCGCCAAATGCCCCTCTGTGGCGCAGTCTTTGGTTTCCGCAGGATGCAGTGTTGTATTGGGAGCCTACGGTAGCGCTCTTTGCATCGCTTCCGGCCCGACCTTCGAAGCGGCGGGTATCCCCTGCATCGGAATATCCTGCACCAACCCGCAGGTCACCCTCGGCAACTCCTACTATTTCCGCATTTGCTTCCTTGACACCTTCCAGGGCAAAGTCCTCGCGGATTATGCCTACGAAACCCTCAAGGCCCGCAATATTTACTGCCTCGCTGAACTCGGAGACGACTATTCCGTGGGTCTGGTGAATTACTTCATGGAAGAATTCAAGGCTCTCGGCGGAAACATCGTGGCCAATGAAACCTATCCCGTAGGAAACAGCGATTACACTTCCTACATAGCCAATGCCGCAAAGCTCAAGGCGGACTGCTTCTTCGCCCCAATCAACATCGAGCCCGCCGCACTGCTCATCGAGCAATCCAACGCTCAAGGGCTGGCAATGCCCCTGCTCGCCGGAGATACTTGGGATTCCAATGTTATTGCGGAAGCCGCAAAGGGAACTAATCTGAACATAGCATTCTCCACCTTCTTCTATTCCGAAGTGAACGACACCACCAAGCAGTTCACCGAAGGATTCAAGAAATGGCTCAAGGATAACCCCGACAAGCTCACCGCCAACGGCGGCAACGACACCGTCGCAGCAGTCTCCCCCTTGGGATACGATTCCTACTTTGTTGCCCTCGAAGCCATCAAAGCCGCCGACAGCAAGGATTCCAAGGCCATCAACGACGCTCTTTGGAATGTCACCTATAGCGGAGTGACCGGTTCGGTCGCCTTCGATAAAAACGGCGACGTCGATAAGGACGCCATCTTCATGGTGGGCGTTGACACCGCCACCGGCGCTTTCAAATTCATCACCGAACAGAGCGCAGCCAAATAATCCGAATAAACTTACCTTATAAAACGCAGCATGGCGGGGGAAAAACCTCCGCCATGCTACTATGCTTAATATACAATGCAGCCCGCTTGCGGGCTTTGTTGACGGAGTGTAATTATGAATGAATTTTTACTGATGGGCATGGCCGAAATTTCGGGGGGCGGTTTTTTTCAAGCCATTGCGGGTTTTTTCCAAACAAATCTGCCCTATATATTAGCGGGTATATCCGTCGGCGGGCAATATGCCCTCATAGCCATCGGCTACACGATGGTTTACGGAATACTGCGCCTGGTCAACTTTGCCCACGGGGACGTTTTTATGACCGCCGGCCTTATTTGCTTTTATATAAGCACCGTAAGCCCCCTTATAATAAGCCTGCCCCTTACCGTTTTATTCACCGTGGCTTTGGGCTTTACGATAGAAAAAGTGGCTTATAAACCGCTTCGCAACGCTCCCCGAACAAGCGCCATGATAAGCGCTTTGGGAATGAGTTATCTCATTCAGAACCTTGCCCTTTATATCACCGGGGGACTTTCCAAGCAATATCCGCAGATACCCTTCATCAGCAATTCCGTTACGATATGGGGGGCGACCACGAAAATGGTCACCGTTGTAACTCCCATATTGGTTATTCTTCTGGTGGTGGCTCTGGTAACATTGATAAAATATACCAAGATAGGCATGGCGATGAGAAGCGTCGCAGACGACTTTGAAACTTCCCGCCTGATGGGTATTAAGATAGATAATGTCATCAGTATGACTTTTATCATAGGTACATTCTTGGCTTCCATAGGTTCGATGCTTTATTTCACAAACTACACCGCCATAGTTCCCTCCTCCGGCGCAATGCCCGGGCTTAAGGCCTTTGTCGCGGCGGTTTTCGGAGGGATAGGCTCCATACCGGGAGCAGTGATCGGCGCATTTTTAATCGGTATATGTGAAAACATTATAAAGGGTTTGGGCTGGACGACCTTCTCGGACGCCTTCACCTTCGCCCTGCTCATAATCGTTTTAATCTTCATGCCCAGCGGACTGTTCGGCGAAAAGAAAACGGATAAGGTATAAGAAAATGACTAACAAAAAACGAATTATCATATCTTCTGCACTGATCGTGCTTCTTTTCGGGGGGCTTTGGGTAATGGAGCTGACCATGAACACCGCCTCGATGCTTTTCGTCGTTCTCAAAAAGGGAGCGATATATGCCCTGCTCGTGGCCGCAATAAACCTGCTTCAGGGCTTCACCGGGCTTTTCTCCCTGGGGGAAGCGGGCTTCATGCTTTTAGGAGCCTACACCTTCGCCATATTCACCATACCCGTGGAAATGAGGGAGAATATTTATCAGTATTACGACGGCGGGCTGGTGCAATTCACCATACCCGTTTGGGCGGCGCTCATTTTGGGCGGGCTGGTGGCGGCATTCTTCGCCTTCCTCATCGGCTTTGTGGTGTTAAAGCTCAAAAGCGACTATCTTGCCATTGCCACCCTCGGCTTTGCGGAAATCCTTCGGGCCATATTCCAATGGGATAAATTGGGGGTTATAACCAACGGCTCCAACATTCTTCGCAGTTTCCCGGGGTTTTCCTCCGTGCTTTTCCCCTTCGGGGTGGTGGGGCTGTGCCTTGCCGCCATGATGCTTCTGATCAATTCAAGTTACGGGCGGGCCTACAAGGCCATGCGCGACGACGAGATAGCCGCGGAAGCCATGGGAATAAACCTTTTTAAAACAAAGCTTCAAGCCTTTGTGATAAGCTCCTTTTTCGCAGGGATAGGCGGCGGGCTTTTGGCGATGTATCAGCTCACGGTAAAAGCAAGTACCTTCACCGCCGCGCTTTCCGACGAGTTGCTTCTCATAGCGGTCATCGGCGGGATAGGCTCGATAACCGGCTCTGTCTTGGCTTCCTTCCTATATATCGCCGCAAACGAATGGTGGCTGAGATTTTTGGATCAGGAAACCTTCATCGGGGCTTTCAAGATACCCCTGCTTCGTTCGGGTTTCCGCAAGGTGGTCTTTTCGGTTATCATAATGCTCATTGTTCTTTTCTACCGCAGAGGCCTTATGGGAACGAGGGAATTCTCCATAACCGGAATATATGAAAAGATTACGGCTTTTATAAAGAAGAAAAAAGCGGCGAAGGGAGGTGCGGGGAAATGAGCGAAGTTATACTCAGACTCGACAACCTGACGATGCAATTCGGCGGAGTCACCGCCGTGGACAGCCTTTCCATGGAATTGAACGAAGGCGAGATTGTGGCACTAATCGGGCCGAACGGCGCAGGGAAGACCACAGCCTTCAACTGCATTACCGGGGTTTACACCCCCACCAACGGCGCAATTTATTTGGAAGGCAGGAAGATCATAGCCAACCACCCCAAAAGAAGGGGGATAAAGACCTTCGGCGGGAGCAATAAAAAATTCGAAAAAGATGTGATTATCCGCACTCCCGATAAGATAACCAAGTTAGGCATAGCAAGAACCTTCCAGAATATAAGGCTCTTTAAGGACGAAACGGTTTTTGACAATGTGCTTGTGGCAAAACACATGAGGTCAAGGCAGAATGTACTCACAGCCATGCTCAGGCTTAATTTCAAGGAAGAAGCCCGTATGCGTAAGGAAACGAAGGAACTGCTCGAAATGCAGGATCTTTACCGTTATAAAGACGAAATAGCGGGCAGTCTGCCCTATGGTCTGCAAAGAAGGCTGGAGATAGCAAGAGCCTTGGCGACCGGCCCGAAGGTGTTGCTTTTGGACGAACCGGCGGCGGGAATGAACCCCAACGAAACGCTGGAGCTGAGCGAATTTATCCGCGATATTAAGGAGCATTACGGACTATCCGTTTTGCTGATAGAACACCACATGGATTTCGTCAATCAAATAGCGGACAGAATTTACGTTTTGGATTTCGGCAAGCTCATCGCCGAGGGAACTCCCGATGAGATAAGCAATAATCCCGCTGTTATAGAAGCCTATTTGGGGGTGGACGAAGATGCTTAAAGTAAATGATTTGATAGTGAACTACGGCGGAATAAAGGCCGTTAAATCCATCAGCTTCGAGGTGCCTCAGGGTTCGGTGGTAACCCTCATCGGGGCAAACGGCGCGGGAAAAAGCACCACCTTAAAGGCCATTGCGGGGTTGATCAAGCCCGCAGGCGGTTCCATTATCTTTAACGGAAACGACATCACAGGCAAGAATACCACAGACATCGTTCGCATGGGAGTGACCCTTGTGCCCGAGGGCAGGCGGATATTCCCGGATTTGACGGTGTTGGAAAACATAAAAATCGGCGCTTATCTTCGTCGGGACGATTTGAAGGAAGATATTAATTGGGTTTACAGCATCTTCCCCAGACTTGAGGAACGCCATTGGCAGAATGCGGGAACCTTGTCCGGCGGAGAACAGCAGATGCTCGCTGTGGCAAGGGCGCTGATGAGCCGCCCGAAGCTGATGATGATGGACGAACCCTCCTTGGGGCTTTCTCCCATATTCGTGAAGGAAATCTTCAATGTGATAAACACCATTCGCTCCCGGGGGGTGACTATTCTGCTGATAGAGCAAAACGCCCACATGGCCCTGAAGACCGCAGACTTTGGCTATGTCATGGACACCGGGGAGATAACCGTTTCCGGAAAGGGCAGTGAGCTTGCGGTGAATGAAAATGTGAAAAAGGCCTATTTGGGTGGCTGATCATCAAGCCGCACCGAAGGGACACATAAAATTAAAGAAGCGCACAATATCGGACGAGGCCATTATAGATACGGTGAAATTCCTTGGAAAACCCCAACGGCCTTGAAAGGCGAATGGTAAGCAGGATAAAGAAAGGAGTTCCCCCGCAACTCTCGAACGGCGCCTCGGAACACGGAAGATTATTCATGCGGTATGCTATCAAAAGAATTATTCAGGAAAGCCTGCTTTTTACTCTGAATTATACAGCGCCGCCTAAACCGATAAAAGCTCGGACACAGTTTGTCCGAGCTTTTTTATTAAAGCCGATCGCCTATCGCTTCATAAAAAGATTCCAAAGAGTATGAGCTTTACGGGAAAGATAATCTCGCATCTATGACCGAAAGGCGCAAACCGCAATTCGCTTACCGTTCCCTGCAAATAATAATCGCAATATTTTAGAGCCATCAAGGGAAATGAGGTCTTTATTTATTTCAGATAATCCCTCTCAAAAGCCTTCAGCGATTCGTACTTGGCGACCTTCATTCCCTGCCTGTCGTATTGCTTTTTATACTCGTCCAAGCATTTATCGAAGCTTTCCGCAAACATTTCAAGCTGGGAAGCCCTGAAATCTTTCATCAAATCCATGGGTTGAGTTTCGCAGTCCTTCAATATATCGTTGTAAAAATCCTGACAACCTGCCCCCGCAAGGAAGGCGGCGAGGGGATTTTGCGTTTCGCGGGCGCGGAGGATCTTTCCCCTGTAATTCGAATACATTTCCTCATAAGTCCCCCTGAGTTCCTCGGGGGAGGGATTTTTTTTGCGTATGTACTTGCCGCGCAGTTGATTTAAAAATGCCTCCATCTGCCTTAAAAGCAGAGCCATGGCGGATTTTATTTCGATCCCCCGCTTTTCGGTTATAATCCTCATGAAGCATTGGGCAAAGCCCTCGGGCAGGGCCATGCGCTGAAATTCTTCCATTCTTCGCCCGTCGGAAAGCTTGAAATAGGTGGCGTTCATCAGAGAGGCCGCAGAGGAAACCCCGAAGATAACCCCGGCGCTGTAAAAACGCATTTTGCCGTAGTCCTCGGTGAGCATCGCCTTACCGTAGGCATTGATCGCATAATTCAGCGAATCCTCCGCCATATCCAAAAGCTTAGGGCTAACCCCGCCGCTTATCACCGCAAGGGCCTTATCCCTCAGTTTTTCGAAGCGGGATAACACCGAGGATTCCCTGAACCAGACTGTGCGGGAATCCACAAGTCTGGAGAGGGAAAAAACATTGAAATCCGCATCGGCCTCTAAATTCTCCCAACTTAGGGCATAAAAATCGTAGCCCACCTCCCCTATTATGAAGGATTTTGCGAAGGCTCTGCCCCTTTCGTCGTTTATCACCACCAGAACATCCACATCGCTCCTCTCGTCGTAATCCCCCCGGGCAAAGGAGCCGTAAATGGCGATCAAATCCACATATTCGGGGCAAAGTTTATCTATTTTTTTCTTTAATATTCTTATCAGTTCTTCGTTGCGGAAAAGCAGTTCTTCCCTTTTCTTTTCATCCATTTTCTACCTCGGTATTCTCGCCCAATCGCAACTGAAGCCCTTCGCTGAATGTTTCGAAATCCGGCAGATCGGTCAAAGTTTCCAAATTCATCAATTTTAAAAATTCGCCTGTGGTTTCATAACCCATGGGTCTGCCGGGAATATCCAGCTTTTCCCCGGGGCGCACAAGCCCTCTTTCTATGAGCAGATCCAAGGAGGAGGAGGAGCTTACCCCCCTGATAAATTCCACATCGGAACGGGTTACGGGCTGTCGGTAAGCGACGATCGCCAGAGTCTCCAAAGCCGCTTGGGACATGAAGGCGGAGGAAGTTCCCCGAATTATGCGGCGTATGTATTCTATATAATCCCCCCGGGAAAGCATTTGGTACTCGTTTTCCATTTGAACAAGGCGTATGCCCCTGTTGGCTCGGTCATATTCCCTTTTAAGCTCCTCCAACAGCTCTTTGGCCGCCTTATCGCTCACCCCGAGGGCTTTTGCGATGCCCCCCAAAGGGACGCTTTGCCCCGCCGCAAAGAGAATCGCCTCCGCCGCGCTTTTTAATCTTTCATCTTCCATATCAAACCACCGTTATCCTTATATCGCCGTAAAGCCCTTCCTGCGTTATTTCTATCTCGTTTTCCTTCACCATTTCCAAAACCGCAAGGAATACCGATATTATCCTACCTCTGGAGGGTCTTTGGCCAAAGAGGGCAAGAAAGCTCGCCTTTCTCTCTTTTTTAAGTATCTCCCTCACCATTTCTATGGCGTCCGCCACCGCCAGCTCGTCTGCGGCCACGGTATATTCCTCATATTCAAGGTTTGCCGTATCAAAGCGAAGAAGCAACCTTTTTAAAGCCGCGGTCAGCATTGCCGCATCAATGGGCGCATATTCCTCCTTGAGGGAGGGGAAATACTCGCTCTCCTTTTCTATCATCGAATAATAGGCCGTCTGTTTATTCTTCATATATTCGCTTATCGCTTTGAAAACCCTGTATTGGGCTATTCTTTCCGCCAATTCCTGCCTGGGGTCAGGCGGGGTTTCCCCCTGCTCGTCCTCCTCGGGGGGAAGCATCATTTGGGATTTTATTTCGATCAACTGGGAAGCCACCACGATGAATTCCGTGGCAAGTTCGATGTCGAGCATGCCCGCCGTGTAAATATATTCCATGTACTGTCGGGTCACCAAGGCCATGGGTATATCGAAAACATCGATCTCGTTTTTCGCTATAAGCGAAAGGAGCAAATCGAGGGGGCCTTCAAAAACTTCAAAAGATACATTTTGCATACTTATGACCTTTCCGGCTCTTTCTTACCAATCAATAAATTCATGAGATAATAACAGAATATATTACCCGAATTACCGGGTTGATTATCTTATCCAAAACCCCGGCGAAATACATTATCAAAACAAGCACATAAAGATATTTTTGATATTTATAAAACCACATTTCCCATTTTGCGGGAAGCAGTGAGGCGAACATTTTCGAGCCGTCCAGCGGGGGAAAGGGCAAGAGATTGAATACCGCATAACCCACATTGAGCTGACAGAGCAAAACGAAGAACAACACCACATAGCTGTTCCAAGAAAGCGAGGCGAAAAGAAGGGCAAGCCTTCCGGACACGACCGCTATAATAAGATTTGATAGCGGCCCGGCCGCACTCACGGCGAACATGGCTTTCTTCCTATCCTCAAAGAAAAAAGGGTTTATGGGAACGGGTTTGGCATAGCCTATCTTAAGCAGGATAAGCATGATAAGCCCGAGAATATCAATGTGTTTTAAGGGATTTAAGGTCAGCCTGCCTTCTATCTTGGCGGTCGGATCTCCGAAGGCCAGGGCGGTATAGCCGTGGGCGCATTCGTGTATACTCACCGAAAGGAGCGCCGAGATAATCATAAGAAAATAATATAGTAATCTATCCAGCAAATTTTTTACCTCACAGCCATGAAGGAATTATATCTCTGCCGATCAAATCCTCGTAGGTCTGTTCCCTTTCTATCACCTCTGCCTTATCCCCATAGGTCATGACCATTTTGGGTACAGCCAGGCGGTTATAATTGCTCGCCATGGAATAGCAGTAAGCCCCCGTATCCAAAACGGCGATGATATCCCCGGGGACCACCTTGGCAAGATAAATATCCTTAATCAGGGTATCCGCCTCACAGCTCCTGCCGCTGACGGTAACCTTCTCATATTCTTCGGCGGGTATATCGGCCTTGTTCGCCGCCAAAGCGCTGTAACGGGCATCGTAGAGGGCGGGGCGGGGGTTGTCGTTCATGCCGCCGTCCACCGTGACATACTTTCTCACTCCCTCGATATTCTTAACGGCGCCGACGGTATAAAGGGTTATCCCCGCAGGCCCGACGATATATCTGCCCGGCTCGATGATTATCTTCGGAATGGGGAAATTCAGCTTCGAGCAAAGCCTTCTTAAGTTTTCCCCCATATTTTTCGCAAAGCCCTCCAAATCAAAGGGGTCGTCCGCTTCGGTGTAACGAATGCCGAAGCCCCCTCCCATATTGATTTCGGTTATGTTTATTCCTTCTTCCCTCAAGTCGCAGGCGGTTTTAAGCATTATCTCCAACGCCAGAGAGTAAGGGTCGGGCAGGCTTATCTGGGAGCCGATGTGGCAATGCAGACCGATAAGGTTGATGTTCTTCGCTTCCTTCGCCATTTTTGCGGCCTTTCCAACTTCGCCCAAGGGTATGCCGAATTTGGAATCCGTTTTGCCCGTTGATATAAATTCGTGGGTATGGGCCTCGACGCCGGGGTTTACCCTCAGGTGAATATCGACTTTCTTCCCTATCGCATCGGCGATATTATCCAAGGCGGATATTTCCTCCCTGCCGTCAACGGTGATGACCCCCACCCCGCTTTCTATGGCTTCCCGCATTTCCGCGGGGGATTTGTAATTGCCGTGGTAGGTGATGTCCTTCGGGTCAACTCCGGAGCAAAGGGCTGTGTAAAGCTCTCCCCCGCTCACCACATCCAACCCTATTCCGCTTTTCTTGACAATGCGGCACATCGCCCTGTTGAGAAAGGCCTTGCCCGCATAACTTATCTTTATATCGTCTATATTCCCCTCAAAGGCGGTCTTCAATGAGCCGATTGCCCGAAGTATTCTGTCCATACTCATCACATATAAGGGTGTGCCGAATTGCTCGGCAAGCTTTACCGTATCGAATCCTTCAAAAAAATAGTGCGACAACTTGTGCCTCCGTTATTACGCCCTATATTATAAAGGAAAACGGCACAGTGAACAGCTTATTTCCATATTAATTTTTAAATTGCTGTATTCTGGGCTTTTTTTTGATATTATTAACTGCAAGTCAATTTAAAGCCATTAGTGTCTTATGCGCTTTCTTATCGGCTTGTAAAGGAGATGTAATGAGAATAAACAGATTTCTCGCCTCAAGCGGCGTCGCATCGAGAAGAAAATCGGAAGTGCTTGTCACAAGCGGAAAGGTCAGCGTGAACGGCGAGACGGTGACCAATCTTTCCACGGACATAAATCCCGAAAAGGATGTGGTGAAGCTCAACGGCAAGGTCATCAAATTAAAGGAAAAGAAAGTTTATTATATGCTCAATAAGCCCGCCGATGTCATCTCTGCGGCAATGTCAACCCGGGGAGAAAAGACGGCGCTTGACTATATCGACACGGAAAACAGAAGGCTTTTCCCCGTGGGCAGGCTCGATAAGGACACCGAGGGGCTTATCTTCATCACCGACGACGGGGATTTTTCCTATATCATGACCCACCCGAAATTCGAGAAGGAAAAGCAGTATATCGCCCTGCTAACAGGCTCCGTGGACGATAGGGATCTAAAGAAGCTTTCCAAGGGTGTGCTTTTGGACGATGTGAGGGTGGGAGCAAAGAAGATCAGACTTTTAAAGCGCATCAACGGCGACAGCCTGATTGAAATAACCATCACGGAGGGCAGAAACCGCCAAATAAGAAGAATGTGCGAAATAATCGGCCACCCGGTAAAAACCCTGAAGCGCACCAAAGAGGCGGGCATCTCCCTCGGAGAGTTGGGTGTGGGCGAATATAGGGAACTTACCCCCGACGAAGTGGCAAAATGTATGTCCCGCGCCAAAAAACCTGTCAAAAGAGGAGAGAGAAAACCCGAAAAATAATTTCGCAAAACAGGATAACATTATATTGACTTTTAAAACTTTTCGGGTATAATAACAAATGCACGCCTCCTTAGCTCAGTTGGTAGAGCGCACGGCTGTTAACCGTTAGGTCGTAGGTTCGAGCCCTACAGGGGGCGCCGGAACTTGACTATCGTCAAGTGAGTGAAAAGATAAAAGTGAAGAGTGAAGAACTTTGAGATTGTATTAGTTAAGTTCTGTACTCTTCACTTTTCATTTTTAACGAAAGCAAAGTTTAACTTTGCTTTTTCACTTTTCACTTAAAGGAGTTTATAAATGAAAGAAAGCATTGGATTTTGCGGCGCAAGTCGTTATCTTTTATGAAGAATACATAAAACAGCATAAAGACACAACTATAATTAAGCAGTTACTGCGAAATATCAATGAAGCCACCTTTGCAAGCAGCAGATTTTATATCGAAATTTCACATAGCTCTTAGACGCTGTCGACAATAAACATGTTATAATAGAGAAAACAAAAGAAGGAGCCCTTCCATGAAAGCATCATATC
>JAAYHF010000224.1 GCA_012727485.1 Eubacteriaceae bacterium
CTTGTCTGCCCGTTTTCATTCGCCTGCCCTGCGGTTTGTCCTCCGCTCTATCCTGCGGGTTTTGGGAATAAGGCATATCTTCTATACTTCTTATCATTACGCCCACCCCCACAATCCGCCGACAACCCCCGGACAAAGCTCCGCTACCCGAAAATAGCTCCACACCTCGCCCCTTCAAAGGCTTTAAGGACTTCAAAGCCAGTAAAGCTTGCAAAGTCCGGCAAAGCAAGGAAGCCCCTACCCTTCCGATAAGCGACTTCCCTCTGTTTTCTTTTAAATTGTCCTGCGGTTTGTCCTTCGCTCTAACTGCGGTTTTGGGAACACCCTACCCCGCAATTCACCGACACCCCCGCACAAAGCTCCGCTTCCCGAAAGTAGCCCCACACCCCACACCTTCAAAGGCTTCAAGGAGAGCGATGCCCGCCCTTTCAAAGAAGGCAAAGCCCGGAAATGCAAGAAAACCCCCTACCATTTCGATAAGCGACTCCCCTGTTTTCTTTTGAATTATCCTTCGGCTTGTTTTAGAATGTCTTTTTAATTACCTTTTGTCTTGCCTTTCGGCTTGTCTGCCCGTTTTCATTCGCCCCGCCCCTTCAACGAAGGCAAAGCCCGAAAATCAAGAAAGCCCCTCACCATTCCGATAAGCGGCTTCCCCCCGTTATCTTTTAAATTGTCCTTCGGCTTGTACTTTAGCTTGTACTTTAGATTGTCTTTTTGATTGTCCTTTTAACTATCTATCGTCCAACCCTTCGCCCTGCCTTTCCCCCCGCCCTGCGGCATATCCTTCGCATTAACTGCGGTTTCATGGGGATCGAGCTTATACCCAAAATCCCCTACCCTCATTCAACCCTCCCCCGCACCCCGCTTGCTACCCCGTGGGCCAAGGTCTGATCCCCATAAACATTCACATAGCTCACCCCCTCGAAGGTGGCAAGGCTCGGGGAAGTGAGGCTCTCCGTTGTGGGTTGGGGCAGAAGATAATAAACCGTAACCGGGCTTCCCGCCGTGTTTTGGGCCGCAAGCCAATCCTTGAAATCCGCCACGGCGGAGGTTTTCAGGCTGTCCAAATAGAAATAGATATTCAGCATATTGTAGCTGACCATATTAAGCTTGTATTGATTATAAAAGGAACTTTGGGAAGCGGAATGGTTGTTCACCGCCTCCATGTGGGTGGCTCGACAAAGTATGTCGGCGTTGTTGCGGGTGACGGAGGAATTCAATATATGGCAAAACCCCCGCTGCCCCGAGGTCTTGGTGGAGGCGAAAGAAAAGCTCTCGCTCCCGTCGAAGGTCTTCACGCCGATCTTCCTCGTTATTACCCCGCTTATCAAATCAATGCTGTCCGCCGCCCACTTCACCCCGTCAGCGGTGTAATCGGGATCGTCGTAAGTTGCTTCCATGGGTATCGCCCTCAGGGTGAGTTCGGTTTCAAGGGAACAGATACGATAGGGCTCAAAGCCCGTGAAGGTCTGCCCCGCTTCTATCTGAAATCCCAACTGCAAGCCCTCGAAAACCGCGTCCTTTTGCCCCACCAAATTAACCTTCACCTCGCTTTGGGCGGTGAGGGTTATCACCGTGTAGGAATTCTGCGTATCGGCGGGGGACATCATGAATTTATTGACATTGTTTATATAAAGATAGACCCTGCCGGCGTTTGCGGGGGCGTTTTCCCAACCCACCGCGCTGAATTTGTATACCCCGGCGGGAAGGCTCACCGTATTAACCGTCAGAATGGTGCCCGTGCCGGTGACCGTGCCCGTGAGGGTTGTCACCCCGTCCCCGTCGGTGGTGCGGGTCACTCCCCTGGTTGTGCCGCTGCCCGCATTGTTTTTCAAAAGGTTCTTCCCACCTATCGAAATGCAGGGATTAAGCGAGTGAACAATATCCGAAGGGGCCTCGGGGGAGGGGGTGGCCGACTGAAGGGATTTGCCGTAAAGGACATTTTTCCCGTAATGGGAAAGCGAACAGCGCTTCGTGCCGTTTAGGGTGAAGTTCTGCCCGCTTCCCGTTGTTATTCCATATTGCGAAAGTATTCCGTTTCTTCTCGTCATGCCTGTGTGTAGGTGAAAACCCCCATGTATTTATTTCCCAAGGGGATAAAAGAAAACTCATACCACTTGTCAGCTTCGTAAATCGGGGTCGCCGGGGAGAAAACCACCGTGTTGGGCAAACTCACCGTCGGCGCGCTTGCGGCGCTCTTGAAACAAATCCTGTACTCCGCCGCCCCCTCGCCCCCCTCCGCAAAGGTTATCGTAAGGGCGGTCAGCCCCCCGGAGTATATGTAAAGCTTGTTCGGCTCCATTTCAAGCGTGGCCGCAGTGGTGGTGCTGTCCGTAACAACGGGCGCCCCCTCCCCCCTGTTTGCCTTCTTCTTGTCCATCAATGCAAAAACCGCCTCTGCGTTCATACTCCACTGCTCCATTCTATGTCTTCCCCGTCCTCCTGGGCGAAAAGCACCTCAAAGGTGTCCGTCAAAAGTATGCTCGCCCCCTGGGATATTCTTATCTTCCTCCCGTCCACGACACAAACCCTCTTTGAAGGCCTCGTATCCGTGGAAAGCCCCGCGAAAGAATAATTCCCCTCGCCGTTGGCCGATGTGATTCTTATCATTTTTGCTCCTTTTTTATTTTTTTTTGTGTTAAACAATAGTCCCCAAAAGTTCCCGCCGGTGGCGGGAACTTTCAAAATTCGCCAAAAATTCGCCAAAGGCGAAGTTTTGCGAATATTTTGCACCACAATTCTTCACTTTTCACTTTTCAATATTCACAAAGCAAAGCAAAAGCAAAGCAAAAGCTTTGCTTTAAGCTTTGCTTTTTCCTACTCCCCACTACTCCCCCTCCTCCACTCTCCCCCCACCTTCCCAAAAAACACCCCCCTCACCCAGCTC
>JAAYHF010000225.1 GCA_012727485.1 Eubacteriaceae bacterium
ATTCGTAACGGCATCTTGAATTCTTTTTTCGTTGTCGGGCTGTTTGTTCTTGTTATCCATAATTTTACCCGCTTAGTGTATGTTTTTACGGCGGCATATATCACTGTTTAAGTGAATACACTCTGACAGAATATCACTTGAAAAATGCGGTTTATGTAAAATGCAGTCGAAACAAAATAAACTTTGTCCTGCCCAAAAATCCGACGGCAGAGCCTAAAAGTCCTATGTAAAAGAAAACCAAAAAAAGAAAAATCAACAATTCTTCGGACGCTCCCCGTTATCGTCGGAATTAGCCCGTTATTACGAGATTTAAACGGAAAATTCATATAGATGGTACTTCATATTTTACCGATTACAAAAAGCAGACGACAAAAATAACCCGAACAAGAAACATTTCCGCAGGAGTAGAAAGTCTAAAAAAATAAGACCGCAGGCAACTTAACCATAACGGCGAATGGGTCTGAGGTGCGAATAAGACATTCTGCCATGGATAAAAGAACAGCGGGGGGGCAGGATAAAGCCGCCCTCCCGCTTGATCCGAGAATAAATAAATTAAATCGCCAACACCGTCAGTTCCTTGGGATAATGATTAAGCACCATGCAGCCTTCTTCGGTCACCATAACCAGATCCTCTATCCTCACCCCGAAATTCCCCGGCAGATATATTCCCGGCTCCACGGAAAACACCATACCCGGCTCGGCTATCCAATCTGAAACGGAGGAAACATCCCCGTATTCATGGACAGTCAGCCCGATGAAATGCCCTAAGCGATGGGTGAAATATTTGCCGTAGCCCGCCTCGGAGATGATGTCCCGCGCCGCCGCATCAATGTCCTTAAGGGCTACCCCGGGGCGTATCATTGCCTCGGCCGCTAAATTTGCTTTTAACACAAGCTCGTAAACCTTTCTTTGCTCCTCGGTGGGCTGTGCGGTGAAGAAGGTGCGGGTCATATCTGAATAATAGCCGTTGTATACGCCGCTGACATCGAAAAGCACGCATTGTCCCTTTTTGAGAACCGTGTCGTCAGGCCCGTGATGGGGGTCGGCCGCATTTGCCCCGAAGCTTACGATTCCGCCCTCCGAGGGGCATTTTGCGCCGAGGGATTTATATATTCCCGATATTTTGGAGGCGATGTCCTTTTCGGAGAGTCCTTCCTTCACCAAAAGAGCGAACTGCCCCATGGCCTTATCGTTTATCAGCGAGGAGGAGATCATCGCCTCCCTTTCCGATGCGTCCTTAATGGCTCTTACCTTATCCACCACGATTCCCGAATTCACATAACCCGCCGCCGCCTTCAGATCCATCAGCCGAAGTAAAAAGCGGGAGGGCCATTCCTTGTCTATGCCGAGGGCTTTGCCGCCGTCGAGGTAGGGGAGGATTTTTGCGGGGGCGTCGTCTATGTCGTTGAAGCTCACTATTTCGTAATCTCCGGGGGCGGCTGTGAAAAGGTCGTTTACAAACAGCACATTTCCCCCCTTTTCCCTTATCAGGTAGGCAAGCATACGCTCCCCGGGATATATCATCTGCCCGGTCAGATAAAAAATACTCGCCGGTTCTGTCACCAGCATTTGGGTTAATCCGTATTGCTTCATTTGATTTACGGCCCGCTGTATTCTTGTTTCTTCCATTTATATAATCCTTTCTGTTTTGCGAAATACTTTATATATTATTATACTTATGAGTAAACCTTCGGTAAAGGCAAAAAACAACAGAATTCGTAAATCGGTTAAGATATTTACAAAAAAGACAAACTGTTTACCGATTTCTTTCAAAAAAGTATGATGATTTGCGCTAAGATAAAGTATAATGATACTATCTGAAAGAGTATTATATTACCTCTGAATACGATGCTGATTAATTTGGATATGGGGATGGATAATATGGTTATAAACAGTAAAAAAGGGATTTCGGCTATGCGTACCGTTGCTGTGGCGTTGATGATGTTGCTTGCCGTTGTTCTCCTCGCAAGCCCGGTTGAGGCTCAGGTTGGTGTACATAATCTTCACTTTTCGCCGGTCTATGAGCAAAGGTATATCAACACAGAAGGTGTTCCCGCCTACCGCCAACTGCTTACGGTCTACGACGAAAGCGATGACCCTTTAACCGGCAAGGATATTATAATCGACTCCCCCTATACCTTCAACATAACCCAAAACCGCGATGTCACGGGGCTTTATATCCCCGTTGTTTATATTAATGAAACCTATGATCCGGCGGGAAGTAACGCTGTTAACCGTATCAATTCCGCATATAATCCGCCCACAGCAACCTCACCCACGGCGAAGTATACCTTCTCGATCGATTTGAGCGCCTGTATTGACGATTCGATACACCATATTTTCATAGGCGCCCAAAGAGTGCCTTATAAATTGATAACCGAAAACGGTCAAACCCCGGTTACCTTTGAAGCGAACAAATATTATCAAATA
>JAAYHF010000226.1 GCA_012727485.1 Eubacteriaceae bacterium
AAAACCGCCATTTACCCACAAAAGCCGTAAACCGCAACAACCGCCTAACCCGCAAAAACCGTAAATCACAATGTTTCTTTCTTCTGCTAAAGCAAAAGTTCCCGTTAAAGACGGGAACTTTTACAATTAAATAAAAACCGGGTTATTGCCATAGGGACATAGCCAATCTTATCCGTAAAAAGCCGCAAACCGCAAAGCCGTAAATCGTGTCTTTTTACTTTGTTAGGAAGTTTTCACAACGCAAAATTCACCTTTGGCGAATTTTCAAAGTTCACGCCAACGGCGGGAACTAAATGCGCGAATTTTCAAAGCTCCCGTCAAAGACGGGAACTTTTACGATTAAATAAAAATCGGGTTATTGCCATAGGGTCATTACCAACCTTATCCGTAAAAAGCCGTAAACCATGCCTTATACTTTGTTAAGAAGAATTCACTCACTTGTGCAAAAATTCGGCTCTGCCGAATTTTCAAAGTTCCCGCCAACGGCGGGAACTTTTTCACGCCAACAACGGGAACTTGCGGACTTTTACCTGTTGTCAACGGCGTGAACTTTGAAAGCTCCCGTCAAAGACGGGAACTTTTGCTGACGGACTTAAAACCGCACTTACCCGCAAAAGCTGTTAATCATGCCTTTACTTTGTTAAGAAAATTCCACAACGCAAAAATTCGGCTCTGCCGAATTTTCATAGTTCACGCCAAAGGCGTGAACTTGCCTTTGGCGAATTTTCAAAGTTCCCGTCTAAGACGGGAACTTGCGGACTTTTGCCTGTTGTCAACAGCGTGAATTTTCGTTTGTAAACAAGCTTAAAACCGCCATTTACCCACAAAAGCCGCAAACCGCAACAACCGCCTAACCCGCAAAAGCCACAAAAACCGTAAATCACGATGTTTCTTTCTTCTGCTAAAGCAAAAGTTCACGCCAAAGGCGTGAACTTTCAAAGTTCCCGTTCTAACGGGAACTTTTTCCTAACGCCCGATCCAACTCATCAATCAACCCCTGCGACAAGTAACTTTCCTTTGCTATCTTGAGTATCTCCTTTTTAACCGCCTTATCCGCCGCCTTCTTCCCGTTGTCGGTGGCTTTTGCCACCTGTTCCAGGAGTATTTTATAGGTGGCTTTGGCGGCCATGGATATTCCCGCCGAGGCGGCTTGTTCGGCGGCGGTGGCTTGACCCGTCACCTCGGGGGAGCTTTGCTCCGCTATGGATTTTACCCCGCTTGTCTTGCTTGCGGAACTTCCGCTTTTTCGCCTTGAGGAGGAGGAGCTTTTCGGGGAAGCGGCGGTTTCGAGCTTGTAAGCCCACTGTCTTTCGAATCTTTCGTCCTCTATGGCGTCCCTTTCGGCCTGATATTCGGCCTGACGGGTTTTCCAATAATCTTGGGAGGCCTTGTCCGCCATTTGGGAAAGATATTGGGCCTCCAATTCGTATTCGGAAGCGAGCAGTTTCGCCTCTTTTTGGTCGGCGCTCTGCAATATGTCGCTTTTGCTTTGAGAGTAGGCGCTTCCCGCCGAAGAAAGACGGTTCAGATAAGCCGAATAAGCCCTCGCCGCATTGCTTTGGGTTATCCCGGAGGAATTAATTCCCCTAAGGGCGCCTGTTTCCGCAGTGAAGCCGTAGGGATTGATATAGTTCATATAATCCGTATTCGCCGCCCTCTCTTGGGCTTTCCTTTCGGTCAAAGCCGAAGTGAGCTGTTGTTCGCTCTGCGCCCGCAGTGCCTCCCTTTGCAGTTGAAGGGCGGATTTGCGCTTGTTTTTAATGTCCTCCAGATAGGCGTTCACCACCTTTAGGGCTTCTTCCTCGCTATATGCCATATTCTTCCTCCCTCATCGGCTCTCCCCCGATCGCTTCTTCTGCGGGTACGGGGGAATATCTTCCCTCGGAAAGGGAATCGTTAAACAATCCCGAAGCAAGGGCTTTTTGCTCCCTCGTCTTCACTATCTGCGTGAGTTTGCCCTTGGGGGCGGCGGAGTCGTCGTCTAAAGATGCCACATATTCCTCGAAGGTTATGTAACCCCCGGAAAGCAGGTTTTGAAGGGCCTGTTCCTGGGCGTATCTGCTGTAGGGGTTCTTCGGGGAAATGTCCACCCCGCAACTCACCTTCAAGTCAGCCGCCAATGCGGCGGGGATCTCCTCCGCCATGGGTATTCCCGCAGGGCCCCTTTCTTCGAATATGAGGGTTTCGGGGTTGTAAGCCCTCAAGAGCGAAAGCCAAATCATGGCGATGTCCTCTGCGAACTGCTTTAAATGGGCCTGCTGATTGTTCAGCGGCAAAGCGGCCTCGTCCCTCACGGCGATTATGGCCGCCCCGGAAGCCATTTCGGGGTTGATCGCCCCGGTGGCCGCCTCCCCCGCCCCCGCCAGATCCTTGGTGCGGGTTATCAGCTCGTCTATGATGTTCAAGGCGGCGGGGTTTATTTGGGCGGGTTCGAGATAGGAAATAACGTCTTGGGTGCGTTGCATTCTCGGGGAATCCAGCCCGATCACGCTTCCCACGGTGTTCAGCAGTTTCGCCACCTCCTCCGAGGAGTTCACCACCTGCCTGTTGTAAACCACATGGGGATAGGCGCAGTTTCTTATCACCGCCAAATATCTCGCCAGAGCCTTATTTATCTCAATTTGGTTGGGTATCCTCGGGTATATCTCCCCCAAACCCCGGGCCGAACTCCTTTGACGCTTCCAAGTGAATTGGGCAATGGGGTAATAATCCAAGCCGTTTACGACCCTTTCTTTGCGGAAAACCACATTCTTCGTACATTCCAAGAAATGCACCCCGTCCGCTTCCTTCCACATTTTCAAAAGGCAAAGGGTCTTTTGGGCCTGTTGCCCCTCGAGGATATTTTCACCCTTTCTTTCCCCCTCCTCCGGGAGGATCAAGGAAAGCTCGCTTTCCTCCAAGCCCTCCGCTTCCCCCGCCGTCCTTATGTCCTCCGTGAATTTCCTTTGGGCTATTATGATGAATTTTTGCGACTGCAAATCCCCAGCATATTCGTCCGCAAGGAAAATGTCCGTTCCCTCGGGATTTGTCATTTTAATTTGGCCGTTTTCGTAATGGAAATATACGAAGCTGTCCCCGCAAACGGCGCTTTGGGTGGCAAAATTCCATATTTCCCTATCCAGCTTCAGCGCCTCCCATACCCCCCGGGCGTAATCGGTGAACCTGCGGCAAAGGGAAACCGCCACAGGATAGCGCCTGCCCATTTCAAGGGGGGTGTAGGTGATGCTCATGCCGTTTTGGGCGATGCGAGCCACCTTGTGATCCACTATAGGGGAGAGGATATTGAGTATCGGCGGCATATCCCCCGGGGATTTGAGCCCCTTCCATTGATCCCCCTGATAAAATCTCCAAGCCTCCCCGCATTTTTCAAAATAATTCTCCCCTTCGAGGACGCTTACGCATTTTTGATATTCCTTATATACCTTTCGGGCTTCGTTAAAACTCATCTTACCTCCCTTTGCCCCTCGGAAGTCATGTAGCTGTCGATGTTTTCCATCTCGATCAAATACCTTCTTTCCGCCTCCCCCTCCGAAAAACCCCTCTTTTCCGTAATTCTCGGAGGAAACAGACGATTTATTAATTCCTTTATTTTGTGCATTTTCCTTTACCTTCTCTCAAAAATTCGCAAAAATTCGGCTTTGCCGAATTTTCAAAGTTCACGCTTTCAGCGTGAACTTACAACGCAGAAGTTTGCCCACGGTTAATGAAAATCATTTTCACCGAATACCCTTAACGCTCAAACCCCGAAAATTCGCCTGCGGCGAAAAAATTCGGCTATGCCGAATTTTCATAAGTTCACGCCGAAGGCGTGAACTTTCTAACCAAGTTAATGTCATACAATTAGAACTCAAACCCGAAAATTCACCCACGGTAAATAAAAATTTATCTTCACCGAATACCTTTAACGCTTAAACCCCGAAAATTCGCCAAAGGCGAATTTTCATAAGTTCACGCCAAAGGCGTGAACTTATATTATCTTTATCTTTTCCCCAACCCCCAAAACCCCCGGAGAGACCTTCTCGAAGGAAAAATTGGGTTTTCTTTCGGGACGCTTGATTTGGGGGAGTTCCCTTTCGGGGAGGACGAAGTGGGCAATGGCGAGGCTCATCACGAGATCGTCGTGGCTTCCCCCGCTTGCCTGCGCCCTGCCGTTTTCGTTTCTCACAAAGCTCATCATCTCCCCAAGGGTGGCCTCGTCCTTTATTATTTCGGGATTCCTGCGGAAGGCGGCGATGAGCGCCGCCAGTGCGGGGGGGCGGGTGGCGGAGGTGGTCTTGAAGCCGTAGGATTTCACAACGGAATGGGTGAAATCGTCCGTTTTTTCCCTCACATATTGATTGGGATATTTCAGTCGCTCCAACTCCATTATGGGATAGGTGGAAAAGTTGGCCTCCACCGCCGCAAGGGCGTTGTTGTAAAACTTCCCCAGGCAGTAGAGTTGGGCGGCGAAAATATCCTCGTCGAACTTACCGTGAAGCACTGCGCACTGCTCCCCCCCTTCCTCCCCGATGAGCTGACAGGCGAAAAGGTCGCTCCCCTCCCCGGCGGTGTCCGCACCCATAACATAGCCCCGCCCCGCCCGGGGCAGGTCGTATATGGCGATGGGCCCCTTGTCGAAGGGGATAAATTCATAGCTTTCAATCAACCCCGCCTCGGAGAGCCGATAGGCAAATTCCCCCCTAAGGGGCTTTTTTTCCCGCTTCATTTCCTCCAAGCGCTTTGCGAGGGCACTTTGCGGAAAGACGGTCTGCCCCATCACACCCCACTGACCCAGACAATAGACCGCATAATAATAGGGGTCGGTTTCACGGTAATCCTCCAGCACCCTCACCGCCCTCTCGTCGAGAAAGAGATTGTCCTTGTAATTGGAACAATGCACAAAGGCGTCCCGGGCGGGGGAATCGAAGAAGCGGGCCTTGAGCCAATGGTTGATGCTCACCGGGTTGAAGCTTAAAATAATCTGCTTGTAAAAGGCGCTTTCCCCCCTTAACCTTATATCGAGCTGATTGAATTCCTCCTCGGTTATCTCGCTCGCCTCCTCCACCCATATGCCGGTTATGCGGTAAATACTCTTGAGTTTGTAGACATCGTCCAGCCCCGCAAAAATAATCTCCGAGCCGTTTTTGTGGGTTATCGACATATCCGCCTTGCCTATCTTGAAATCCGCCGCCTCGAAATTTTCCCCGATTTGGGAAATGAGCTGTTTATAGCAACTTTCCCGCAGGGTTCTCGCCACCTTTCTCACCACAAGAAAGCGGTGGGCGGGCTCGCAAGTCATTCTCTCCAAAAGCTTTCTGCCCGCAAACATGGATTTACCGCTGCCCGCACCCCCCATGAGTACAAGATAGCGCTCCTCCCTTTTGAAAAGCGGGGCGAAGGAGGGGTTCACCGTGCGGGCGATCCCGCCGTACCAAAGGGCGATCTTCGCCCGGCGAAAGCTTTCTTCCTCCTTTAGTTTTTTCCCATTTTATCCTCCCTCAACCCGTTTATGAGTTCGTTCGCATATTCCAGCCTTTCATTTAAGCTCATGGCATAAAGGAAATCCTCCTTATCCGCCCTTTGCGGCTCGTCGAATACCCCCACCGCCTTCGCCAAAAGCTCGCTCACCTTCAGCCTGTCCTTAAGCTCGGTCTGCTCGTCCCGCAGGAGCATCGTCCAATATTCGGTTATCTCACCCCTCGTGGCAGTCTTGCCGTTTTTCATGTTATCCTTTCCGAAAAAGCGGGCCCTCATCGGCCCGCCCTTTTCTTTCGGTTTTTTACAATCGCACTTTAGCATGGGGGGGAGGTGACTTGCAATGACGGGTAGTGACATGTGTGAGTTGAGTAGGGAAAAGCAAAGCTTTCAGCTTTTCTTTCAGCAAAGCTTTCAGCTTTGCTTTTGTAAAAAATTGCGGATATAATTCGGCTTTGCTGAATTTTTAAATTTTAAACGTTGGAATGCGCTATATTGCGTGGCGTTTGGAATTTTGTGAGTTGTGTGGGAGGGAGTAAAGGGATTTAATGAAGAATGAAAAAAAGCATAGCTTTTGCTATGTTTTTATGAAGAATGAAGAATGAAAAATTGCGGGTAAAATTCGGCTTTGCCGAATTTTTAGGTATATGTTAACTGCGTTAAAATTGCGTTGGGATTTTTGTGAGTTTGCGGGAGAAGTAAAGGGGGATGAAGAAAAGGAAAAGAACCTTTACGGTATATTGCAAAAAACGGAGGGGGGATTCACTTAACCGCTGCAAAATACAACGCAATTTCTTTGTGAGTTGCGGTTTTTTCTCGGGGGGGATTTAATGAAGAATGAAGAATGAAAAATGAAGAATTGCGGTTCAAATTCGCCGAAGGCGAATTTTTAATTGAACCGACGGAATGTGTTATACTGCGTTAATTTTGCGTTGAGTTTTTTTGTGAGTTGTGTGGGGGGGAGCAAAGGTGATTTAATGAAGAATGAAGATTGAACATTGAATAAATGGAAGCGTGTATAGTAAGATCGGACACCTCGGAGAGTGAAAAGAGTGATAGAATAATAACAGGAGAGTGAGCGGTATGGGGGGGAAAGTGAGCTATATAAAGGGTTTCGTCTATGTAACATAAAACACAACTTATAGCTTTATGGCTTTTTTGGCAAGCACGATAATGTATATTTTGAGTAATCACTTGGCTTCTTCCGGGGGTAGGAGGTTTATTGAAGTGTTTTGCAGTTAATTATGTGTTGGCGAATATCTAATGTTTAACGCAGAAAATATCTGCGTTAAACTGCGTTGTGATTTTGTAAGTTTGTGGGGGAAGTAAAGGGGGGTCAATAAGAAGAAAAGGGAATGAACCTTTACGGTATATTGCAAAAAACGGAGGCGGGCTTCCCCATAAAATAAATTCGCCTTCGGAAAAAATAGTTCACGCCAACGGCGATAACATTATACCCGCCCGCTTAACTTACTTATCGCATTTTTAACGCAGATCCAACGCAGAATAATGCGTTGGAATTTGATTACGGGTGAAAAGGTTATGATAAATTCTGTCGGTTGGTTTTGGCAATGACTATAACTTCCCTCTTTCGACGGGAAGTATTGATAAACTTTTTTAACGCAGAATATTCTGCGTTAAGCGATTAATACAACGCAGAGATGCGTTAAACTGCGTTAAATTTCGTTGAGATTTTTCTGTGATTTGTGGTTTTATTATGCGGGGAGGGGGGGCGATTTTATAAGCATACTCTGTTGACTAAGTTTGCTTTGCTTTTGTGGTTTTTGAATAAATATTTTAGGGTGCAAGGGATTGGGGCAATAAGATAACTGTGTTTTGTGACCCGGTCAGAATGGTAAAAAGGCACAAATATATGTAAAGTTATAGGACAGACCGGGGGGCTTGATTTTGTATCGGTGAAGTTGTGGTTTTGCATTTGAACTATAATCAAAAGTGGGGGGATTTTTACGGGTACAGACACTGAAGGCAAAGAGGAGGTTTTTTCGGGGGGCGTTTTCTGTTTGATTGTTTAGGGCTATACCTTATAAAAGTAAAACATACAATATTCGATTTGGAATTAATTGCATCTTTGGTTTGAATATTATGACGGTTTCGCTCAATGCTTACAAATCGTGTTTTTTGCGTTTTTGACCGGGTCACTTTGTAGAACTTACCTTTTGCTTACGATATATACTTAATCATTATTTACCCTTGAATATGAATAGGGTTGTTTCATACGGTGAATGCCTTTGTGTTTGGGTTGCCTTGTCTTACCCTCGGAAAGTTGTTTTTTCTTTCTGACCGGGTCACAATAAAAAGCAGTTTTTTCCATTATGACGAAGGTTCATTTTTTGACCGGGTCAGAAAATTTAAAGCTATCACTTGCTTTTTATAAAACGACCGAAGGTCGTTTTATGACCGAAGGTCGTTTTATGACCGAAGGTCGTTTTATGACCGAAGGTCGTTTTATGACCTGTTCATAATCTTAAGAGCAAGGTTCTTTCGTTGTGACCCGCTCAAAACATGAAAAGGAATTTTTTGCGAAAGGAAATTTTACCGAAAGGAAATTTTCCGAAAGGAAATTTTCCTTTTTTGATCGGGTCAGAATTAAACAATACCTCCCCCAAGGTGGTTTACTCCCTTTGGGTTTTCCCCCTCTTAGAGGTGCGGAGCAATCACTTCCGTTATCTCACAATTATTATATGGGTTTTTGTATCTTCGGCTATTTTTGCCATTGTGACCGGGTCACGATAAAAAGCAGTTTTTTCCGAAATGACGAAGGTCATTTTATGACCAGGTCAGAAATAATAAAGCTATTACTTGCTTTTTTGTGATATAACTTATTCAGAATCTTAAGAACAAGGTTTCTTCGTTGTGACCCGGTCAGAATATAAAATGAATTTTTTCCATTATGACGAAGGTCATTTTTTGACCGGGTCAGAGAATATAAAGCTATCACTTGCTTTTTGCGAAATGACTGAGTCATTTTATGACCTACTCAGAATCTAAAGAGCGAGATTTCTTCATTGTGACCGGGTCAGAATTAAACAGCACCTCCCCCAAGGTGGTTTACTCCCTTTGGGGTTTCCTCCTCTTAGAGGTGCGGAGCAATCCCGTCCGTTATCTCACAATTATTATATGGGTTTTTGTATTTTCACTATTTTTGCCATTGTGACCGGGTCACTATAAATAGCAGTTTTTTCCGAAATGACGAAGGTCATTTTATGACCAGGTCAGAAATAATAAAGCTATTACTTGCTTTTTTGTGATATAACTT
>JAAYHF010000227.1 GCA_012727485.1 Eubacteriaceae bacterium
ATGGTGTTGGTGCGTACACCCAATCTAAATATTTACGGCGCAATAGTAAGCTCGATCTTTTCCACCGGGGTGATTTTCCTTTTGGGCTTCATTGATGTCAGCAGATATGTGGGTTTTGACAATGTTTTTATCCCCGTGGTCAAAAGTATAGGCTGTTCGCTTTTCATGGGGGTGGCTTGCCTTATGAGCTATAATCTTTTAAGCCCTCTCATGTCCGTAAAATATACGATAATCATCTCCATATTTATCTCTCTGGTCTGTTACGCTTTTGCTGTTTTGGTGACAAAGACCTTTACTCCGAACGATATGAAATCGGTGAAAAACTGACATGAAGGACTTAACTTCGATTTCATATATTTCCGAAAACATGAAAAAAAGCGGATTTTTCTTTAAGAAAAATTTAGGTCAGAATTTTTTGAAGGAATCCTCCGTCGCAAAGGGTATTGTCGCCTCACTCGAATTGAATAAAGAGGATACCGTCTTAGAGATAGGGCCGGGTTTCGGCGCTCTGACGGGCTTTTTATGCGGTGAAGCGGGGAAGGTGAAGGCCCTTGAAATAGACCCATTTGCCGCGGGGATTCTGAAAGAAGCCCTTTCGGAAGAAAGCAATGTTGAAATTATTATCGCAGATGCCCTGAAATGCGACTATACACTAATTTTGGCGGAGGATATAAAGCAAAGCCGCAATTTAAAGGCCGTTTCAAATTTGCCCTATTACATCACTTCCCCCGCCATTCTCAAGCTTCTGAAATTTTCTCCCAAATTCGAAAGCATAGTGGTGATGATTCAAAGGGAAGTTTCCGCCCGTCTCTACGCTTCCCCGGGTACGAAGGATTATTCCGCCTTCGGTGCCCTTGTGAGCTATTTTGCCAAATGTGAAAAGCTTTTCGATGTTTCCCGTAACTGCTTTATGCCCGTTCCCGGGGTGGATTCCTGCGTTATAAAGCTCACCCCTTTAAGTGAACCTCCGGTTAAATGCCTTGATGAAAAAACCCTTTTCGAGGTCATAAAGGCGGCTTTTTCCATGAGAAGAAAAACCCTTTTGAATTGTGTTTGTTCTTATTTCGGTTTCGATAAGCCGACTGGGGAAATGCTGTTGGAAAAATCGGGCATAACTCCCTCGGTGCGGGGAGAGGTTCTCGGTCTTGAGGAGTTCGCAAGGTTGGCAGATGAGATATTTATTTTAAAGGGTTAGGGTTAGATCGGGAGAGTGGGCTGTTGATGCTTGTGGGTTTTCACCGCATGTGTTTTTCGTTCTTTTTGAGCTATGAGCCTTTAAGGAGGCTCTTTTTGTTTCTTAAGGCTGTATCGCAGAACGGTAAAACACGAAAAATTGACTTCCTTACTGCTCCAAACGATAAAAGAGAATACTCTTGCCATTTGCATTTGACATTGGAAAAGGTTGTTCCTTTGTGGAAAACACTTTACAATGATTAAGGTTATACCGCAAAAAAGTTAATCTTGAAAAAATAGTATGTAAGGAATAATACCGGTATTAGTACGGCAGGATATCGCCGCATTTACGGAATGAAGCTTCTCCGCACGGCGGGTTGAGAACCGAAAAAGGGATATCTTCCGTGACATTGCGTATCAGCCATTGGTATGCATTGGGCGCGGCTTCTATTGCCGCCTGCTCCACTAATCTTTATTTACCTGTCAGCTCCGCCGCTTTTGCGGCGGCAATAGCCTTTTTTTATTTTTCGTTTTGACTTCGCTTTGTGTCCTTGATGTGATTTCGTAACATTCCCTTAGCTTGCGTTCGTGGTTCCTCCTATTCAATTTCTTCAAACCGGATATAAATCGTCTTTTGACGGTTTCGCACAATGGTGTGATGGATTGTGGTTTTTTCGTTTTGTGTTTATGACCCGGTCACTTTGGTAACTTTACCTTTTGATTAAGATATAAACGGTAATCATTCTTGAATATCACTCTTTGCTTTCCCGTCCAAACGGCTTCCGAAGGAATCCGAAGGAAGAACAACGGCGGCGGAAACGACCTGTCAATTTGCACATACCTGAAAAGACCTTTTGTATTCCTGAGGTCATTAACCTAACCTAATTACATATAAAAGACCACACCAAAGGTTTTGCCCTTCGGTGTGGTCTTTCCTGTTGTTGCCCCGCTTGAAGCGTGTCGGTCAAAAATTACTTGTTGTATGTAATCCCTTTGATGAACGCCATTAGGAGGGGTTCTTTGGATAAATCAATACTTATTCGCCAACGATCTTTATTCTGCCTTCCCCATAAGGATTGGCATAGGGTTCTCCGATGGTTCCCGCCAAGTCGTCAACTATATAGTTGATGAGTACCTGGTTGTCGATCATGACTTCGTCCGCAAGGATATTGCAACCGGCGAACATTGCATAACCGTCTCCCGCGCTCTTGAGCATATAGTTATGGGAAGCGAGGGTGTAGGTGGCGTTCAGATCGAGGGGAGTGGTTCCGACCACGACATTCTGTACGCGGCTGGCGTCGGAATAGGTGTATCCTTCGCCGATCTTGACAAACATGGAGGTTTCCGCATTGAATTCGATTGCGGGGGTCACATTGGTGTGAATTTCATAGGTGAGTCCGGATACCTGGAGGAATCCGCCGTTTTCGGCTTCTCCCACAAATCTGCTGCCCCATTCGAGGGCTTCCCAGAGCTGCTGACCGGTCACTTCTATGACGCAGGCGACATTGCCGTAGGGGTGTACGGAAATTATATCGCCGTAGGTGATGTCGCCGTCAAGCTCGGCGCGTATGCCGCCGCCGTTGACAAAGGCCACATCCACCGGCTTGCCGATGGAGTCGCTCATAACCGTTCTGTAAGCGTCTGTGCAAAGGTCGCCGAGGTTGGTTTCTTGACTTCTTACTATTCTGTTGCCGGTTGCGGGGTCTTTAATAACCAAGGGGGCGTTGGTCTTGCCCACAACGGTATTTACAAGAGCCTCATATTGGGTCTTGATGCCGTCAACAAAGGTGGTGGTGGCGGTGTAGGCTTCGTTGGAGGTGAGTCCCAAATCAACGATGTCCTTTGCGCTGACCATCTTGGCGGAAAGCTTTCCGTCCTTGCTGATCGTCAGTTCTCCGAGATTTGCAAGTTTGGTTCCGGTTTGAAGCAGAAGAACATCCTTGCCGTCCTTATCCTTGACGGATTCGTTGAGTACGCTGTGGGAATGTCCGTCTATGAAAACATCGGCTCCGGATATTTTTGCGATGAGTTCCTTGCTCGTCCAGGGGGAGCTGGATTCGTCAACTCCGAGGTGGCCTAAAACTATAACCACATCGGCTTTCTTGGTCGCGGCGTCAACGCTTGTTTGAATGGCGGATATGAAGGCGTTGGAAGCATCGGTGATATTTTCTCCCTTATTGGAGAAGCCGTAAATGTAATTGCCGTTACCGTCCTGGAAGAAGGTCGGGGTGGATTTGGTTATGGATTCGGGGGTGGAAACTCCCACAAAGGCTACCTTTGTGCCGCCGAATTCAAATACCTTGAAGGCGTCGTAAACGCTCTTGCCGGAATTTGTGTCAACAAAGTTGCAGCTCACATAATCGTAGGTCGCTTTGTCGGCGAGGGCGAAAAGTTCGTTCATGCCGTAATCGAACTCGTGGTTGCCCAATGTTGCGACATCGTATCCCACATTGTTCATGATGTCGATCAGGTATGCGCCCTCGGAAAGGGTTCCGATAACATCTCCCTGAATGGCGTCTCCCGCATCTGCCAAAATGACATTGGGGATAGTCTGCTTTACATAAGCCTCATATGCGGCAACTCCCGCATAGCCCATGCCGGTGTAGGCGGTGACGACTCCCGCATCATCGGTCTTTTGGGTGGGTTCGATCCCGCAATGCACATCGTTGGTGAAAAGGACGACAACATCCTCGGCGGCTTTGCCGCAGGAAGTTACCGCGCCCAAAATCATCAAAGCGGCAATAAGGATCGCAATCAGCTTCTTACTCATTATTTTCCTCCTCTTGAAAATATGATGTTTTGCGAAAACATAAAAGCTGTGCCTTTGTGTTTTGCAAGCACATTATATCCCAAGAACTCACTGTTTTCAACATAAACCGAGCCGGAAATAATTTGTCTTTTGAGTTTACTCCCCCAATGCTTTTGAAATAATCGCATAAAGGCGCAAAAAAATCTTTCCCCGGCTTTTCAATAACGGAAATAAAAGAAAAGGCGGCTGTGAATTTTGAATAAGCCCGCCGACATGCGCGCAAATTTGTAAGGGACTGTCTGCCCGATAGAAATGCTCCTTCTTTTTAAGTTGAAAAAGTTTAAATCAGTGAAAAAAAATTCAAATTAATGCTGTGCAAAACGCAAAAGCGAAGTAACGACCAAGGAATAATCACAATTATTTATTACCTCGCTTTTTAATAATGACGAAGTCTTTATTTTTATGCTATTATAACACCAAACTTAAAAGGGGAGTTCGCATGAATTTTTACTCTTTACTGCTTTTGGCCGTCAGTTTGGCAATGGATTCTTTTTCCGTCAGCGTTTGCAAGGGGTTGGCGGTGGGCAAGCCCTCATGGAAGGGCGGTGTATCCTGCGGGATCTGGTTCGGCGGGTTCCAGGCGTTAATGCCCGTCATCGGTTATTTTTTGGGTATTCGTTTCAGGGATTATATTACCGCGGTGGATCATTGGATCGCCTTTGTGCTTTTGGTATTGATTGGGGCGAATATGGTGAAGGAAAGCTTTTCCGAGGAGGATAACCCCTCCGGGGCGAGTATGTCGGTTAAAACCATGTTCATCATGGCCGTGGCAACGAGTATAGACGCTCTGGCGGTGGGAATAGCCCTTGC
>JAAYHF010000228.1 GCA_012727485.1 Eubacteriaceae bacterium
AGCGAGCTGAGGTATATATCAATAAGGTGAGAAGCGGCAGGGCAGAGGCGACCATACGCCGAATTATCGAGAAAGTTCCCTACGAAACCGAGGGCATCTGCAAGCATTTCGGCAGATGCGGAGGCTGTGCCACCGGGGGGATAACCTACGAAAAACAGCTCGAATTAAAGGAAAACTATGTGAAGGGGCTTTTTAAAAAAGCCAACCTTGATATGGGGGAATACGAGGGAATTATCCCGGCCCCCTTTATTTTCAATTACCGCAACAAAATGGAATTTTCCTTCGGCAACGAAAGGATAGGCGAACCACTTTGCCTCGGTATGCACGAACGCGGAAGGCATCATAACGTTATATCCATTGACGGTTGCGCCATTTCCCCCGGGGATTTCAACATCATAAACGCCGCCTGCGAGAAATATTTCAAAGATATATCCGAAAGTTTTTACAATAAAAACACCCGGGAGGGCTTTTTAAGACACCTTGTTTTAAGACATTCCGTGAGGGGAAAGGAACTTTTGATAAACCTTGTAACCACAAGCAGGGGCAAGCTCGACGGCGAAGCCTTTGTATCTCTGATGCTTTCCTTAAAGCTTGAAAACAGCATAAGCGGAATATTACATACCACAACCGATTCCTTTGCCGATGCGGTCAAGGCCGATAAGACCGAGGTTTTATACGGAAAGGACAGCATCACGGAGACTATCTGCGGGCTTAGTTTCGAAATTACCCCCTTCTCCTTCTTCCAGACCAACACCCTTGCCGCCGAGGGGCTTTACGAAAAGGTGCGGGAATATGCGGGCACGACAAAGGACAAAACAGTCTTTGACCTTTACTGCGGAACGGGAACCATCGCCCAGATAGTCTCCGCCGGGGCAAAGAAGGTATACGGAATAGAGTTGGTTGGGGAAGCCGTGGAAGCGGCCACGGCAAATGCGATCAAAAACGGAATAGACAACTGCGTTTTCATCGCCGGAGATGTCATGACCGAGGTGGATAAGTTGGAAAGCGCCGATGTGATTATCCTCGACCCGCCGAGGGCCGGAATAATGCCCAAAGCCGCACAGAAGATTATTTCCTTCATGCCCCAAGCCTTTGTATATGTGAGCTGTAAACCCTCATCTTTGGTGGCGGATCTGCCCGCCTTTATCGAGGCGGGGTATGGGGTGGAGAGGAGTTGTTGTGTGGATATGTTTGCTAATACGGAGCACGTTGAGTGCGTAGTATTGATGTCAAGGGTAAAAGAGTAGGGTGTGAAAAGGGCTTGATATAAGGGCTTTTCGAGATTTGAGAATAAAAATCTGATGTATAAAATCATATAAATATCGGTTCATGGGAACAAGTCCAGAGGCATGATATTTTAGGTGACAGAGCGATTTAGATGTCGGTGTTTAACGAGTGGTCGATTTAGATAACACGGGTTAACGAGTGGTCGATTTAGATGTTTTTTTAATTTGGACAGGGTTGTGTGGTCAGGTTGGATGTCGACAAATAAATGCAGCATCCGCAGCAATGAAACAAACTATAGTTGAAAGTTTGAGGAGGTAAAACTAATGGAAAGAAAAATTAAGCAACAGGTTACAGGCTTTAGAACGCAGGATGGTGCAGGAGTAAATTTGGTTAGAGTATTAGGAAACGGAACTGTTCAGGAATTCGATCCGATATTAATGCTCGATTCCTTTGACAGCAAAAATCCTGATGATTATACAGCGGGGTTCCCCATGCATCCGCACAGGGGTATCGAGACAATCAGTTATGTGTATCGTGGGTTTATGACTCATA
>JAAYHF010000229.1 GCA_012727485.1 Eubacteriaceae bacterium
ACCGGGTCTAAAAGTAAAAATTCTTCCTTTCATAGGCAAGGTGCTTTATTGCGGTCGGGTTTGGATAAGGGTGGTTTTTATTGTTTTGGCGAGTCACAAAGTTTCGTTTTTTGCGTGGTGAGTGGGTTGGGATAGGGAATTTTTTGGGGGGTTGCGAGAAGCGGATTTACAAAGTGACCGGGTCTGAATAATGAGGTATATTTACTTTGTTATAGGTGATTGTTTTATCGTTATGACCGGGTCTGAACAGGGAACTTTTTTGGGGTGTCTTCGCTGATTTCGCGTAGTTGAACGGGGAAGAAGGGTAATTCTTTTATTGTTGTTATGGGTGAGGGTTTTAACATTATGACCTGCTTATAAAAGGAAGGCGTGCTTTCGCTTGATTAGAGAAAGAAAAAATCCGCCGCACAGCGCTCTTTACTCCCCCTTTCCTCCGAACCCCCGCTTATCATCGGTTCTATTCCCCGAAGCGCCCCTCCTTCTCCGATATGAACCTTTCCAGCTTCTTTCTTAATTCCGTAAGCCATTCCGGTTCGTTTTCAAACGCCTCATGAACGCTTCTTATTATCCTTGCGTAGCCGAAAAGGTTGATAAAGCGGCTCATCGGCTTAAGAAGACTTTCCTCGTTTGATCCGTATGAATAATGCTCCCTGTAACCCTCGATAAATTTCTCCTTCGCCCTTTTCGCCCCGTCCTCGGGGAGGCAGTCTTCCAGGGATTCAAACACCTGACAGCAATCCAGCGCATACCAATGATACATTCCGTCGTCGAAATCTATGGCGGAGCATTTGTTCTTCTCCGGGAGGTAAAAAACATTGTCCGGCTCGTAGTCGTAATGGACAAGACCGTAGTTTCGGGGGGTTCTCTCAAGGGAGGAAAGGGCGCTTTTCAGGCTTTCAAGCTCACGGAGGGCGCAGGGCGGGGCTTGATAACGCAAAAGCACCCCTTTAATCCATTCAAGCGCATCTTCATGGCTCCATTTGCGGATTCTCGGCTCGTAGGCGGAACTTAAGGAATGTAATCTGCCCAAACTTGCGCCGTATTCCCTCATTATCCCGTCGGAAAAGTCCGTATTCTCTATTTGCACCCCCTCCACGCTCCAAAAGGCGCTCGCATAATATTCGCCCCAAGCCGTATCCAAGACAAGCAGGGTTTCTCCCCCGAGGGACTTCATCGGCACAAGGGCGGGGAAGTCGTTTTCACACAGATAATCTATAAATTCAAGCTCGCCTCTGATGTTTTTCTCAAGCTTTTCCGAAATGGGGGCAAGGCGCAGAAAGGCCAATTTGCCCGAACTTTTGAAGGGGTAGATGGCGTTGGAGGAAATGCGAAAGCGGGAGAGGAGCTTATCAAGGTCTTCCTCGTCGTGGGGCCAGTTTTTCAGGGCTTCCTTGGCGAGGGGGTAGTTTTCGAAAAGGTATTTCAGTTTAAGCATGGGGGCCTCTTTCTTGATTGGTTTGGGGGTGAGTTTTGTTGGGGCTTTCCTTTTTTAAGGGAGGGGTTCGGCGTTGGATTGTCGGGTATAGTTTAGCATAGGGGTGGGGGGAATGGAAGGGGGGGGTGTTTGGGAAAAGGTTTGAGGGTGTTGAAAAAGGGTTACTTATTAATGGGGAGGTTTTTGCGGTTGTGATTGGGTTGGAAATCTGATTAGGTCAAAACATAAAAAGCAGGTTTTCATTTTTGACCAGGTCAGGAAATATAAGGCTGTTACTTACTTTTTCACAATATGACAGGTCGCAGAATAAAAAACTATCACCCACTTTTTGCAAAAGTTCCCGTTCATCTTAAAACCGAATCAGCATCTTAAGAGCCCGCTCAAAACATAAGAAAGCACTTTTATCATTCTGACCAGTGCACGGGTCAGAACAGCAAAAAGTTCACTTTCTGACCGGGTCA
>JAAYHF010000230.1 GCA_012727485.1 Eubacteriaceae bacterium
CTCCCCCCCCCCCAAACAAATCCCCCCTCCTTCCCCCCAAAGCTTGCTAAAACCCCAAAAAGGTAATAAAATCCGATTATGGCAACAAAAAGGCGGCTCGACAAGGTAAACTATATCAGAATAGTCATAAGCACGATTTTTCTGTGCGTTGCGGTAGTGCTGATCTATCTCGGACAAAGCGAAAAAAGCGTCGTCATAATCGACGGTGCTGATAGGCATTATCTCACCCTCTACGGAGAGTCGAGCGCCGCCGACGCCCTATACAAAGCGGGTATAACCCTTAATGAAGCCGATACTTTGAGCGTCGCTTTGGATATGCCTTTAGCGGCGAATAGCGAAATTAAGATATACAGGGAAGCTTTGACTCCCCAAAACATAGCGGGAAATACGGTCGCGATGGGCGGGGAGATGACCGACAAGGCGCAGGAGAGCTTCGAGAAAAATATAAAGGCGGAGGCGAAAAGGCTTTTGGAAAAGCAGAGGGCCCGGGGTTACACCTATAAGGGCATGGCCGCCCAAAGCTCCACCCCCCTTAATTCATACATCGAAACGAAGGCGGGGATATACGGGGTATACGAGGAAAAAACCATAAAAGCCACCGGCTACTGCGCCTGCCCGATATGTTGCGGTAAATACTCCAACGGCTACACCGCGGACGGAAGCAAGGCCACCGCGGGTTACACCATTGCCGCCCCGAAAACCTACCCCTTCGGTAAACTCATCTATATCCCCTTCTTCGACAGGGTATTCGAGGTGGAGGACAGGGGGGGAGCCATCACCGAGGGCAGGTTGGATATTTACTTCAACACCCATGACGAGGCCCTCCGCTTCGGGGTGAAAAATCTCAAGATTTATGTTTTGAAATAGCGGCATTATAATATGTAAGGCATTCGTTATAATCATGTCAAAAGTATTTAAAACCGGGTTTTGCGTTATTACAAAATGCTTTTCACTTCAAACCACGCAAAAAACCATATAAACAAAGGAGGAAAAATGGCAAGAGTAAAACTGACCGTTCTCGAAAGCAACTGCAGGGGCGGCTATTGCAAGAAGGGCGATGTGTACCATGTGGAGGATCTTTGCCCGCCGATATGCCATGAACTTTGGAATTATATTTATCCCTCACTTTATGCCCTGCAAAACGGCGCTCGGTTGGACTGCGGCGAAGGGAGGGCGAAGGCCTTCGTCGTCAGGTGTCCGGACGGGGGGAGGGTTGTCGTCAGGGGGGAGGCGGAGGAGTGAGGGACGGGGGTTTTAATGAATAATGAATAATGAATATTGAATAATTATAAAGGCAAGGGCGGGAGTGCTGTAAAATAGGTGTGTTTTGTGACCGGGTCACTTCATTAAAAATAAAATCGCAACTTAGCCACATATTAAATACAGTTTTCCCGTTTTGACCAGGTCAGAAAATATAAAGCTATCATTTGCTTTTTTGTGTAATTCCCCATTCATTTTAAGACCGGGTCACAAAAAAGAGAAAAAGGCACTTTTATCTTTTTGACCGCGTCAGCATCTTAAAAGTAAAATTCCTTCATCGCAACTTAGCTACAATATTAAATACAGTTTTCCGTTTAGTCCGGGTTACAAAGTAGAAAAAGGCACCATTTATCATTCTGACCAGGTCAGAAAATATAAGGCTATCATTTGCTTTTTTACAAAACGACCGAAGGTCGTTTTATGACCGAAGGTCGTTTTATGACCGAAGGTCGCTTTATGACCGGGTCAGTATTGTAAAAGCGAAGTTTCTCCGTCGTAAGCCGGTCATACCATAAAAAGCAGTTTTTCATTTTTGACCAGGTCACAAAATATAAGGCTATCACTTACTTTTTTGCAAATTATCCCGTTCATTTAAAGACCAAATCAATCAGCATCTTAAAAGTAAAATTTCTTCGTTATACCCCGCTCAAACATAAAAGGCAGTTTTTCCGAAATGACGAATGTCATTTTTTGACCGGGTCAGAATTTAAAGCGTTTTACATTATGACCCGGTCACTCCGCTAAAAAGAAACTCCTTTCGGTATAGTTCCTCCCTTATGCCTCCTTCCTTATAAATCGATAGCAATTCTACTTTCATCATGCTGACAGGTTAAGCATCTTAAAGGCGAGTTTTTTCTTTCTGACCGGGTCACTTCGTTAAAGACACAAAGCTATTTCCTCAACATCACAAACTATAAAAGTATCTTTTTCATTTTTGACCAGGTCAGAAATAATAAAGCTGTCACTTGCTTTTTACAATGCTCTCACGATATCACAAGCTTAAAATCTTTTCCATTGTGATTGTATCAGGCTTTAAAAGTTAAAGTTTTACTTTGTGACCGGGTCA
>JAAYHF010000027.1 GCA_012727485.1 Eubacteriaceae bacterium
ACGGCCTTTTCCGCCTCATTCGGAGTCACCTCGGCGAGTAATTGCATGGTATCTCCGACAAGAAGCTCGCTTTCGCCATTTTCGGTTACAACCGCAATATGCGTCACCCCGGGGTGATGCTCGTGGATTGTAACGGTTTTCGTTGCGTAAATGACATTGGTGTCATCTGCAATGGCATATACTTCCACCTCCCCCGCTTTCAGGGGAGTAAAAAGTCCTGTCTTATCCAGAGTGGCTCTGTTGTTACCGCCCACGATGCCCCAGCTCAGGGTTTTGTTATCCGCATTTTGGGGGGTTACCGTCGCGCTCAGGCGGAGGGGTTGAGATGATGTGTCTATTCTCTCCGAGGGGCTTGTTATCTCTATTTGAGTGATATGGTTTCCCCGCAAAGGATTATCTGCAAGCTCGGGCAATGAATAGGTTGGGTTGCCCTCCATTGTCCAGACATTGTCAAAATCAAAACCGATAAAATTGGAGTTTATCAGCATTTGCTCCCTTGTGAGGGTTTGCTCGTCCGTTATATAGCTGAAAGGCTCCCTGAGGGAATAGCAATTATTCACCTGCGTACTGCCGGTCGTTCTGCCTATGAGTATATGCGCCTTTGATGAAATTGAGTTTTTACCGTTTACCGGGGCGGTGTTGTAGCAATTAGCCGCAGTCGCATCGGTGAGCTGACCTGCTATGGAACCCATATAGCAATTAACGGTGAGATCCCCTTCGGTTATACTGCCTGTGTTAAAGCAATCCGTAATGCTCCCGCCGAAGCTTACCCCGGTGATGCCCCCCATATAAAAGGTATCGCCGCTGTTCATGGCCGTGATCGCCCCCGCATTATAACAGCGGGAAATATCCGCCTCTCCGCCGTGACCGATGATACCGCCCGCATACATGGCCTTTAAGCTGAAATCCGATGTATTCGCACAATTAACGATTGTCGAAGCATTGCCCTGACTTGAGCCGGCTATCCCGCCGGCATAGGTCAGATATTCGCCTGCGCTTATTTTCATATCCGAGATCAAAAGATTTTCGATGGTGCAATCGGAAATATAACCGAAAAGCCCTGCGGCGCTCTGAACGGTGTCCACTGAATTTATCGTCAGTCCGCTTATCCCGTGGCTTCCCCCGTCTAAGGTGCCTGTGAAGGGCTCGTTCAGTGTGCCGATGGGTATCCAGCCCTTGCCCCCGTTATAATAATCCCCGCCTTCGGCAAAATCCTCGGCGGTAAAGACGATGTCGCCTTCGAGCCTGTAATGGGCGGAAAGTTGGGTTCTTACCAAATCGAGCTGTTCGGCATTGGTTATTATATAGGGCGAAGTCTCGTCTCCTTGACCCGACCAGTTTATAACCTCAATCACCTTTTCACCGAAAACACCGCTTCCGTCCGAAGCAGTTGCCTTCACTGTGACATTTCCCGCCTTAAGGGCGGTCAAAAGCCCGCCTTCGGTTATCGCCGCCTCGCCCATTGTGTTTTCCACGCTCCAGATAACTTCCCGATTATCCGCATTAAGGGGAGTTATTTCGGCGCTTAATTGCATTGAGCTACCCAATTCAAGCACCCTTGAATTATCGGGGGTGTTGATGGCGATGCTTTGCGCCCCGACGGCAATTTCCTTTGAGCGAACGAAAACCTCCCCGGTTTGCTCTGTGGAGCAGACAGCCCAAAAACAGCCCCTCGCATAACAAAGATTCAAAGAGGCGACCGCCCCGGCGATATTCCCCCCGACCCTCTCCCAGATAGTAGAATTCAGCCGCATTAAAGCGGCCCTTTTATCACTGCCGTTGAAATAAGATATATAGGAAGTATTTCCCACCGTGAAAAGTTGGGTGTTAAAGCAATTTTCGAGGAAGGAGGGGGAGGGCATATCCTCCCATGAACCGTTATTATAAACGCCGCAAAGGGATAACGAGGAATTTGCCGCAAGCACATATATCTTCCCGTTTGAAACCGAACAGCAGTGGGTATTTGTACTCGAAAGATCAAACTGTTTCAACAAACTCCAGGAGCCTTCGGCTAAATTAAATTTTTTGACCTTCGCCTTGTTGTCTGTGGAGGAGAATATGTCGGAATATACGGCGTAAATCGCCCCCTCGTCGGCGGCAAGGGCGGGATTTGACAAATAAACCCCGGTGAGGCTCTCGTCAATCACCTCGCCCGTCAAAGCATTTTTTATCACCAACCTCCCGCCGCTGTCCTTCACATAGGCCGCATAAAGGGAGTTATCGCTTGCCGCAAAGCCCACGATCGAAGAAGCCGAAGCGGTATCCTGCCAGAGGCGTGCGAAAGCTCCGTCGGTATATTTATATACCGCGCATTGATAAGCGGCGCTCCCCTTGGCACATATAAGATATATTTCATCTTTATAGCAAATCAGCTTGGGAGAAAAGCAATCGGAAAAGCTTCCCGCATCGCTCCATAAGGAGGAAGAATACCTTGAAACCTTCACTTCGTTGTTATCGTTGGCCCACGCCGCAAAGACATTTCCCGCCCCATCGGCGGCAATGGCCACATCACTGCCATAACCGGGGGAGGCGTTATCGTCCCAAAGCCCGAGGGTGGAATAATCGCCGTATTCAATCTTAAAGCTTATGCTTTCCCCATCGGGCGAATAGGCGATGTCGTAAAGCCTGATTCCGCTGTTGTCCCCATTCGAATAATAGATGGTGTTATCCGTAAAGGGGGCGTTTAAATCCGTGGAACCGTAGCTTACTTCGTTATTATCGGGATTAACCGCCGCATTCCAAATAAGGTTCAGGCCGTTTGTGTCCGTTTCGTCCGCACTGTCCATATCGGTCACGCCGGGGCGGAAAACATAAATGTAATTATTGCCCGCTATGTTGCTTTTGCCCTCAATGGAATCGTTCACCCTATATATGATGAGCCCGCTTTCGGGTATCTTGGTTTCAAAGCCCACGCTCGCCTGGGTGCCTGTGAGCTTTTTACGATATTCCACAGCGAAAAACTCGCTCTCGGAAAGGGGGGTGGATATGAGAAGCAACCTCGAACCCTCGCCTGCCGAAGCCTTGTTCAGCGTAAAGACTCCCGGAGAGGTTTCATCGGTTGAGTCGGACTCGATCCAATTCAGCTTATGGCGGGAATAGGAAAGGGGGTATTGCTGATAGGGAGAAGTGGAGGCCATTATGCTCCAAATTCCCACGGGGGTGCCGCTGCCCGAATTGCGGTATAAATCAGGCAAGCCGAGGGTGTGCATGAATTCGTGGGATATTACTCCCTGCTTATTTCCGATATGGGCCGCGCTCCCCGAGGTATCCACCAGCGAATCCGAATCTATAAGGTTGTAATTATATATGCCGATGTCCGTTTGCCCCCCGCTCGCTTGGCGGGTTATTTTCGCCTGCCCGGTGTAGGCGTATTTATGGGGGGTGAGATAATCATCTCTGGCGGATGCTTTTCCTTGCACAATCAGAGTGAGGTTGTCCAGATAACCCGCCGAGGTGAAATCGGGCTTGTTTGCCGCAAAATCAACGATGATTTGTCCATTGTTGATGGCTGAGATAACCTCGGTTATTATGTCATACTCGTCCGAATAATCCTCCCTTGCTCCCGAAACGCTGAAGGGGGTGACGCTCAAATTATCGGCCGAGGCCTGGGGCATATAGCAATTAACCCTCAGCTTGCCGTCGGAAATGGTTTTGATGTAATTTTTAAAAGAATAATCAACCCCGCCCGATTGCGTGCGGTTATACATATTGTATATGGCGGAAAAGTTATTTCCGGCGTTGAAGGCGTCCTCAGTCTCCCCCGAAAAGCGCACAAAAATAACCATATTCATGAAGTTATCGGCTTCTGCCGCAGGCTGTGCGGCCTGAACCGTTGCCGCAAAGACCCCGGACAAGATGACAGCCGCCGCGGCTAATAAGCAAAGCAGTTTTCTTATGTTGGTTTTCATGGTTCTCGCCTCACTGCTTTACGGTTTCTTCCCAAAGGGGGTAAGGGGGAGCGCCAAAGGTTTCGCTTGTGAAAATGTGGTCAGCGCCGTCCTTTGCGCCCTTAAGATATAAAAACTTCGTGTTGGCGCTGTTGTAGGCGTAAACTGCACCGCCCGTTCCCGTCACGGCGGTTTGCTGGGCGCAGGTGGTTTTGCCGTTTTCGTTAAAACTGCCGCTGTATGCCGTCAGCCCCTTATTCCCGGCTTCCCAAAGCCCGCTGAAATCTCCCTCCAAGCCGAAGGCGGCTTCACATTCCAACTTGCCGCTTAATCGGCCCAAGGTGAAGTTGCCCTTATAATGATGGAAATTCCTTTGGGAGATGCTCAAGCACCACATTTCAAAAGCTCCCTCATAACCCCCGCTTCCCGCGGAGGTTTTAAGGAAGGACAACTCCTGCGAGTTATAGACCGAAAGGCTTTTGACGGAATTATCGGCTAAGGTGAGAAAGCAGTTTAAATAGGCCGCCGAAGATTTGTCGTAGCCCGCTTCGATCTTAAGGGTTTTACCTTCGCTTTTGAGGTAATATCTCCTGTACCCTGCCGAAAGCTTGGGGCAAAGAGCCGAAAAAAGCTCGTCGGCAGGGGAGTTGATTATTTCTTCGATATTATCCGAGCAAAGAAGGTTTAAGAGAGTTTGCGCCGCTTGAAGATGCTGTTTTTTATCACTTTGTGCATCTACGACGATACCTTTTAATATCTCAAGGGTTTCCTCGCTCGGCTCAAGGCGGTAATATTTCTCGTACATATCCCGGGCCGCCCCATAATTGCCCGAGGATAAGTAAAGCCCTGCGAGGATTGCGTAATCCTCATTGTCGAAACCGTTTGCATAATAAAGTCCCTCATAGGCTTCGATAAGCTCATTTTCCGCCGACTTTCCCGCTTCAAGGGCTTCTATCAGCCCCCGACGGGTCGCCTTTCCCGCTCCCGCTTCAATGGCTTGGCGGTATTTCTCTGCGGCCTTCTCGTAATCGCCGCCGACCGTAAACTCTTTTGCCTGTTCGCTCAATTTCGCCGCATCCGCAGGGGCGCAGGCGCTTAAAATGAACACAGCCCCAAGGATCAGGGCGAACAAAGCTGTAATTCTCTTCATGGGTGTCTCCGTTTTTTAGAGTTTTATTTTGAAAATATTATATCATATTGGCGCTTGATTTCGACCGTTATCTTCTTTCTTCCGCATTTTATGAATATTGGGAATAATAACCGCGAGAAGCGCGCCACTGTTTTCCCCTTTTCGGATAGGATTAACCGCAATTTCTTTGCATGAAAAGCCGAAAAATGCGCCAAACTATAATCACTATGGGAAAAATACACTCCGAAATAAGCAAAAATCAAAAGGCCTTGTCGGAAACCTTTTCCGACTGTGCAGATCTGGTGATGGAAACCATATCGGCGGGGATAACCGGACAGCAGGAGGTTCTGCTGGTTTTCTTCGACGGACTCAGCGACAAAAAATTCATCTCCGAATATATAATAACCCCGCTTTTGCGGGAAGCCCTGTTGCCGAGATTGACAGAGGCCTTGAAGGGGAAGGCCGCAACCTTGGAAGCGGGGAGGGTATTCGCCGCCAGAACCCAGCTCACCGATGACACCGACAGCGTGCAGGAAGAAATTCTTTTGGGCAACTGCATTGTGTTTTTGGAGGGTTGCGATAAATGCCTGATCGTTTCCGCCACGGGTATTCCGAAGCGCAGTATTTCCGAGCCGGAAAATAAAAAGAATATCCGGGGGCCGAGGGACGGCTTCAATGAAAACCTTCAGGATAACACCGCCCTGATAAGGGGCAAGATACGCTCCCCTAAGCTTAAGACCATGACGATGACGGTGGGCAGCGTCACCCGCACAAAAATATGCGTTTTCCACATCGAGGGCATCGCCTCCGAGGATATGTTCGATCGAATTGTGGAGAATTTAAAAGAGATAGATATAAAAAGCGTATTAGCCAGCGGCTACATTCAAAACGAGCTGGAGCAAAGACAGCGCACCATATTCCCGCAGATAGAAGCCACAGAACGCCCTGACGAGGCCTGCGCCGCGCTTTTGCAGGGAAGGGTCATCGTGGTGGTGGATTCAACCCCCTTCACCCTGATAATCCCCGGGCTTTTCAAGAGTATGCTTTCCTCCACGGAGGACTATTATGAAAGCGGCTGGAAGCAGAATCTTTTTTTAACCCTGCGGATTTTTGCCATGGTCTTTACCGCGCTTCTCCCCGCCTTTTATATCGCCATTGTGGATTACAACCCCGAATTCGTTTCCGAAAAGATAATCTCTTTCATCACCGCCTCCCGCAGACAGGTGCCCTTTTCGGCCTTTTTCGAACTGTTGCTCATAGAATTCATCTTCGAGATAATCTTAGAGGCGGGGGTGCGCCTTCCCTCCAAGCTTGCCTTCACCGTGGGCATAGTCGGAACGATCGTTTTGGGGCAGGCGGTGGCGGACGCGAATTTTGTCAATCTCACAAGCGTTATCATAGTGGCCGTTACCGCGGTGCTGGTTTTCGTCATTCCTAATTATTCCGTGGCCCTAACGGTGCGTATAGGCAAATTCATCTTCATGACCGCCGCCTATCTGGCGGGATTCTTCGGGGTGGCGGTGGCGTTCCTCGTGACCTTAACTTGCATTTGCGATATGGAGAATTTCGGGATAGAATACCTTTATCCCTTTGTGGACAGCGTGAACAAACTTCACAACATAAGAAGGGACGACAATGGACACGATAACCTATAAGCAATTCAAGAGATTATTCATCATCGCTTTTCTCTCCTTGAATTTCCTCACCTTCCCCTCCCGGCTCACCCAACAAACCGGCAGTGACGGAATGGTCTGTATATTGATTACGGGAGCCGTCGCCTATTTGGCGATCGTCTGCGGGGTGAAAATAATGCTCGCCCACCCCTCCAAGAGCTTCCCCGAGGTGCTTAAGATAATCTTCGGAAAATGGCTTTCAAAGATTATCCTTTTCTTATTCGTTATGAACTTCATGCTTTTCACCCTTTACACCCTAAGGATCCTGGCGGAATTGATATGCTCCTACATCATTCCGGATATGCCCCTTATCATGGTGGAAAGCGTGTTCCTTTTAACCTGTATGTATCTGTTGTTTCGCCGGCTTCGCACCCTGGGCAATGTGGCGCAGATACTTTTCGGGCTTTTGGCGGCAAATTTCGTCGTTCTCTCCTTTGTCTGCATAGGCCCCTCAAACCCGATGAACCTTCTGCCGCTTTTTACAAGCAAGCCCCTCGACTACCTCAACGGCACTTTGGTGATGTGCGCCTATCTTTTTTCCGGGGCGCTGACCATTCCCTTTTTCATGCCCTATATCTGCGATTTAAAGCAGAACAGCGGGCGCATTTTTAAAGATATGCTGGGAATGGTCGCCATGGTCTGCGGGGTATACTGCCTTTTTTATTACTTTTGCATAGGGGTGTTGGGCAAGAGATACTGCGCGAAATATGTTTTCCCCGCCATGAGCGTGGCCCAGGGCGATGGGGACAGCTCCGCCTTTTTCGAGAGATTTGAGCTTATCCTGCTGATTAATATGCTTTGCATGATGTTCACTTATATAACGGTGATGTTAAAGGGGATAAAGTTTGCCATATACGACAGTTCGCTCAAGGAAAAGAACAAGGCTGTCCTTCTCGCCGTCTCGCTTTCGCTCATTATGGCCGCGGATATATTCCTGAATACGGAAACGGTCGGCAAGGTGGTATTCCGCTTTATGGACGCTTCGAATTTGACTTCTTCCCATATGTCTTTATTGATTTTCGTTTATGTAATTATGCTTATAAGAGGGAGGCGCGCAGTTGAGTAAGAGAAAAAGCTACCCGATAATGATATGGGCTATGGTGGCGATAAGCGCCTTTTTTGCCCTTTACGACGGCATGAGGGCGGGAATTTTAAGCGATCTTTATATCTCCAGCCTAATAGTGATGCGTAAGGGCGAAAAGGGGCTTTCCATTTCCTTCATGGCGAGGGAAAACAGCGGTGAGGACAGCGGCGACGCCTCCGGTTATATTTACACCGAAGGGGAGGGCAAAAGCTTCAACCTTTGCATCGAAGATGCGGAAAACAAGCTCGGTAAGCATATTTTCCTCGGACATCTTAAAACCATAATGGTGGAAGAAGACCTCATCAAGGGGGAAAGCAAGCTCAGCGAGCTGACGGACTATGCGGAGCGCACCTCCTATTTCAACCATTTTGTGCGGCTTTGCTTTCTTTCGGACAAGGACAAACTGCTGGAAGATAAGCTTGAAAACAAGGACGAGGCGACCAACGATTTTTTAAACAGCATTGTGGGGGAATATCCGCTGAAGGGGCTTTATGTGATCAAATACAACGAGATAATAACCGGGGAGGAGCTTTTCTGCCTGCCCTATCTCGCCTGCTCCGAAGATGGTCTTGCCTTTGAAGGGCTTGCCGCCATTAAAAACGGTATATACAAGAAAAAATTCGAAGACAAAGACCATATATCTTACAGGCTTTTGGTCAATAAGTCGGAGGATATGTATATGGACGTTCCCGGGGGAGATGTGAGAATTTCCGATTCCCGTTCGGTTTTAAGATACAGCGGAGAGGAGGGTTTTTCCTGTAATTTAGTCATCGATGTCATTTTGGAAGCCTTCAAAGCCGATATAGATGTGCAGAAAAAGGGGGAGGAGGCGATAGAGGGGAGGCTCGGCGTATATTACAAACAGCTCATCGAAGATTTTATCGAGGAATGTAAGACCGAAAGTTTGGATCTGGCGGGGCTCGAAAAGCATCTTTACCGCTTCCATTACCGCAGTTACGAAAAAATGCGCTCGGAGAATTTCAATATATTGCAGAATATTCCCATTAAGGTGAATGTGAAGGTAAATATAGTAAAAAATGAACTGACGAAATAGTTTATTTCGCCTTTGTGCATTATAATTATCTCATGAAAAAGCAGGATATTTTAACAGTTGATATAATCGAGAACATTTCTCCCACCAAATCCCTCGCCCTTCATGAGGACAGAAGAATCATCATTAACGGCGGCTGGGCGGTGAT
>JAAYHF010000003.1 GCA_012727485.1 Eubacteriaceae bacterium
CATAATATCTGCTCCTTAACATGAGAATAATATCACATTTTTAGGCGGTAATAAGCCCGATATATACAGCAAATGGTTTTATTTCCTCAAAACCTACGGTATTTTTCCCTTCCGTCGCATTTATAAAATGAAAACATCAAAGCTATGCCGCAAAACCAAGCACAGCCGATTATTACGGTGTTATTCACAATAAAAAAGGCGGGCAATCAAAAACAGCGGAAGGTATGCTCTCCCACTTTCTTTGAAAATATGCTTTTTTTATGCTCATAAAATGCTTTAGGCAACACCGCACAATTAACAACAGACAGCATGATTTAGACTTAAAAAGGTAAAAGTGATTTCTTATTCTTTATGGCGCTTACCGAATGAAAGCAACCCTATTCAAAGGTAAGATTATCATTCAAGAATCATTGCCTTTTATGCCTTGAGTAAAAGGTGAGGTTTCTTTTCCCTGTTTCTGCCTTTGTGCGGTATATCATTTATATATTCGGTATTATACGGTAATCGGAGGGGGGTATACCGTTTTAAGGTCATACCGCAAAAAGCAAACTCCGATAAAGCAACCGACCTGTCCTTTTGATTAGTCCCTGATTGTGCGGTGTTGCCTTAACTTTGCAAGGCTTGACTATATGTATTTATCGAAGCAAAAACATTGCCGCAAAAACATTGCGAATACAATTTGTAAACATATATGCAACATATATATATGTTGCATATATGTTTTGCGCCGTAAACAACATTATGTATTTACTTACGAAAAAACACCGTAGTATAATAAGGAAAACCAAGGGAGGCAACATGGAAACAAAAATAATCAAATATACGGATAATATTTACGCGATAGATCAGCAAATGGTGAGGGCCTTTGTCATTTTGGGGGAGTCAAGCGCCCTTGTCATAGATACGGGGGCCACCCCCGCAGATATACATAAGCTGATAGGGGAGATAACCCCGCTGCCCTACGAATTATGCCTGACCCACAGCGACGGCGACCACACCGCAAATATGGCGAATTTCAAAAAGGTGTATGCGGGCGTGGCGGAAGTCCCCTATATCGCTCAAAAGGCCGAGGAACTCGGAATTGAAGTGATCCCCGTTAATGAAGGTCATGTTTTCGATTTGGGCGGGGTTCAAATCCAGGCAGTCGCTATGCCCGGGCACACCCCCGGCTCCACGGGCTATTTATATAAAAATGAGGGCATACTCTTTTCCGGAGATACCGTCTCCTACGGGCCTGTTTATATGTTCGGGGGCAACAGGGATTTTGCCGCCTTTGAGGAAAGCCTTAAAAAACTTAAGGTTATGGCCGAAAAGGGCGAATTTAAAATTATTTATCCCTGCCACAATACCTGCCCGATCACCCCCGAGGTGATCGACGCCCTTTCGGAATGTGCAGCGGGGATAAAGGAAGGCAGTATCGAAGGCAAGGAAGCGAAAATGCCCTTTAAATCCGAAAACGCCCCCAAACTTTACGAATATAAGAACTGCGGAATACTTTATATTTAATGGGATATGAAAATCGTTAAATGCGGCAGGGCCGATATTTCAAGGCTTGCGAAGCTGAATAAACAGCTCATAGACGACGAGGGTTCTTCGAATACCATGGGTATAGATCAGCTTGAAAAGCGAATGGCGGGATTCTTGGCGGGTAATTACGACGCCTATTTCTTTGTGGAGGATTATGAGGTGGTGGGTTATGCGCTGGTGGATAAATCCGCCGAGCCTTTATATCTGCGCCATTTCATGATCGAGCGCGGTTTTCGCAGAAAGCATCTGGGAACAGAAGCCTTCAATTTGTTAATGGATTATTTAAGGTGCGACAAATTGGACGTGGAGGTTTTAAGCGGCAATGCGGCGGGGGTGGGCTTTTGGGAAAGTCTGGGTTTCAGGGAAGTCAGCAGATATTTGAGGCTGAACAGGCGGGGAGTTAAAACGAATAATGGAAACGGTCATTAAACATTTTGACGAGTTGAGCGCCCCGGAGCTTTTCGAGATATTAAGGCTCAGGGTGGCGGTTTTTGTGGTGGAGCAAAACTGCCCCTATCAGGAAATAGACGAGGCGGATAGGCTCGCCTATCATGTCTGCCTTATGGAAGAAGGCAAAATCGCCGCCTATTGCAGGGTACTGCCCAAGGGGGCGACATTGGAGGACAACTCCCTCGGGCGGGTGATAGCCGTCAAGAGAAGGCAGGGCTATGGAAGCAGGGTCGTGCGGGAGGGCATTAAGGTCGCCCGGGAAAAATTTGCCGCCGAAACGCTCACCATAGAAGCCCAGGTCTATGCGAGGGAGTTTTACGAAAAGTTGGGTTTCGTAAAGATTTCGGAGGAGTTTTCAGAGGACGGGATACCGCATATATTAATGAGGCGGGAGGCGAATTGAAGTAACTTTTCGCCCCTTCCTTTATATTAGTCTTGGGGAGGTATCTTTAACTATGCTTTTAAGATCCGCATACATAGAATCCCGCAGTGTTGTTATTTGTGCAATTTTCTTATCCTCATTCATTCCTTGAAAAGGTCGTTTTCTTGCCGAGCCGAATTTCGAAAGGTATAATTCATCAAGTTTTTTATGCTCTTTGAAAATAGAATATAAGGTATGATAACTTTTGCCGGGAGGGAAAATATGAATTATAATTTGCTTTTGCATAATATCATCTGTGGCAAATAAAAAATGATTATATTCGGTTTCGTAATAATATAACTGACTCCAAAATGTTATATAGGAAATATCCCATGCTTGGTTTTGGATTCCTTTGATGACTGTTTCATAATCTTTTGAATTAGAACCCTTTGGGTAGCTGGTATTATTTATGCCCGCAAATACCAAAGCGGCATACATAACCATACTTTCGGCTATAACAAAGTTATCAGCATACCAATACATAAATTCGATAAATTTGTCAATCGGCTTTTTATATGGCATACGGAGTATTTGTACGATTTTTGCAGTAGCAGCTTCATTACTAATTAATACAAAATCATCTTTCAGCTCATAATTTGTTTTATCTTCATTGTTTTTTTTAAAGAGAAATATATCCGGAACACAATCACGAACACCAAATGCGATTTCTTTCCATATTTGCATGGGTATATTATCAAGAGCGTGTAGAAATAGTTGCTTTCTTTCTTCACCTAACATGGTGCTTTTATGAGCTGTGTCGTTTTCCATAAGACCGATTCCGCAGGAGACTTGAGCATGGATAAACCTTGACCAAGTCACAAAGGCCGCGATTTTCTGTAACTGTCCATCATCTCTTAGGCTACCTACCCGTGATATTTCGCAAATAGGAGATACTATGTTATTATCAGCAATAATTAATTTGTTTCTTTCCGGAGCGTTAAGTTCAGGATAATCACAGCTTGAAAACTGACCCTCAGGAGCATATTTCGGGTGAAAACATAATTGTGATCTATTAATAAATTTAAGCAGTACATCAATTTCGTCATCTATAAAAATCACAAAATCCTCCATATCTGTCATAAATCCTTTGCTATTACTTGTTTGATTATTATTTTCCATTATACTTTTTCTTGCAAAATTAGCAAAAAAAGACTGCCGAACTCATTTCCGTCGGCAGTCTTTTATTATTATAAGGATTAGATTTATTTGTTATTTCCGCTCGCTCCCGATCCTCCCGAAAGCGTCCAATGGCGGTAAGTGCCCGCCGCGTCCTTGGCTTCTCTTGCCTTCTTGGCCGCCGCGGTATAAAGTCCGTATTCGTGGTCGATGAGGCAATCGGTGTAGCTCTTGTCGGTGTGGGGGTTTCTGGGAAGGGGAACGTCCTGCTCGGAGGCGAGGATATTCTGAACCTTGGGTACATTCACCGTACGGGTGCTGGTGCCGTCCATGACAGCCACCGCCGCCGCAACGCCCGCCGCCTGACCCGTTCCCACGCATTGGGGGATAAGGTTGACATTGTCAATGGCTATGCGGTCTGCGGAAATGTGGCGTCCGGGGGCGAGGATATTGTCCACTGTCTGGGGAAGTATCGCCCTGTAAGGAATTTCTATGGGGGCGTTGTCGTTTAAGGTATCCACAGTGCAGTGCCATGCTATGCAGTCCTCATGCTCCACGGGGAATGCCCAGTCGTTGGAGGAAATGACATATTCTCCGACGATGCGGTGGGAACCTCTTGTGCCGAGCTGGGGTGCGATGTCGTAAAGATAGGCGTCCTTAAAGACTTCGGGGCAGTTCTTCTTGTAATAATCGAGGACAGCTCTGAGCTTGAGCCTTGTGCCCATTTCGGTGGCTGTCTGATCGACGATCTTGGAGCAGTCCCTCTTGGGCTGCCAGTTGTTCATCCAGCTGACATCGTCCGTGGGCCCGTGAATAAGTCCGGCGCGGAAGCCGTGGATCTCACCGATGCCTGCTCCGAGCGCACGGGCAGCTTCACGGTTGTTGCGTGACCATTCTCCGTAGGCCTTCTGGCTGAATCCGCCGATGCGGTATACGAGGGCGGTGGAGGAGCAACGGCAATCGTCGTCAATGGCGGAGGAAGTGGGCGCTCCGGAAAGACGGCAAAGGTCGGCATCTCCCGTGGCGTCTATGACGACCTTGGCGAGTACGGCTTTTCTGCCTTCCTTGGATTCGAAGATAACGCCTTTGCAAACGTTTCCTTCCATTATGGGTTTTGTGCCCCAACTGTGGTACATAACTCTTATGGAGTCGCTCAGCTCGTCGAGCATGACGTCCATTTCGATCTTTAATTGGGTGGGGTCAACCATGAAGGCATGGCAAATTCTGGGGTCGCCGCCGAAGGTGACTGCGCCTGCGCCCGCCCATTTTGCTATCATTTCGGGGTCATTTGTTCCCGCCAGCTCCGCCGGGGGGCCGAAAACCGCATTGGGTATCTTTTCAAGTCTGGTGAACCATTCTTCCTGAATACCTCTTACATAGGTTTTCTCATGGAATGAAAGGTTGGGGATTAAAAGCACATAACCGCCTGTGACATCTCCGCCGCAATAACCGTAACGCTCCATTAAGATTACGTTTTTGCAGCCGGTGCGGGCAGCGGCGATTGCCGCAGAGTGTCCGGCAGCACCGCCGCCGACCACGAGCACATCGCATTCGTCGTAGACCGGAATGGTGGTCTGCGGCTCAATGTAGGTCTTTGCACACATTGTAAATTCCTCCGATTCAATTCTTATATACTTTTGTTGTATATCTCTTGAAAGCATACCAAATTTCAATACTAAATACAATACCGCTTATTTATATATGCGTTTTTTATCGAATTAATTACCGATAATAAATGAAATGGGGTAAAGCGCCTTTGAAAAGGCGGGGGAGAGTGGAGCGTTTAAAAAAAAGGATTTGGGCGGTTTTATATATTTGATTGATGTGTTTTAAAGACGAGGATAAACTCCTTATATATCGTTTTCGGTGTTTACAAAGCGAAAAAACTCATATATAACGCAAAAGCGATGCGCCGTAGCTTAGCCCGCCGCATCGCTTTCAAAACGGTAAATCCTTTATTCGTGAAGCCTGCGCTCCTTCTCCAAACTCTCCTTTTTACCGTGGATCCTGCCCAAGGCATACATCAAAACGGTGGCGCAAAGAAGGTTCAGCCAACCCCCTCGGTTGGCTCCCATGGAATTTGCCACTCCTATCGCAAGGTTTGCGAAGCCTACTATCGAGAGGAATTTGCTTATTCGCTCCAGATGGGCTATTTTGGAATCCATATCGGAATAAATGTCAAAGGGGCCGAGGGAACTCTTTCTTCTGAAGAAAATCCATTGGAAAACCCTGCCTATGTAACTTGCCCCGGTTTCCTCCATGAAGCTCACATAACCCTCATCGAAGGGGCGCATCTCCAGACGGATCGTATATTCGCCCCGCTCGCTTTTCCCGAAGGTGTAACGGCACCAGCCCACCTCCTCCAGCGCCCAGCCCTCTTGGGCCATCTCATTCAGCCAAAGTTCCTCCTCCTCAAATTGCCATACATAAAACCACTTATATACCGTTTTTCTTTCAGTCATTGTTATCTCCTCCCAAAATCGACTCTCCCGCGTCCACAAGCTCCTTTAATCTTTCAAGCTCCTTTTTTAATACGCTCAGCCCCAAATCGGTGAGCATATATTCCTTTTTCCTGCTGTTGTCCTTAATGGGGATCGGGCTTATCCATTCCTTTTCGCACATGGTGTTCAGCGCGCCGTAAAGGGTTCCCGCCGCCAAATTCACCCTCCCCCTTGAGAGGGTCTGCGATTGTTGCATTATCCCATAACCGTGGCGGGGGCGGTAAAGAGAAAGCAGTATGTAGTAGGTCGCCTCCGTCAGCGCAACAGTTTTATCTTCCATTGCGGCTCCTTTCCTTCGTCCTGCGATATATCGGCTCCCGTTATATCGCAAAGTTAATATATCGCACTCCGATATATTTGTCAATGGGTTTACGATTAATTTTGCGTTTTCTTTGGGATATACCAAGCAAAGATTTATAGTGCAAGGGTAAACCGTACCTATCTGCCATAAGCGATAAATATTAAAAAACCCCCTCGGTCTATTGCCCCAAACGATAAACCGATGCGGTTTGTTATGCGGCAGGGTTTTCCTTCCCGATCGGTGGCAATACCGTTATCTCCCTTTCGGCGGGGTATTCGGCAAGTCGGTAATAAAATCCGCTTGAAGTGACCTTTCTTGCCGCATGACAACATTCGAAAGAAAACTGTTTTGCGCCCGTCTTTGCCCCGTCACTGTTGCGGGTAACCGAGCAAAAAATAACATTAACCTTGCTTAAACGGGGGGAACGGGATTAATCATGCCTTTTAAATTGCAAAATGTATGAAGCTAATTGCGAAAAAAGCCGACCTTTATTCGGTCGGCTTTCGGATTAAAGTTATTCGCGACGGTCTATTCTTCTCTTTTATATATCCGCGCCTTTTCCTCTCCCCTTATCACCCTCAAACAGCCCGAAGCGAGGGCGGTCATTTCGTCCTCCCCGGGGTATACGATGACGGGGGCGATGAAATTGACGCAGGCGGTTATATAGTCCGTGATGTATTTCGAATGGGCTATACCCCCGGTGATGAGTACGGCGTCCACCTTCCCTGCGACCACGGGGGCGCATTTGGCGATGTTCTTTGCCACATTCAGCGCCATGGCTTCATATACCAATTTGGCCTTTTCATCTCCCTCGGCTATCATTTTTTCGACTTCAACGCAGTCAACCGTATTCAGATGAGCCATAAGCCCGCCTTTACGCTTGACCTTCTTCATCATTTTGTCGTAGCTTTGCCCCTTATCGAAGCACATTTTTATCACATCGAACATGGGCAGCCCCCCCGAGCGCTCCGGGGAAAAGGGGCCCTCCTCGTCGGAAATGTGGTCTTCGATGCGCCCCTTGTGGTGCAAATTCACGGAAATTCCCCCTCCCAAATGGGCGACGATAACGGTTATATCCCGATAGGAAACTCCCTTTTCCTTTGCATATCTAATGGCGGCGGCTCTGGTGTTCAGATTGTGACCCATTCCCTTGCGGCGCATTTCGGGAAGCCCGGTTATCTTATTTATTTCGGAAAGCTCGTCCACGGTTATCCCGTCGTAAATATAGGCGGGGATATTTTCGGTCTTTTCAATGTCAAGGGCTATCATCGCCCCCACATTGGCGGCGTGTTCGTTTTGGGGTCTGTTGATGAGCTGCCAAACCATATCCTCGTTGACCTCATAGGCCCCTGCGTGTATGGGGGTGAGCAGTCCCCCCCGGGAAACCACAGCGTCAAGCTCCTTCGGCTTAAAACCGTGTTCCTCAAGGCATTTCAACACAACCTCCCGACGCATCTCAAACTGTTCGGCTACCTTTTCAAAGGGGGCGAGCTGTTCGGGGGTATGCTTGATATTTTCCTCGAAAATCTGCTTTTCCCCTTCGAAAACGGCGATCTTGGTGGAGGTGGAGCCGGGATTGATGACAAGTATTCTCTCCAAGGTACACTCCTATTCGCCCATTTGGGCGACGGCGGCGCTCAAAACTATGGAAAGATATTTTTCCTCGGCGCAAGAACCTCGACTGGTCAGCACTATCGGACAGGTCGCCCCCACGACAAACCCCGCCATCTTAGCCCCGCAGGTGACGGTGAGCATCTTGCCCATTATGTTTCCCGCATGGATATTCGGGGCGAGCAGTATGTCCGCCTCTCCGCCGACGGGGCTTTCGAAGCCCTTTAATTCCGCTATTTCCCTGCTGACGGCGCAGTCGTAGGATATGGGTCCTTCCACTATGCAGTTTTTGATTTCCCCCTTGAGGTTCATCTGCTTGAGAGCGTCCGCCTCCACCGTCTCAGGCATCTTCGGATTTAGCTTCTCCACGCTCGCCAACACCCCCACCTTCGGGCAGTCGTAGCCCATTTTCAAAAGGGTTTCCACGGTGTTTTCAATTATGGCCTTCTTTTGCATCAAATCGGGATAGGTAACCATTCCCCCGTCCACGGGGCAGAGCAGTTTGTGGTAGGAGGGGATTTCGAATATGGTGAAGTGGCTCATCAGGGCATCGCCCTTCCTTAACCCGTTTTCCCTGTTCACCACGGCCTTTAAGATAATCGAAGTATCCAAATTGCCCTTCATCAAGAAAGCCGCTTCGCCTCCCTTTACCAAGGCGACCGCCCTTTGTGCGGAGTCGGTCAGCTCCGGGGCGTCTATCATATCCTCATCGGGAAAGCTTGCTCCGAGTTGATCTAAAGCTTTTTCCATGAGGAATTTATTGCCCACCAAAATCGGCGAGATGATTCCCTCGTCCCTCGCCTTGAGAATAGCTTCAAGGGTGTGGCTGTCGTCCGCCGCCGCTACCGCCATTCTTACCCCCCGGGGGGCGGATTTTATCTTTCCGACAAGTTCGTCGAAGGTTTTATATTCCATTATTTGCCCCTGCGCTCCCTGCCGTAGGCAAGCCCCGCCTCATAGGCCTTTTTATTGAGGGGCAAAAGGGAAGCCTTTCTGCTGAGATTTTCTTCTATGGTTTTCCAAACCGCTTCCTCGGAAAGAATACCCGTATAACCTATGTAAACCCCGAGCATCACGATATTCAAAACCTTGATGTTGCCTATTTCGAGGGCCATTTGGGTGGCGGGAATTTCTATTAAGGTTATGTCCTCCCTTTCCACTTCGCAGTTAATAAGGGAATTGTTAAGAAAAAGCGTTCCGCCGCTTTTTAAGGTTTTGAGGAATTTTTTAAGGCTGGGCTCGTTCATTATTATAAGCTCGTCCATCACCTCTCCCAGGGGCGCGCCTATTTTGCCGTCGGATATGACCACATAGCAGTTGGCGGTGCCGCCCCTTTGTTCTGCTCCGTAGGAAGGGAAAAAGGTGACATTTTTTTCGGTGCGGTGGCAAACCGTGTCCGCCAAAAATTTACCCAGCGTCATTATGCCCTGTCCGCCGAAACCGGCCACGCAAAGATTGGTTTCCATTAATCAGCCTCCTTGCTCTTATCTCTTATTACTCCCAGGGGGAACTCCGCAAGCATTTTATCCTGAATGAAATCGAGGGCGCTTAAGGCGTCCATTCCCCAGTTTGTGGGGCAGGAGGTCACTATTTCCACCATGGAAAAACCCTTGCCCTCCAATTGGTTTTTAAAAGCCTGTTTTATGGCGTTTTTCGTTCTTGTGACATTGGCGGGGGTGTTGCAACTTGTGCGTACGAGATAATAGGGTGCGGTCAGCACATTCATCAACTCGCACATATGCATCGGGTAGCCGTGTTCCTTCGCATTTCTGCCTGCGGGGGCTGTGGAGGCCTTCATTCCGATCAGGGTGGTGGGGGCCATCTGCCCTCCTGTCATGCCGTAAATCCCGTTATTGACGAATATCACAGTGAAATTCTCTCCCCTGTTCGCCGCGGAAAGGGTTTCCGCCAACCCTATGGCCGCCAGATCCCCGTCCCCCTGATAAGTGAATACAAGGCTTTCGGGATTTGTGCGCTTTATTCCCGTGGCGACGGCGCAGGCCCTGCCGTGGGGTGCGGTTATGGTGTCGTAGGCGATGTAGTCCATGTGCAGTCCACAGCAACCTATGCCTGTTATGCAACAGGTCTTATCCACCACATTCAATTCTTCAATCACCTCGCCGATGAGCTTTATTACCGTCGAATGCATACAACCGGGGCAAAAGCCGGAAACCTTATCTTCCTGTATGGTTTTGGTTCGTGTATATATCAGATTCATACTCTGCCCTCCATGATTTTTTTCACCCCGTCTATTACGGCCTGTTCGCTCATTATATTTCCCCCGGAGCAAAGGCAGGTGGAAACAAGGCATCTTTCCTTGACCGCCGACTTCACATCCTCCGCAAACTGTGCGGGTATGCTCATCTCTATGCTGAGTATCCCCTTGCATTTTTTATAATCTATTTTGTCATAGGAGCTATAGGGGAAGGGTGAAACGGTTATGGGGCGTATCAGCCCCGCCTTAATCCCCGCCGCCCTGAGCTTGTCCACTGCGGCGGCGGCTATGCGCCCTGAAATTCCGTAGGCGCTCAGCACCACTTCGGCATCGTCAATCATATATTCTTCGACTTTGACATCGTTTACTTCCCAGGCTTCGTATACCTTCAGGGCTTCCTCGTTGGCTTTCTGCATATCCGCGGTGTTCCAATGCCCCGGCTCGATCCATGAACGGTTCGGGTAATCGAGTTCATGCCCCACGCAGGCCCATTTGAGCTTGCTCTGCTTTATCGCCTCTATTTCGCTTTCGGGCTTCATTTCGGGCAGGCTCACCGGCTCCATCATCGTGCCGATAACTCCGTCCGCCAATATCAAAACGGGATTTCTGTCCCTGTCCGCATAATCAAAGGCGCCGTAAGTTAAATCTATGGCTTCCTGCACCGTGGAAGGGGCGAAAACCATCATTCTGAATCCGCCGTTGCCGCCGGCCTTTGTGGCTTGGAAATAGTCCTGCTGGGCGGGCTGAATGGCTCCGACCCCGGGCCCCCCTCTTTGCACATTGCAGTAAACCATGGGTATGCGGGCGGAGGCGGCGTAGCTTATGCCCTCGCTTTTAAGGGATATGCCGCAACTTGAAGAAGAAGTCATTGCCCTTGTTCCCGAGGAGGCGGCTCCGTAGACCATATTCACCGAAGCTATTTCGCTTTCTCCCTGAATGAATACTCCCCCCACCTCGGGCATTCTGCGGGCAAAGTATTCGGGTATTTCGTTTTGCGGGGTTATGGGATAGCCGGCAAAGAAACGGCAGCCCGCCCTGACGGCGGCTTCGGCAATGGCTTCGCAACCCTTCATGAAAATTCTCGTCATATTCTCCTCCTATTTATAGACGTCGATGGCCCCGTCCGGACACATACGGGCGCAAATAGCGCAACCGTTGCAGTTTTCGGGTTTTATTGCCTCGACGAACTCGTAGCCCTTGGAATTGACCTTCTTTCCAATGGCCAGAACCTCCTTGGGACAGAACTTGATGCAATAACCGCAACTCTTACAGCGTTCCGTCACAATCTCAACTTTTGCCATAATCCAATACTCCTCTTTTATTCTTAACCGGTCCTCGCCGGCAAGCAACTATATTAACCGAAAATTAAATAACCAAACAAATAACACAACCTTACTTAATCCATAAACCCCTTGCGGCAACCCCGCGATCGGCGCTACCTTATGTAGCAGTCTTAACCCTCTTTAACGGTAAGCAGTCATTAAAACCAAAGTCCCTTTATTGCCATGCAATTAACCCACCGCACTCACTTCCATAACAAGCAATTCTAGCCAAAGTCCCTTTCACAGCAAGTAGTCATTTAAGCCAAAGCCCCTTCCGCAAATATGAAATAATCCCCCCCCGGGATTATTTCATATTTGCCACATCAACAAGATAAATCTTTCCCAAGGAAAGATTTATCTTGTTGATGTTTCCCAACTGTAAGCCATAAACCTCCCGATCCCAAAAACAGGCAACCCCGCCTCGCCCTCCACCTGCCCGACAAGCCTTTCATCGACGCAGATAAACTCCAAGGGCTTATAGGGCGAAACCATTTCCGTGAGCATCTTCGTTCCCTTTATGACGTCCTCGGAGGTGGTCGCCCCCCCGAGATTGGGATTGCCAATCAAATGCAGATTTTCGAGCTTTATGTGGGAAACCCCCAGGGTCTGCCCCAAAACCATATCAATCCGCTCAATGGTCGTACTCCAGGGGCGGTAGGGATTGATGATGTAATAAACCGCAGTTTGAGGCCCGTTAAGCAGGGCGGCGTATTCCCCCAAAGCCCTTGCCCCCCGATAATCCCCGCCCACATCGCAAACGGCATATCCCTCGCCCCTCAAGGCCCCTCTGACCCCCCCGAGGGTGGTGGGGGCATCTGCGAATTGTTCTTCATAGCGCAGGGTAATCCCCAAAGCCGCCAGGGTATCAGCCTTATCCCTGATGCGAAAAAGGGGCTTTGTCATATCCAAATCAAAGAGGGTGACCGACTTGCCTTCTTTGAGCAATTTAAAGGCAAGGTTGACGGCAACCTCGCTTTTGCCGCAACCCGCTTCCCCGATGAAAACAAAATTTTTTATGCCACCCTCGGTGGGGAATGTGTTTTTTTCAATCATTGCTCTTTGCCGTGAAAATCCCTTAATGATTTTTTCTTCTTAAAGGATAACACTTTTTGCCGCGGTTTCAAGGGAATTTGACCATTTCAAGGAAGCATATGATCTCACATCGCCTGCCTGTGGATGTTTTCAAAGCTTTTGCAAACAGGGCGGCTTTTAAGGGAGGTTGTATTATAATAAAGCCGACTGAATCAAGCAGAGTCCGAATGATATTAAGCTTTTGATATATAAGCGGCGGGGGGCGAAAGATGAAAACAGAAACGGAAAGATTGATATTAAGGGAAATGGGTGAGGAGGATTTCGAGGCGCTTTACGGGATATTCTCGGACGAGGCGACAATGGCGCATTATCCCTCGGCTTTCGACGAGAAAAAGGTGCATGAATGGATAAGTTGGAATAAGGAGAATTATGCCGTTTTCGGCTTCGGCCTTTGGGCGGTGGTGCTTAAGGAGTGCGGCAGGGTCATAGGGGACTGCGGAGTGACCATGCAATTCATAAACGGCAGGATAAAGCCGGAGATAGGCTATCACATCAATAAAGATTATTGGAACAGGGGCTTGGCAAGCGAGGCGGCAAGGGCGGTCAGGGATTATATTTTCGTAAACACCCCCTTTAATGCCCTTTATTCCTATATGAAATATACAAACAAGGCTTCAAGCAGGGTGGCGCAAAAATGCGGCATGACCCTATGCGATGTATACGAGGATAAAACGGACATTTTCACGGAAGTTTATTCGATAAGCCGTGAAAAATGGGAGAGACTGCGGGAAGGGCAATCGAAAGAATAAGCATAAATTCAGGAGAAACAAATGAAGGAATTTAAAATAGGATTGATCAATCAGGATAAGAACTTTGAAAATGCGGAAAAGCTTATGGCGGATATGTCCGAGAAGGGCTGGGAGGTGGTGAGCGTGGCCATCGATTCTTACAGCAAATTTACCCCCCAACTGCTCATCACATTTCAGCGGGAAGTCGGGAAGTAATTTTTTCCCCGTTTCGCTTAATTACTGCTTTGTACATGGGCAGTTTACAGGCGCATCGGGCAAGAAAAGAACAATCTGCGCAAAGAAAAAGCGAATATAAGCCATTCTTTGAAATATATCTGTTTTTTACGGTCAACAGGGGCTTTTTCGCACAGGCATCTGTTAAAATTATTAAAATATGATAAAATAATAATTAAACGAATTACGGAGGCAATCATGGGAATATTCACAGGCAAGACTTTGATGATAACCGGAGGCACCGGTTCCTTCGGGAATGCGATATTGAACCGCTTTCTCGAAACCGATATAGCCCAGATACGCATTTTTTCCAGAGATGAGAAAAAGCAGGACGATATGCGTCATGAATTCCAATCCAAAATGCCCGAATCCTCGGACAAAATAAAATTCTTTATAGGGGACGTGAGGGACAGCGCCTCCGTCAAAAACGCCATTCATGATGTGGATTACATATTCCATGCGGCGGCCTTAAAGCAGGTGCCGAGCTGTGAATTTTTCCCGATGGAAGCGGTTAAAACCAATGTCATCGGCACGGATAATGTACTCGGCGCGGCCATAGACGAGGGGGTTAAAACGGTGATATGCCTTTCCACGGACAAAGCCGCCTATCCTGTAAACGCCATGGGAACAAGCAAGGCGATGATGGAAAAGGTGATTGTGGCGAAATCCAGAACGGTTTCCCCCGACAAAACCAAGATATGCTGCACCCGCTACGGCAATGTCATGTGTTCGAGGGGAAGCGTTATTCCCCTTTGGATAGATCAGATAAAGTCCGGCAACCCCATAACCGTGACCGAACCGAGCATGACCCGTTTCATCATGTCCTTGGACGAGGCAGTGGATCTGGTGCTTTTCGCCTTCGAAAAGGGTATTTCGGGGGATATTCTCGTTCAAAAAGCCCCTGCCTGCACCATTGAAACACTGGCAAGGGCCGTGACCGGGCTTTTCGCTCCGAACCACGAGATAAGAATCATCGGCATAAGGCACGGGGAAAAGATGTACGAAACCCTGCTCACCAACGAGGAATGTGCCAACGCCATCGACTTGGGCGGATTTTACAGAGTTCCCTGCGATCAGCGGGATTTGAATTATGACAAATACTTCGCTCAAGGCAACATACAGCGCAATCCCCTGACGGAATTCAACTCCAATAACACCGAACTGCTCGGGGTTGAGCAGGTTATGGAAAAGCTGATGAAGCTTGATTATATAAAAGAAGAACTCAGGGCATGGGAGGGAGTTAAATGAATATTTTAGTCACCGGCGCGGCGGGCTTTGTGGGGAAAAATCTTGTGGAGTCCCTTAAGAATATCAGGGATAACAAGGATCGCACCCGCCCGAATTTAAAAATAGAAGATATTTTTGAATATACCACCCAAACCGACCCCGCCCTTTTGGAGGAATATTGTTCCAAAGCCGATTTTGTTTTCAATTTGGCGGGGGTCAACCGCCCCGAAAAGACGGAGCAGTTCATGGAGGGGAATTTCGGCTTCGCTTCAAAGCTTTTGGAAACCCTCGCCTGTCGGGGCAACCGCTGTCCGGTCATGCTTTCAAGCTCAGTTCAGGCAAGCCTTGAGGGCAGATACGCCGGGAGCGAATACGGCAAAAGCAAGCTGGCGGGGGAGGAACTTTTCTTCGAATATGCCGAAAAAACGGGGGCTCGGGTGCTGGTTTACCGCCTGCCCAATTTATTCGGGAAATGGTGCAAGCCGAATTACAACAGCGTTATCGCCACCTTCTGCAATAACATCGCCAACGATCTGCCCATCACCGTGAACGACCCTTCGACAAGGCTGGAATTGCTTTATATTGATGATCTGGTGGCGGCCCTTTTGGACGCCCTCGAGGGAAAGGCCTTAAGATGCGACTATCGGGGGGCTGATATCGTTGAAAACCCCGGGGGAAAATATTGCCATGTTCCCCAAACCCACTCTGTCACTTTAGGGGATATCGTCGAGCTGCTCAATTCCTTCAAGGAACAGCCCCAAAGCCTGATAATGCCCCCCATTCCCGCAAACAGCTTCGCCAAGAAGCTTTATTCGACCTATCTTTCCTATCTGCCGAAGGAAAAGGCCTCATTCCCGCTGAAAATGAATTCGGACGAGAGGGGTTGCTTCACCGAACTTTTAAAAACCACCGACTGCGGGCAGTTTTCGGTGAATATATCCAAACCCGGCGTCACAAAGGGTCAGCATTGGCATCACAGCAAATGGGAGTTTTTCATCGTGGTTTCGGGGAAGGCTTTAATTGAAGAAAGAAGGATAGGCTCCGAGGAGGTGATTTCCTTTGAGGTATCGGGAGAAAAAATCGAAGCGGTTCATATGCTCCCCGGATATACTCATAATATAATTAACCTTTCGGAAACCGAAAATCTGGTGACGGTGATGTGGGCAAACGAAATATTCGATTCCGCCCGCCCCGATACATATTACGAGGAGGTATAAAAATGGATATAAAGCTCGATTACGCCGATGTGCATTTCAAGGAAAACGGCAAGCTTAAATTGCTCATAATAGTCGGCACCCGCCCGGAGATAATCCGCTTATCCTCGGTGATAAACAAATGCCGTATGTATTTTGACACGGTGCTTGCCCACACAGGGCAAAACTACGACTACAATTTAAACGGCATATTCTTCCACGATTTGAAATTGGAAGACCCCGAGGTCTATATGGACGCGGTGGGGGACGATTTGGGCGCAACGGTGGGCAATATAATCAACTGCTCCTATAAGCTCATGGCGCAAATCAAGCCTGATGCCCTGCTCATTTTGGGAGATACCAATTCCTGTCTGGCCGCCTATTCGGCAAAAAGACTGCATATACCCATATTCCACATGGAAGCGGGGAACCGCTGTAAGGACGAATGTCTGCCGGAGGAAACCAACCGCAGAATAGTGGATATTATCTCCGATGTGAACATGGCTTATTCGGAACACGCCCGCCGCTATTTGATCGAATGCGGGTTGCCCAAGGAACGCACCTATGTGACCGGCTCCCCCATGGCGGAGGTGCTTCACAAGAATCTGGCCGAAATACAAAAAAGCGATATTCTCGAAAGGCTCGGACTTAAGCCCGGCAAATATATGCTTCTTTCCGCCCACAGGGAGGAGAATATCGACACCGTTAAAAATTTCAATTCCCTTTTCACCGCCATAAACAGGCTTGCCGAAAAATACAATATGCCCATCTTATATTCCTGCCACCCGAGAAGCAAGAAAAGGATAGATGCCTCGGAGTTTGTTTTGGATAAGAGGGTAATTCAACACGAGCCGCTGGGTTTCCATGATTACAACAATCTGCAAATGAACGCCTACGCCGTCATATCCGACAGCGGAACTCTCCCCGAGGAATCCAGCTTTTTCACGAGCATCAAGGCGAGCTATCCCGCCGTGTGCATTCGCACCTCCACGGAACGCCCCGAGGCGTTGGATAAGGCCTGCTTCATTCTTGCGGGGATAGACGAAAAAAGCCTTTTGCAGGCGGTGGACACCGCCATCGCCATGAACGAAAACGGCGAACACGGCACGCCCGTTCCCGATTACACCGAGGAAAATGTTTCCTCCAAGGTGGTTAAGATAATCCAATCCTACACCGGAGTGGTGGATAAAATGGTATGGAGGAAGGATTGACTTTCTCCCTTTTGGTTTTTTACCGATAGAAATAATAATATAAGAAAAGAAGGTAATTATGAAAGGTATTATTCTCGCCGCGGGCAAAGGCACCCGTATGTACCCCATGACAATGCCGGTCTGCAAGCCCTTAATCCCGGTTTATGACAAGCCCCTCATTTATTATCCCCTTGCGGTTTTGATGCAGGCGGGGATAAAAGATATTCTCATAATCGTTCCGCCGGACGAAATGTATTCCTTCATCAAGCTTTTCGGAGACGGCGCGGATTTGGGCTTAAATATATCCTATCGCATACAGAAGGTACAGCGGGGCATTGCGGACGCTTTTATTATAGGAAAATCTTTCATCGGCAATGACGAGGTGTGCCTCATATTGGGGGACAATATCTTTTACGGCGATTGTCTGAAGCAAAGCCTGCTTAAGGCGAGGGCCAATGAGGACACCACCGTTTTCGGCTATTATGTGGATGACCCGAGGCCCTTCGGAGTGGTGGAGTTCGACGAGAACAACAAGGCTATTTCAATAGAAGAAAAGCCCGCAAACCCGAAATCCAATTATATCGTCCCCGGACTTTACTTCTACCCCAACAGCGTGGTGGATATAGCCGCCGATGTGAAGCCCTCCCAAAGGGGGGAATTGGAGATAACATCGGTGAATAACGAATACTTAAAGCGCGGAGAGCTGAATGTGGTGACGCTGGGCAGTGACTTCACATGGCTTGATGCGGGGAGCGCCCAAACCCTTTTGATTTCCGCCAACACCATAAGCGATATACAAACCAAAACCGGCAAGCTCGTCGCCTGCCTTGAGGAGATAGCCTACGATATGGGCTATATCAACGCCGAACAGCTTCTTAAATTGGGGGAGGGAATGGCGAAAACCACTTATGGGGAATATATATTGAATTTTTATGAGGGGTTGGGGGAAGAATTGAATCGTTCCCCCGCTTTGTATAGGTATGCAATTCATCAAACCGAGGGCGGTCAAAAATCAAACGCCCTCGGTTTGTCTGTTTTATATATAATTCATATTGCTTGCGGGCTGTGCGCTCCCTGCCTATCCTTTTTCTGCTTTCCCGCCTGTTTTCAACTTCTCGCAAAGCGGCAGAATCTGCTCCAAGCGGGTGACGATGCGGCGCTGTTCGGAGAGGGGGGGGAGGGGTAGTAAGCAAGTTGAGAGATAATCCTTATGAATTCTCTGTTGTCCCGCTGTTCCGGTAAATGACTTCATGCCATTTTTAATAAAATAGTCTGACTTAAAAAACCAAAGCAGGAATTTACGAGATATTGTATTATTCAATACTCTAACAATAGACAACTCCGTTGTTCCTGCACCGTATCCATTAATTAGATTTTTGAAAATAACAGATTTTCTGTTTTGGAAGCATGGCGTTATCTTAGCTATGCCAATATCACCATCAGCGAAATGTGTGAAACCTTGCTTTATTTTGCACCATTTCCGTATCTCAAAAGTATATTCGTTACGATAACCATCTGACACACATTGCATAGGAATAAATGCGGTGTCGCAGTCATCATCAATGGTGTTCTTTGGGTTCAAAACAGAAACTGCGCCTATTCGCACCCACATCCACCCCTCCGGAATATCAAACGGCTTTTCGTCCTCTGCTATTTCCGGCAGCGGCTTTTCTTTCTTTATCTTGCCCTCTTTAATGAGCCTCTGCTTTTCGGTTTGAATTTGTTTATAAAGCTCTTCGCCGTTTCCTTCCTCCGGGCGTTGCTCCACCAACTTACCCTGAATGGCCAGTTGCAAAACGGATTTTTGCATATCCTCGGGGAAACGCCTGTTTAATTCTTCCAATTCGCTCCAAGCCTTCTCGTAGCGCTCGATGAGGGGGAGCAGTTCCTCAATTTTGGCGACGATGCGGCGTTGCTCGGCGAGGGGGGGGAGAGGCATCACTGTGTTGACTATTTTCTCTTTAGAAATATTGGGCTGTGCGCCACCTGCTCCCATCTTAATGAACGCAGTCCGGTTAGCAATCA
>JAAYHF010000028.1 GCA_012727485.1 Eubacteriaceae bacterium
CCTCCTCAAACCCTCCGATACACACCGAGCCGAGTCCCAGCTCCACACACTCGAGCATGATATTCTGCGCCGCGCCGCCGCAGTCCTGCCTTATGCCCTCCGAACCCCAGGGGATATGCTCGCTTATGCCGCACACAACTATGGCGAGGGGGGCGTTGTAATTCCCCTGACTTGTGGTAGCCTTCACCGCTTTCAATGTTTCGGGTTCGTCCACAACGACAAAAGCCCAGGGCTGTAAGTTGCAGGCCGAGGGCGCCGCCATTGCCGCCTTCAGAAGAATTTCCGTCAAATCTCGCTCCACGGGCCTTTCCTGAAATTTCCTTATACTCCTGCGCGATATTATCGCATCGTAAACATATCTCATATTTCCTCCCCGCCGATGTACGGCTTGTGTTTATAACTGACAGATCTGTCTATCACATTGCTCCTCCCAGCTTTTAAGCCAATTAAGCTGGGAATCGAAGAATTTATCGTCAACGCAATCCGAACCGTTTATCTCGATTATAGTGGCTTGAAGGGCGAAATGGTAAAGGGCTATCATGTCGAACAATGGGCGCAGTCCACAATCGGTCAAACTGCGGCGCTTCAGATATTCGGGGAGCAGGCGTTCATATATTGAGGCGGTTTCTGCCAAGCCCCGGGGGTTGAATTTAAAATAATCGGTTTGATTGCATATCAGCGCAAGGTCATAAAGGGGGAAACCCTTGTGGGAAGTATCGAAATCAAGGATATAAAGCTTGCCGTCAGACCCCTTTTCGATGTTGCCGCAGTACATATCGCCGTGGCAATATCCCCGGGGCAAATCCTTCACCCTGCCCCAGAGCCTCTCCCCGTATTCGGCAAACTTCTCCGCCCCCGAGTAGCCTTTTATTCTCAAAATTTCGATGTATCTGTCTATATAAAATTCCTTATCGTGAAAAGAAAGCTTGCCGGAATAATCTTCCATCAAATTATGCAACTCTCCAATCGTTTCCCCCACCCTTTCGGCCTCTTTCATAATGTCTATTTCTTCGTTATCGAGAAATTCATAAACGATAAGGTGTTTTTCCTCATAACCGACAAAGGGGCTGTTATCCTCGGTCATAATAATTTCGGGCACCGCAAACCCTTTTTTCTGCAAATACAAATTAATGTCGAGGGAGGATAATATGGTTTGAGAAAATGCCGAGCCGACTATTTTCAGGAAAAACTTCCCCTGAAGGGAGTTGGCGGCATAGGTGACATTTCCCCCTTCCCGCAGGGGCTCAATTTCGGTGAAATTCAGGGGGTAATACTTATTTAATAAGTTAAGAATTGTTTTATTATCCATTTATGCTCCGTTGAGTTATCTTAAAGCGCCATGTTTTTGCTTTGTATTTAGATAATAACATTTTTCACCGCTTTTGTCATATTCCCTCTATATATAATCGCAGGTAAAAGGCAAAACACGGCATAATTTTAGTATGAAACACTTCTTATAAAACACAAAGCGGAAAGCACATTGCTTTCCGCTTAAATTAGTGCTTTAGCGCAGAACTCGGGCACGATGTGCCCGGGTTCAAAAACCGCCCGCTATGCGGGTGAGATTAAAGCTTAAGCAAAAGCATAAGCGA
>JAAYHF010000029.1 GCA_012727485.1 Eubacteriaceae bacterium
GGGGAGCAAGGGAATTTATACTATATTAAGCTCCTTTGCTGTCTGTAATGCTTGCGCTTTAACCTTTTCGATATCCAAAGTTTTATATTCGCCTTTTTCATAGAGTATTTTACCGTTCACCATATTGAGCGTCACATCCGAGCCCTGCGCCGAATAAACAGCGTCCGCCGCCGGGTCAACTCCGGGGAACATATTTAGGGAATCGGGATCAATGAGGATCAAATCCGCCCTGTAACCTTTTTTCAGAAGCCCCGTCTTGTCGAAGCCGAGGGCCTTAGCCCCGGTCAAGGTGGCGGCCTTAATGGTCTTTTCGGCGTCCATGGCCTTGGGGTCGCCAAGGCTTCCCTTTTGAAGCAGGCTTGCCGCCTTCATTTCCCTGAACATATCCAAGCTGTTATTGCTGGAAGCACCGTCCGTACCGAGGGCGATATTGACCCCCGCCGCCTCCATTTTCCTCAAGGGCGCTATTCCGTTGGCGAGCTTCATATTGCTCACGGGGCAATGGGCGGCGTAAACCCCCGCTTCCCCGAGAATGGCAATGTCATTATCGCTGAGGTGAACGCAGTGGGCGGCCAAGGTATGGTTATTAAAAATACCGTATTTCTTGAAATATTCCACCGGGGAACAGCCCCTTCTCCCGATGCACCCCTCCACCTCAAAGAGACTCTCGCTGATATGCAGGTGAATCCCCGTGGAAAGCTTGCCCGCGGTTTCTACGGCGTAAGCCACGGTTTTTTCGTCGGAGGTGTATTCCGCATGAAGCCCCACGAAAACCCGAAGTCTCCCCTCCCCTGCGCCGTCCCAATCCGCAAACCAGCCTTTATGGGAATCGACCCCTTCCTCGGAGCTGCTGCCCCGGGTTATGTTCGCCCTTATCCCCGTTTCGAGAACGCTATCTATCACGGCGTCCATGTGGTAATACATATCCGCAAAGGCGGTGGTGCCTGTGGCTATCATCTGGGCTATGGCGAGCATTGTACCGTCATAAATCATTGAACGGGTGAATTTTTCCTCTATGGGAACGACCTTTTCCAGCCAATCGGAAAGGGTCCTGTCACTTGCAACTCCCCTTAAAAACACCATCGCCCCATGGGTATGGGCATTAACCAACCCGGGCAGACAAAGCGCCCCCCCGCCTTTTATACTGCGGGTTATTTTATAATCTTCTCCGCCAAGGAGAAGATTTTCTCCGCCAAGGAAAAGATTTTCTCCTTCATGAGGAAGATTTTCCTTTTTTCCGGCATACACAATATCTGTTCCGCTTATCAGCAAGGCGGCGTCCCTGATTAATTCCTCGCCTGTGTAAAGATTTATATCGGTTATTTTTATCATGTCAGTTCGCCGAGTGGATATATTCGTATTGTTGCGGGCTTAGGGTATCTATGGACATACCCATGGAGGCAATCTTCATTCGGGCCACCCCTATGTCGATATCCTTGGGCACTTCCTGAACTGTCTTAGCCAAATTATCCGCATTTTTAGCCAGATATTCGGCGGACAGGGCTTGAAGCGCAAAACTTATATCCATAATTTCCGCCGGGTGTCCGTCCCCCGCCGCCAAATTCACCAGACGGCCTTCGGCCAAAAGATAGACATACTTTCCGCCGACAAAGGTATATTTTTCGATATTATTGCGCGCTTTCCCAATCGAAAGGGCGTTTTTCTTCATTTCGGCCACCGCCACTTCCACATCGAAGTGACCCGCATTGCACAATATTGCGCCCTGCTTCATGGTGAGAATATGCTCCATTCTCACCACATCCTTGCAACCCGTGACGGTGATAAAAATATCTCCCAAGGGCGCGGCGTCCGCCATTGTCATCACTTCAAACCCGTCCATTAACGCTTCAACTGCCTTTATCGGATCCACCTCGGTGACGATAACCCTTGCGCCCATGCCCTTGGCCCGCATGGAAACCCCCTTGCCGCACCAGCCGTAGCCCGCCACCACCACATTTTTTCCCGCCACCACCAAATTAGTGGCGGACATTATCGCAGTCCAAACGCTCTGCCCCGTGCCGTAGCGGTTGTCAAACATGAATTTCATTTGAGCATCGTTTACGCAAACCATGGGGAAGGGAAGCTCCCCCTTTTCGGCCCTTGCCTTGAGCCGCAGAACCCCCGTGGTGGTCTCCTCGCTGCCCCCCTTGAGATTAACCGTCAGATCCGGCCTTTCGTCGCAGAGGATTTGGGTCAGATCCCCTCCGTCGTCTATTATCAAATCCGGCTTGCAGGAAAGGGCAGCGAGAAGATGCTCCTTATATTCCTTTTCGGTTGCGCCGTACCATCCGAAAACATTCACGCCCCTCGACATCAGCCCCGCCGCCACATCGTCCTGGGTGGAAAGGGGGTTACTGCCCGTTGCGTATACCTTCGCTCCCCCCGCCTTCAAAAGAAGCGCCGTGCGGGCTGTTTTGGCTTCCAAATGAATGGAGGTGGTGATATTCAGCCCCTCGAAGGGCTTTTTTTTGATAAAGCGCTCCTCTATCATGGCGCAAATGGGCATGTGCTTATAAACCCAGTCGATTTTCAGATTGCCCGAGGGGGCGAGGGATTCATTTCTGATGATACTGCTCATATTAATTACCGCTTTCTATATAAAATTCTTGTATTTACCCGATTTGATGAAATCGAAGGCTGTTTTTGCGTCTTTTTCGTTTAGTATTATCCCGTATTGCTTTGCAATTTCCGTCAGTTGAGCCGGGGAAGTGCAGTCGATTATTCTTTGCACTTCTTCGGGCGGCAGGGATTTGATTATCTTTCTTATTTGCAGAAGATTCATTTAAATGTCCTTTCTTTTATTGGCCATGAATGAAAACATAAGCTTTCTTCATTTTAACATTATATATTATTCCGCCGCATAAAGAACTCTTTTAAAGTTTTTACCTCGTCCAAAGCATAAAAGCCAAACCGCTCATATAAAAGGATTATAATACCTTGAGCCGTTCACCTTGAAAAGCAGGAAAGAAATTGCCAAAAGGACGCCGCAAAGGGCCATTGCCGCCCAATCCGGGAGGGCAAAGGGGCGCTGATGATACCAACTGCGCCTGCTTTTTTCCCCGAACCTTCGCAGTTCCATGGCACAGGCGATGATCTGTATTCTGTCCATGGAGGACATTATCAGGGGGAAAAGTATGGCCGCCGAATTCTTAAGCCTTTTGACGAGAGAAATCTTCTTTGATTCCATTTCTATTCCCCTCGCCTGATTTGCCCGGGAAATATCCGTGAATTCCCTCTGAATATCCGGAATATAGCGCAGGGCTATCGCCACCGAGTAGGCTATTTTGTAGCTTACCCCTATCTTGTTCAGACTTGCGGCAAATTCGCTGGGCTGGGTGGTGGAAACAAAGAGGATCACCACGGGCACTGTGGCGAAATACTTGACTAAGACATTGAGCTGATAAAACAACTGTTCCTTGGTGAGGGCATATTTGCCCGGCAACTCACAAATGACACTGCGGGTGGAATAAATCTCCACCCCATGCTCCGGGGAGAAAAGAAAGAGCATCACCGCACTGAAGGCCATGAAACCGAAGGTAAAAATAAGCACCGCCTTCACATCTTTAAAGCTTATTCCCGAAACATTGAAAAGAATAACTCCTAATATGCTTACAGCTGCAAGAAAGCGGGTATCGAAGCTTGTCATGGCGGCAAAAGTCCAAAGAATAAGGCAGACTAACTTTGCGGCCCCGGTTATCTTATGTATGGGAGAGGGGCGGTCAATGTAATTAAAGAAATTATTCATGACCTTTAAAGCTCCTTTCATATTCGATAAAGCTTCCGACAAAACCCCCGGGTTCTTCGAGGGAGCATTTTAAAGCCAGCTCATAAAGGGAAGTTTCCTTTAGAGCCGCTTTTTCAATTATATCGCTGTTTGTGAGTATCTTTTCGGGCTTATCGTCCGCAATGAGCTTTCCGTCGCTTAAAACCAGCGCCCTTTCGCAGTATTCAAGCATCAGATGCATATCGTGGGTCACCATCATTATGGTAACTCCCATGGAATTGACATTCTTCAAAAATTCCATTATCTCGGTGTAATGGCCGAAATCCTGCCCTGCCGTGGGTTCATCGAGTATAATCATCTCGGGGGAGAGTACCAAAATGGAAGAAACGGTAACCCTTTTTTTCTGCCCATAGCTCAAAGAGCCTATCGGCCAGTTGCGATAGGGATAAAGCCCGCATACCTTAAGGATTTCATTCAACTTATCCTCGGTTTCTTCCTGCGAATAACCTCTCAGCCTCAAACCCCAGGCAACCTCCTCCTTCACCGTTGTTTTTGAGATCATCTGATTGGGATTTTGCATCACATAGCCTATATGCTCCGCCCTCTGCTTTATCGAAAGCTTTGCCGTATCCTCCCCCTTAAGCAGTATTTCTCCCCGGGCGGGTTTTTCGAAGCCGCAGATAAGCTTGGCTAAGGTGGATTTGCCCGCCCCGTTTTTCCCCACAAGGCTGAGCATCTCTCCCTCGCAGATTTCCGAAGTGATGCCGCTTAGAGCTTCCTTACCGTTTTGATAGGCGAAGCTGACATTCTTAAGGCTGACAATGGGGGTCTTTTTTTCCTTCGGTGCGCTTTTTTGAATACTCTTTACCCAAGAACGCACCCTTTGGGAATCCTCCGGATCTATTACCATTTCCCCGATATTTCCGGGCTTCTTTTCGGGAGTGACGCTCACCCCCGCATATTTAAGGGCGCTTAAGTAGAGGGGTTCCCTGATGCCCGTTTTAAGCAACAGATCCGAGGATAATAATTCGTTGGGAGAGCAATCCGCAATTATCCTGCCCTCCTTCATCAGAACAATTCTGTCAGCGCCGCGTTGCAGGGCATCTTCCAAGCGGTGTTCTACGATGAGGACGGTGACTCCCCTTTCCTTTCTTATTTGCTCAATAAGCTCGATGGCGCTTTTACCCGTGGCCGGGTCCAAATTCGCCAGAGGTTCGTCGAAAAGCAGGATAGGCACCTCGTCCACCATGACCCCCGCCAGAGAAACCCTCTGCTTTTGCCCCCCGGATAACTCATGGGGAGCATGGGAAAGGTGATCCCCCACTCCCACGCTTTGCGCCGCACCCTTGACCCTTTCTGTCATTTCGGGAAGGGGTATACAGTCGTTTTCGAGGGCGAAGGCGATGTCCTCGCCCACCGTCAGCCCGATGAATTGGTTATCCGAATCCTGAAGCACCGTTCCGACCCGCTTTGAAAGCTCGGCAATGCTCATGTCAAGGGTGCTTTTTCCCTCAATTTTAACCTCGCCGTAGGCCTGCCCCCGAAAGGAGAAGGGAATAAGCCCGTTTATACAGCTTATCAAAGTGGATTTGCCGCAACCCGATGGCCCGGCTATTATGATCTTCTCGCCCTTATATATGGTAAGGTTGATGTTATAAAGCGTCGGCTCGGATTGGGCGTCGTAGCGGAAGGTATAATCGTTGAATTCTATGATGGGGGTTTTCATTTTTTTCACCGGAAAGACAAGGGCTCAATTTAAATGACAAAGGCCAAAGGTTTTGACCTTAGTCTTTAACCGCAACCTTGGCTGTTATTGACAATATACGGGTTATAACCCTGCAAAACAAGGCAAGATAAACAGGGCTTTTAGGGTTTAGGGGGGCAACATGGCGGGCGGGGGCAGTCGCGCGCCGTTAATGCTCCGCTATATCTGAATTTTATTTTTAAACTTTTCGGCTTTACTACAAGCGGAAAAGCGACAAACGAAAAGCCCTTAAGATGCGCTAAGCGCATTTCAAAAGGAACTCTCCGTTAAAGACATGGGAATTCAAGCCGAAGGGGAAAGGGCAAAGCAAAAAGGTTTTCTCCCCGCCGAAACCCGGTTAAAAAGCAGACAGAGGAAGCCTATGATGAGGAGCTTTCGTAATGGAGTTTCCCCCCATGGAATCAAATAAAACTTACCTCTGTCTGCCATTGATTTTTATATCAGTCCTCTTTTTTAAGACTGCCGCCCGCAGGCCTCGATTTGGCATAGGCGAGGCAGAGCAGGGTGCCGACGATGGCAGTGGTAACTATGTTTGCTCCCGCCGCGAAAAGGCCCTGCACAAAGACCTTGTTGACGGGCTCCGCATAAATGACGATGTCGAGAATGGGCGCAACCACCACCCAGGCGACCAAATGGGCGATGCCCTGATAAACATTGAACAAAATCATATCCTTAGTGGTGAAGTTGCCGCCGGCAAGGTCGATCTTTTTAGCGGCAAAGCCCATGATGACCCCCGCAACGCCGGAAGCGATGACCCAGCTCCACCAAACTCCCCAACCGAATGAGAAATCCGAAAGGGCGTGACCCACAAAGGCGATGAGCGCCCCGGGCACAACGCCGAAAAGGCAGGACATGAAGCTCAAAAGACCGTATTGAATGCTGATGTTTGTGTTGGGAACAGGGCTGGGAATTGCCACATAACGGGCAAGGACAAAGAATAAAGCCGCGCCGATACCCGTTGCCACGATGTTGATAACAGGTGATTTTTTCATTTCTTCCTCCGAATAATATGTTTTAAAATTAAAAACCCTCTGAAACAGAGGGCATTTCCCTCATCATTCAGACTAAAAAGTCCGTAGGTTTTGGCACCGTGCATTTCTGCCGGTTGCCGGGCTTCACAGTGCCTAATCACTCCGCCGCTCTGCATAAGGGGTTATTCAATTTTAACTTAATTCTACCACATTCCCGATTTTTTTACAACAAATATTTCAGCTTTCGGAAATATCGGCGGGGGGAACATCGGCAATATCCAACTTTCTCAGCTTTATATCCACCGCCTCCCCGATTAAGGTTTTTATCACGGAGAAAAGGGGAATGGCGATGAGCATGGCGAAGATGCCGCCGATACTGCCTGTGATAATCACGGAAACGAAGACCCAGAAGCCGTCCAAATCCACCATATCGCCCACCACCTTGGGGGTAAGGAAGTTGTTGTCGAAAAGTTGGGCTCCCTCGGCTATGATAAGCACGATAATCATTTTATCCACCCCGGCAAGCAAAGTGATCACCCCGCAGATAATTCCGCCGAGCCAGGGGCCGGCGATGGGGATAAGGTTTGTTATGGCGAGGATAAGCCCTATCATAGGGGCATAGGGTATGGCGAAAATAAAGCAGGCGATTATCGCCATAAGCCCTATTATGGCGCTTGTCAGCGTTTTGCCGTAAATATAAACGCTGAAGGTTCTGTCGCAAAGATGGGCGACATATCTTAGCCTTTCGTAACTTCTGCCGAAAATAGCCATCGAAAAGCGCTTCACCTGAAGCTTCAAGGCTTCCCATTCCAAATTGATATAAACCGAAATGATAAAGCCGATCACGAAATTATAAAGGAAAGTTCCCGTATCGAGGGCAAAGGAATAAGCGTAACTGCCCGCCGCGGCGAAATATTTCTGCCCTTTGTTGATAAGGTCGATAACTATCGTCCCCGGATCCGATGAGGTTATATCCACATTGAAAAAGCCCATTATACCGATGAAAATTTCATTTTTGGAAAGCCTTACAATGGCCTTTTCCAACGGCTCTCTCAAATCCGTGAGGCGGGAAACCAACCCCCCGATGCTTTCCACCGTATTGGGAATGATAGCAAAGCAAAAGCCGACTAAAAATGCCATGGCGATGAGGGCGGTTAAAATAACGGAAAGGGATTTGGCGCGGGCGGGGTGCTTTTTGAAAAACTTGGCTTTGGAAAGCAGGGCTTGGAGCTTTTTGCCCGGATTATGCAGGAGATAGGCTATAACAGCCCCCACGATGACCGGGGTCACCACCTTTACCGCCTTGCTTGTAAATTCTCTGAGCCAGCCCAAAAATCTGCCCATATCGCTGGAAATCTCATAAAAAGCTATAACCGAGCATATTCCCAATATCACTATCCAGAAATATTTTATGAGCTTCTTTTCGTTATTGAATATGTCTTTCATCGTTGCCTTTCCCAAAAGCTCGGCGAGTCTGTCTACCGCGGTGCTTGCCCGTAAATTTATCTTCTCTTTGCTTTTGACGGATTTATCATAACATATTATACCCCATGTGGTATAATCTTAACGGCTTTTTAATACGCTCGGCAAAGGAGATTTTTATGAATATAATGACGATTATTGCCATTGTTTTTATTGATTTTATGAGCAAATTCGCCGCGGTGCGTCTGCTTGAGGGTATGCAACCCATCGTTATAATCAAAAGGGTCATTTCCCTCGAATATGTGGAAAACACCGGGGCGGCCTTCGGGATACTCAAGGGGAAAAGTTATTATCTGGGTTGGTTCAGCATTGCGCTTTGCGCGGCGATGCTTATTTTCATGCTCATCGTAAAAAGCAAAAACCCCCGCAAGAAAATATTCGTCAATTCCATCGCCATGATAATCGGAGGGGCGCTGGCAAACGGGATAGAAAGGCTTTATCACGAATATGTGATAGATTTTTTCAAGCTCACCTTCATTAATTTTCCCGTTTTCAATATGGCGGATGTTTTTATCACCGTGGGCACTTTCTTATTCTGCTTAAACTTACTTTTCGACAGAAAGATCAAACTTTAATATGGAAGAATTTAAAGTCGTCAGCGAGTTTTCCCCGGCGGGAGATCAGCCAAAGGCCATTGAGGAGCTTTCCGAGGGCGTGTTAAAGGGCATGAGGGCCCAGACCCTTTTGGGGGTGACGGGCAGCGGCAAGACCTTCGCCATGGCGAAGGTTATCGAATCCGTCAAAAAACCCACCTTGATCTTAGCCCACAACAAGACCCTCGCCGCCCAGCTTTACAACGAATTCAAGAGCTTTTTCCCCTATTCGGCGGTGGAGTTCTTCGTTTCCTATTACGATTATTATCAGCCTGAAGCCTATGTACCCGGAAGGGATCTTTATATCGAAAAGGATTCTTCCATAAACGACGATATAGACAAGCTTCGCCACTCCGCCACCTGCGCTCTGGCGGAAAGGAGGGATGTGATTATCGTCTCCAGCGTGAGCTGTATTTACGGGCTGGGCAACCCGATAGATTACAAGAGCATGGTTTTGTCCCTGCGCCCGGGCATGGTGAAAAGCAGGGAAGATATAATGCGTACTCTGATAAATATTCAATACGCCAGAAACGAAATGGATTTCAAGAGGGGCACTTTCCGGGTCAAGGGGGACGTTATAGAAATATATCCCGCCTCCTCCGACGGTGTGGCCCTGAGGGTGGAGCTTTACGGCGACGAGGTTGACCGCTTGAGCGAAATAAACTCCGTTACCGGAAAGGTCTTAACCACCCGCAACCACATCAGCGTTTATCCCGCGACCCACTATGTGGCCGGGGAAGAAACCTTGGAGAGGGCCCTTGTCACCATTCAGGCGGAAATGAACGAGCGGGTCAAGCAATTCAACGAACAGGGCAAGTTGGTGGAAGCCCAGAGAATAGCCCAAAGAACCAATTACGATATGGAAATGCTCAGGGAAATGGGCTACTGCAAGGGTATAGAAAACTATACCCGCCATTTGAACGCCACCCCCCCGGGAGCGCCCCCCTACACCCTTTTGGATTATTTCCCCGAGGATTATATGATGTTTGTGGACGAATCCCATGTCACCCTGCCCCAGGTAAGGGGTATGTTCGGGGGGGATAAGAGCCGCAAGGAAAATTTGGTGGAATACGGCTTCCGTCTGCCCTCCACCTACGACAACCGCCCCTTGAATTTCAGCGAATTCGAAGGGAAGATAAATCAGGTGGTCTTTGTTTCCGCCACCCCCGGGGATTACGAGAGGGATCATTCCTCCCAAACGGCGGAATTGATCGTGCGCCCCACCGGGTTAATCGATCCGAAGGTTGAAATAGTGCCCTCCAAGGGTCAAATCGACCACCTCATCGGGCAGATAAACAAGGAAACCGCCAAGGGAAACCGAATCCTTGTCACCACCCTCACCAAGCGCATGGCGGAGGACTTGACCGCCTACCTTTCCCGTTCGGGGATAGCCTGTCAATACCTCCACTCCGACATCGACACAGTGGAGCGAATGAAGATAATAAACGACCTGCGAAGCGGGGTCTTTGATGTTTTGGTGGGTATAAACCTCCTTCGGGAAGGGCTGGATATGCCCGAGGTGAGCCTTGTGGCGATATTGGACGCGGACAAGGAGGGCTTCCTCAGAAGCGAAACCTCCCTTATCCAAACCATAGGCCGTGCGGCAAGGCATGTGGAAGGACACGTCATAATGTATGCGGACACCATCACCGATTCCATGGCAAGGGCTTTGGAGGAAACGGACAGAAGAAGGAGTAAGCAACAGCAATACAACGAACAGCACAATATAACTCCCCGGGGAATAACAAAAAAGATTTCCGGGGGAATACAGGAAGCCATTGCTTCCAAGGATATTCAGGATTCCCGCCATAAAAAGGAAAAGACATTGCCGAAGCAGGCCGCCGCAAAGGAGGTCAATTCGCTTTTGGCTTCCCTCGAGGCAGATATGAAAGAGGCCTCCGCCAAACTTGATTTCGAAAGGGCGATGATACTGCGGGACAGAATAAAGACCATAAAAAGCCAGTTGGGCGGCGGCCGGGAAGAATGAATTCACTTGATATACGCATAGCCTGCGCCTTCGGGCTTGAGGGAATTCTGAAAAAGGAGCTTGTCAGGCAGGGGCATGGCATTGAGAATACAACAAACGGGGCTGTCTGCATAAAGGGTTCCTATAAAGACGCTTTTTTACTGAATATGAACCTGAGAACGGCCAATCGGGTGCTAATTAAAATAACCGAGGGGAAAGCGGCGACCTTTGACGAGCTTTTCGATTTTGTTTATTCCGTCGAGTGGAAGGATTTTTTGCCGAAGGACGCCAAATTCGATGTACAAAAAATCACCTCGGTCAGCTCCGCCCTGTTTTCCCTGAGGGATTGCCAGAGCATAATCAAAAAGGCGGCGGTGGAAAAGATGAAAGCATCTTACCGCACCTCCCTAATTCCCGAAAGCGGCGCTTACTTTCCCTTGGAAGTCCGCATAAAAAACGACATTGCCGAAATATATCTGAACACAAGCGGGGAAAGTTTGGATAAAAGGGGTTATCGGCTCAACAAGGGCGTCTCCCCCCTTAACGAAACCCTGGCGGCGGGCATTGCCCTCATATCCGGTTACACGGGCAAATGCGAATTTGCGGATTTCATGTGCGGAAGCGGCACCATAGCCATCGAAGCGGCGATGATCGCCTCCGATATGCCCCCGGGGCTTGGGCGCAGTTTTGCCATGGAGCAGTGGAAGGCTCTGCCCGAAGGGGAAATTGCGTTATTAAGACAACAGGCGAGGGAAAAAATTCGCCGCCCCAATTACCGCATTTTAGCCTCCGATATAGATTATACCGCCGTGCGAAACACCGAGCAGAACGCCCAAAGATGCGCCGTTGCCGATTATATTGCCCTTCAAAAAATGGATATGCGGCAATTCAGAAGCAAAGCCGCCCGGGGAATCATCGTCACAAACCCTCCCTACGGAGAAAGGCTGGGCGATAAAAAGGAGGCGGAGTTGCTTTATTCCGATATGCGAAAGGTAATGGAAAACCTTCCCGGCTGGGAGCTGAATGTGATAACCGCAAACCCCGAATTCCAAAGATGCTACGGCAGAAAGGCCGATAAGAACAGAAAGCTTTATAACGGAAATATGCTTTCCTATCTTTATTCATATAAGGCTTGACGGTCTTTGCGGTATTGCGACACTTGCGAAACTGTTAGAGTTTCCGAAGCTTTTCGAAGCTCTCAAGGCTATCCAAAGAAGTTATTACACGAAAAAAGCGGCTTAACTGCCGCTTTTGTTTATTCAAAGCCCTCACGGGGGGAATACGCCAAGCCGTTATTGTGCCGCATATATCGGCTTTACGAATCATACCCCCCCCCCGGCGTTTTCTTCGACTTTAGGCTAATGCCCTCTAAAACTGCGACCCGATCATTCCGATAGGCTTGTTTAACTTTTTTCATTTACTAACCATTTTTGTTTCCTTTCGGTAAAATACTGCGGTATTGCCGCAGGCTAAACGCCGCAGGGCTGAAATACCGCAGGACAAAATTATCACAAGGCAAAGCTTAATAGGATACCCTTAAAGCTCGGCGATCTCCCCGGCTATGCTTTCTATGCTCCTTGAGTCCGTTATTATCTTTATGGTATCAAGGCAATCGTAAAGCGGCAGTCTGGCAATGCTTCGCCCGATAATGTCCCCCTCCCGACTCCCGCTTAAAATGTCCTTTTCAAGCCTTTCGCGCAGGGTTTGCGCTTCGCATATCAGGGAGATGGTTTTAATCTCGCAGTTATCCTTTTTTATCCTATGCAGTATATCGTCTATTATGCCCTGTTCGTGCATGACCCAGCAAAACAGGATATTTTCATAACAAATGCAATCCAAAAATTGATTGAGCAGAAAACAGATATTTTCCAAAACCATTTTCTTCGTTTCTTCGTTCACTGTGAAGGGGTCGGCATACCAACACCAATCCCCGTCCAAAAAAACGCTGTTCGGCAGTATTTCGTTCAGTCTTTTGCATACGGCGGTTTTTCCCACTCCCATGGTTCCGCCGATGATGTATAATTTTTTCTTCATATCATATATGTAAGTTTTGCATAAAGCCCCATATCGACGGCCAACGGTTTTCCCTTTGTGAGCTTAACGCCGCTATATGCCGCTTTGCGCCGCTTGAAGGTTACGGTTACGCCGCAACTTGGGCGAAGCGCACTTTCTTCCCCGCCTCTCCCGACTGTTCGCTCATGAATATTCCGTAAAAAGCTCCCCCGGGGGTTGCTAAATAATCTCGAGATAAACGGCTCAAAAAGCCTCCCTGTCCACGGACTTATTGCTCACATTTCCCTGACTTACCCCGATGGTAAGCGTATAGGAAGCGCCGCTTTTAAGGGCATAGGCTGTGGTGCCCGCATCGTCGAATTTCATTATGTAATAATAGCCCTCGTCCCCGAACATATCCAGCGGGCCGTACCATTTCGTCCCCGTCGCTTCCTTGAAGGTGTAGGTGGCGGCGGGTATGTTTATCGTCACGCTCTTGCCCGAGGCGATGAACACCGTGGCGACGAGTTCCTCCGATGAATTGTGAAGCTTGATGAAATAGTTATAGCCCTCCTCGGGAACGGATATTTTCAGCGAAACCGCGGTGGAAGGGTGGTTGGGATTCCTGTATACGATTCCTGTGGCGGGGGCGGGGCGTACACAATCCGCCGCCAACTGCGCGGAGTCGAGATAATAATCTATCCCCTCGAAAACCTTCATCGCCTCATAGTATCTGCCTTCTTCCATATAGCCGCGGCCCTCGAGATAAAGAAGAAGCGCTCCGCTTTCCCCGTAGCTCACATTATTAAAGGCATCCGCCGCATCTTCGGCCGCCTGATAATCCCCCTCCAGGGTTTTTTCCAGGGCAAGTTCGTATTGGGCGGCAAGGCAGTCCTCGGCGCATTGGGCGCTGTCCATATATTCCCCCAAATGGGTGAATATATCGTAGGCGGCCATATATTCCTTTGCTTCGTATTGATTCTTGCCTTTTATATACTCCATCATCAATGCGGACTGCTTGTAATCCTTTTCCGAGAGGGGCGCAAGATAGCTTTCGGCGGTCGCATAATCGCCGCTTTCAAAGGCCGAGGTACCCGCTTTGTAATCCGAATAATCCACAATATAGGGATAGCCGAAATAAACCCCGACGGCGGCTAAAAGCAGAAGGATAACCATAAAGACCGCCGGGAAGGCTTTTTTCTTCTTTTTGCTTTCCGCCTTTTTTTCCGCCATAATCGGCGTTTGTAAAAGTTGTATGGTTTTGGGTTCTTCTTCGTCGGAAGGGGCGATGTTTTCTTTGGCCGAATTCTGTTCGCTTGGGGCTTCTTCGGAGCTGACCGAGCCGTTCGGGGCGCTTTGCGGGGCGTCTTTCTCCTGCGGGGCGTCTTTCTCCCGTGGGGCGCTCAAGGCTTCTTCGGTATTATCTTCCCGCCCGACTTCGGCGGCTTCCTCGGGCCCGTCGGGCATAACCTCGGAGCAATCCCCGCTTAAGGGGCCTGTTTGACTCCCGTTATCCGTTTCCGAGGTTGCCGAGGTACCCTCAGGGGTTGCTTCCGATGTTGTATCTTCGGTTTTTTCCGGGGTTGCTTCCGCAGGCCTATCCTCGGGGTTATCGACCGACTGTTCCGCAGGACTTTCGCAAAGGGGCGCTTGTTGCTGAGCTTCACGCTGTTCCTCCGCAATACTATCCCCCGCAGGGTTTTCGGCCTGCGGGAAATTATCTTTCTCGGGATCGGCTTCGGGCGCGGGGCTTCCCTCCGCAATGGGGTTAGCTTCATGACCGGGGTAATCCTCCGCCAAAAGGTCCTTTTCCGGATCGTTTTCCTCAATTGTCTTAAAGGCGGGGATTTGCGACTGCAAGGAGAGCTTGTCCCCTTCGATTTCGGTTTGGTTATTTATCGGCGGGTTAATTTGAGCATTGTCGGCAGGGTTTTCCCCCTGCTCACCCCCGGCTTGCGAATGCTGGGAAGCTCCGCAGTACATACAGAACCTGTCCTCGTCCTTTATTTGCTTGCCGCAGTTGATACATTCCTTCATATTCTCTCCTTATGCTATGGGGTTTCGCCGTTTGTTTCAACGGCCTTTAGTTTTTTATTGAATTCGGCTCTGGTCATCATCACGATATGCCCACAGCCCATACACTTTATTTTAATATCGGCCCCCGTTCGCAGGATAAGCCATTTACTGCTCCCGCAGGGGTGGGCTTTTTTCATCACCGCCGTGTCCGAGGGGTTGTAAATAGGCGTTGTCATTTCCCGAAAAGCGCCGTCAGATAGAAATATTTTATCAGCCGTGAATTGTTGATTGCGGCAGAAAGAGAGCTTACCCCGAGAAAAACATTCAACGAATATATTAAAGTGGAGATGATGAAAAGGAAGGCCACCCCCTTCACCGCACCCACCAAAAGCCCCGCCGCCTTGTCGAAGGTTCTCAACACGGGCAATTTTGTCAGGCGACCGAGAATGAACATCACCACAAGCCCTA
>JAAYHF010000030.1 GCA_012727485.1 Eubacteriaceae bacterium
ATTCAAGATGCCGCTACGAATATGGCGGATATTATTTTTGAATATGACCCACACAAAAAGATAATCACCATTTTCAATTCCGAAAGCGCCGCCATATCCCTGAGCGCCAGAGGAAATGGGAAGGATTTTTCGATAAGGGAGATAATAAGGCTGATACACAGGGAAGAACGCGGCGTACCCGCCGCGGCACTGCACCGCCTGACCGAGGAAAACGCCCATGTTTCCTGCGATTGCCGCCTTTACGGGATAAACGGTATCAACGAATACTTGTGGTATCACATATCCCTGAACGGGATATACGACGAAAACAACAAACTCGGCGGCGTTTTCGGAATGGCCACGGATATAAGCGAAAGTCTGGCGGCGGGGTTGGAATGGAAAACGAAGGCCAATACCGACTCCCTCACGGGGATAAGCAACAGGGAGAGGGCGGCGGAGGTGATTGACCGCTACTTATCCGAAACGAGGGGGGCGAGGGGGATATTCGCGCTGGTGGACATGGACGACTTCAAGGCGCTCAACGACACGAAGGGTCATATCTTCGGCGACAGCGCCCTTCGCCAGATCGCCCTGCTTTTAAAAGCTGCCTTCAGGGAAAACGACCTCATATCACGGCTGGGCGGAGACGAATTTGCGGTATTCGCCTTTGGCGCCTCCGATTATGCCCCCATTGCGGCGAAGATCATATCCGTTGGTCAAACGGCGGAAAAAATGGGTTTTACCACCTTGAGCGCCGGGCTTGCCAAAGGTACGAGAAAAGAGAGGTTCGCCTTATTATACGAAAGAGCCGATAAAGCCCTTTATGAGGCGAAGGAGGCGGGAAAGGGGATTTGCAGGGTTTATCGGGGGTAAATCGGGGGTTAAGCCAGCTTTTTTGAAAGAGCCGCAAAACAGCAATCGAAGCTTGACCGACGGGACACATAAAAAAACCCGGTTACGGAGCAAATCCATAACCGGGATAATAAAGCTATTAGGGTCTGTCAAAGGCATTGTGAATAATTCTTTGGGTGCAGGCCTTTACGCAGAGCATACATTCCATACATTTCGGAGCGTTAAAGCAAACCTTTCCGTAGGGCTCAAGATACAGCGCCCCGGTTTCGCAAGCCGCCACGCACACTCCGCAACCGATGCATTTTTCCTTTTCGATAAGTGTGGATGTGCCGTTTTCGGTGACATTGATATTGATATTCCTTAAATAAGCTATCGCCTCGTCAACCTTGGCCGGCTCTCCCTCCACCTCCATGAGCAGGCTTCCTTCAATGTTATAATTTATGGAAGCTTTGAGTATGTTGGTTTTAAGGTCATATTTTTTAACCAATGTATAGGTAACCGGCTCTGCGGTCAAATTCTTCGGGAAAAGAAGAAGTAATTTTATTTTTTTTGTTTCTGCCATTTTCATCTCTCCTATTTCACCTTTGTAACCTTAAGGGATTTCAGCGAATGGTTTTCGGGGAAGCTCATCACCGGCTGGGTGAGGGTGAAATCTCCTCTTTGTATCCATTCCTTCAATATCCGAGCTATTTCCCTTGATTTCATCATGCTTGTGGTGGGGGAAGTGCGAACCTTATTCCCGTTTATATCCACAAAGCCGCTTTTCAACTCGGCATAATTTACTTTTCTTATAACGGCATCTGCCCCGGAGCGATCCGAATAATCTTCTATTATGGTCCAGATGTCCTTATCCTCCACCGCAAGGCACTTTAACATTTCCACATCAAGCACGGGTATGGGTATGCCTATTCCCACGAACATGGATACGCCGTAATTCTCGAAAACCGCGGGGCGGATAAAATCCGTGGACATATCCCGCATATCGCCGCTGACAGCTATGGTGCGCCCGCCGCCTATGGGTATACCGTTTGCAGAACACTCCTTTGCGGAGTTATACTGGGTTCCGTACCATGAAACATATCCCTGCGCCCCTGCGAGGAATATTTTCGTCCCCATGCCTATGGTACGCATTTTCGGGTCGTTCATCAGCGGACTGAGCTGACCGCTGGTGGCATAAGTAACATTTCCGTATTCGGGCTGAAGTATACCCATATAGGTATAAAGCCGCTTTTTCGAGGAGTTGGTGGCCGCCGCATAGTTTTGATAGCAGTTGCGGGGATTGTAGATATAAGCCTCGTTCATGTCCTCAAGCTTGACATAGGTTTTTACTTCCTTGCGGGGGTAGCAGTCAGTCCCCGGGGAAGTGGCTTCCAAAAGAACGCTCTTACCGTCGATGAGGTCGCATATCACATGGGCTCCGCCGTACTCGTAATCCCTGTCGTCGCTTACGGAAGTGGCTCCGATGTAGGTATCCACCGCCGCCAACCCGCCCATGCAAAGCACCTTGTTCAATCTTATCTCGCTCATTCTTATGGGGGGAGCGCAGTGTCCGAAATTGAGGAAGGCTCCCGAGGAACACATCGGCCCGAAGGTGGCTGTGGTCACCACATCCACTTTCTGCGCGGCTCCTTCAAGCCCCTCTTCCTTAACGATGTCGATGATTTCCTCCGCATCGACCACAACGGCTTTGCCGGAGGCTATTTTTTCATTGATTTCCTGATAGGTTTTTGCCATAATTACCGCCTGTTTTGAATATTACATTGAGTATATAACGCCGAGGAAATTTTAGCAAATAATTTTTCGACAAATAATAAGTTTTCGGTCGAAAACAGGGGCGGGAGGATATATAATATAATCTACGGATAAGATTAATTTAACCATCCTTCAATACACGATGAATAGAATGGGAGCATGAACAAAAGAATTCATAAGTCTCAAAACGATAAAAAATTGGGCGGCGTATGTGCAGGGTTGGCCGAATCCTTTAATATAGATATTTCCGTTGTGCGTATAATAACCTTTTTCCTTTGCGCCGCTTACCCTCCCTTTATAATCGCATATCTTGTGCTGGCGGCCACCATGCCCAAAGACATACCCGGGGAAGATTATTCGACGGACGACGAAAAGCTTCAAGCTGACATACTCGAGGACAATAACCGTTATTCCCGCAGCGGAGGGGTTTTTTTCGCTTTTATCCTTTTGGCGGCTTTCGGGCTTGTTCTTTACAGATTTGCCTTCGGTCAACTTTTGAATTTGAGGAAAATACTTGCGGTTTATCTTTTCACAATAGGGCTTTATATTCTTTTTTCCGGGATTACCGACCGCACCTCGCAGGAGAGCGCAAAGGCCGCGAAGATTACTTCCGGGTTGATTCTCATGTTCAGCGTCGTTTCAAGATTCCTTTACACCATCGGTCATGTGGTATTGGGCTTGGATTTAATCCTCTCCTCGGTATTCTATATATGGCCTCTTTTGATCCTCGGGGTTGGTGTGACTTTGATATTCCCCAATAAAAAAACTGCTTTGAAAACCTGGGTTGTGATTTTGATTTTGCTTATTTGTTATGCTTTGTATTCGGCGTTTAA
>JAAYHF010000031.1 GCA_012727485.1 Eubacteriaceae bacterium
GGATTTCGATTTTCTCATCGACTGCGCCACCTCCATCACCCAAAGGGGCAAGATAGAATATTTCGCCAGAGTCGGCAAGGACACTCCCGCAGGAATGGTTATAGGGGAGGACGGAACGGCAAAGACCGATTCCGTGCAGATTTTGGAAGATTTGGTGGCAGGCAAGGCCGCCCTCGCTCCCTTGGGAGGAATAGGCGATGAGCTTGCGGGTTACAAGGGCTATGGCTATGCCGCGGCTATAGAGATATTAAGCGCGGCCCTCTCCGCGGGAAGCTATATGAAGATGCTCACGGGCGTGGCCGAGGACGGCTCCAAGAGGCCCATTCCTCTCGGTCATTTCTTCATCGCCGCAGACACCGAAGCCTTCATGGGGCAGGAATCCTTCCGCAAGACGGCAGGGAACATACTGAGGGAACTGAGAGCCTCCAAGAAGGCCCCGGGACACGATCGCATCTTCACCGCAGGCGAGCAATCCTACGCCAGAAGATTAGCCAGAGCCGCAGGAGACCCCATCACCGAGGGCGCCCAGAAGGAGCTTATATCCATAAGGGATGAGTTGGGGCTTACCCAATATCGCTTCCCCTTTGAGGATTAGTATACATATTAAACAAGGGCAATCCGCAGAAAAGCGGGTTGCCTTTTCAAATGCAAAGCCGTATCTGTTCAATGACTGCCCCCTCGAGTAACGGCAAAGCCGAATATACATATTGCTTAATCGCTATTTTCGTACGGCATTTATCGAATATAAAGGCTATTCCGCACAAAGGTAAAATACGGGAAAGTCTGCTCACCTTTTGCCTAAGATATAAATAGCAATCATTCTTGAATTTAAATTGCGTTTGAATAAGGTTAGCTTTCATGCGGCTATACACCTTAAGGATTCAGTAATCACTTTTGCTTTTTAGGTTCATGCTGTCTATAAATCATAATTGTGCGGTGTTGCTTTAATACTCCTTTTATGTGAAGCGAAGTAACTGTTCGTACTCGAGAGAATAAAGTCTGCCGGGACTTGCGCCTCATTCTTTTATTATCCCGTCGGGAAATCCCTATTCTCTTTGCGTTTCCTTGGGCGGTTTGTCCGGCTGATTTTACAGCCCTTGTTTTACTCCAGTTTAAGACTGCGAACAAAACTTTTCGTATCACCTTTTTATTTTCGATAACCATTCCCATATTAGCCCAAAAATGATAATAATATTTTCAAATCCATTGATTTGCGCCCCCCGTTGAATTATACTTCACCCATGGAAAACAATAACAAATCGACTCAAAACATACTGACCGCTTTTTTGGTGAATCTGCTCTTTGTGGCCATCGAGCTTGTCGGGGGGCTTATGACCAACAGCATAGCCATTTTATCGGACTCAATACACGACCTCGGCGATTGCCTTTCCATCGGCCTTGCCTTCGGGCTCGAAAAACTTTCCCATAAAAAACCCGATGACGATTACACCTACGGTTACCGCAGATATTCCCTTGTCTCCGCCGCAATTACTTCCTTTATTTTGGTGGGGGGAAGCGTGGCTGTGGTGATAGCCTCCATCGGCAGGCTTAAAAATCCCGAGGCGGTAAATTCAAAGGGAATGATGATAATCGCCTTTTTCGGGGTGATATTAAACGGTTATGCCGCCCTTAAAACCCGGGGCGGTCAAGGCTCCAACGAGCGTTCCATAAGCCTGCATATGCTTGAGGATGTTCTGGGCTGGGCGGCGGTACTCATCGGAAGCGTATTCATGACCCTTTTCGGCTTTCCCTTTATCGACCCCATTCTCTCCATAGCCGTTTCCCTTTTTCTTTTCTACGAAGCCGCTTCAAACATTTCAGAGGTGGCGGGGGTGCTTTTGGAGAAAACCCCGAAGGGCTTCGATATGGAGGGTTACAGAAGCGACCTCGGGCAGATCAAGGGGGCGGCGGGGGTGCATCATGTCCATGTGTGGTCCTTTGACGGGGAGGATATCCTTTCCACGATCCATATCGCCGCCGGAGAAGACGCCGCCGATGCTCCCGCCCTTGAAAATATAAGGAACGAAGCCCTGAAGATTGCGAAAAACTACGGCATACACCACATCACCGTGCAACTTGATTTCGGCGACAACTGCGAGGACGGCGACTGCGGCATTTCCTCGGCGGTCCCCTCGGCAAGCGCCCATTCCCACCACCATCATTCCCATTCCCGCAGGGGAGGAAAAAATAAAGATCACGAAAACGAGCAACACTCCCATGACCTCGAGGATAACCGCACCGCCCACCACTGCGGCGACGCCGAAGAAGACCATGACCATTCCGGTCATGAACACGAAAACGCCTCTAAAGACTGCGGCAATGACCATGCGAGCCATAATCACAACGGTCAGAATCACGATGACGACCATGCAAGCCATGACCATTTAGGTCATTCCCATTCCGATCACGACCACGCCGAGGACGCTTGGGAACATACCGACCACGACCACAGCCATAACGAAAAAACCCAAACAGAGGGGCGCTCCCAATCCCCCAAGGTTGGTGAGTGCGATGAAAAATAAGATAACCATAGAAATATGCTGTGCCGGCGTCGAGGACGCGGTGACGGCTTATGAGGCGGGAGCAGATAGGATAGAGCTTTGCTCCATGATAGAAATAGGGGGGCTTACCCCCTCCTTCGGTGAATTCCTTCTGGCGAAAAGTCTCGTCGATATACCGATAGTTTGCCTTCTGCGCCCAAGAGGGGGAGGTTTTTGTTACACTCAAAACGAATATCTCACAATGCTCAGCGACGGACAACTCTTTGCCGAAGCGGGGGCGCAGGGAGTGGCCTTCGGTTTTCTCACCGAGGACGGGCATATTGACCTTGAGCGCACCCGGATGACCGCTGAAAATTTGCCCGGGGTCACTGCAGTTTTTCATAAGGCCTTCGACAGCTCGGTGGAAAGTGCGGAAATACTGCCCGCATTGAAGGAAGCGGGGGTGGAAAGACTGCTCACCGCCGGCAAAATGCCCAAGGCATTGCAGGGAGCAAGGGAGATAGGCCAATATATCCTAAGCGGCTGTGGTTTGCAAATCATGGCGGCGGGGGGCGTGAGAAAGGATAATGTGGGGGAAGTGATTTCTCTAAGCGGGGTTAGGCAGGTGCATTTGGCGTTGAATAAAATCCAAAGGGATCTATCCGCCTCCCATAACTCTTCTCTTGTCGGAGTCTTTGAACAAAGTCACACAGCCCTTGACAAGGATTTATTGAAAGAATTTATCCGAGAAGTAAGACTTATTGCGGAAGCATAATGCTTTAATCTTTGCATAAGCAGTTATTTGATAAAGGGATAATTTGTTATATAATGTAAATGCGCTGGGGGAGCTTAGGCTGAGAATTAAACCCCTATCACCTGATGCGGTCAGTACCGCCGTAGGGAAGCGGATTGTTTTTTAAATGCGCTTCCTTTGAAAAAAGGAGGTTTTTTTATGGATTTACAGATTTTCTTTGAAAGCGTGCAGGGCAAAGTCGCCCTTGCGGCGCTTTTGTGCATTTGCCTGTTGGTCGCTTCTTACAGGAGAGACGAAAAAAAACAGAGTGCGGTGGCTTTGGTCTATTGCGCAGTGAGCGTGGCCTTGGCATTTTTGTTGAATAATATAATACTGTTCCGTATGCCCCAGGGCGGCTCCGTAACCCCCCTGAGTATGTTCGCCATAACGGTGATAGGTTATTGGTTCGGCCCCCGCTCGGGCATCTGTGCGGGGTGTGCCTTCGGGCTTTTGAATATGCTTGTCAGCCCCTATGTGATTTCACCGATGCAGGGCCTTTTGGATTATCCTCTCGCCTATGGTATGCTGGGTCTTTCCGGGGTGGCCTTTCGGGAGAGGAAATACGGCAGTCTTGTCGGAGGGCTGGCGGTGGGCGTTTTGGGCAGATTTGCCTGCTCCTTCCTTTCCGGGGTGCTTTTCTTCGGTGAGTACGCCCCCGTCCAATACGGCGCAGTGTTGTGGTCTATCGTATATAACATCAGCTTCATGGGCGCCGAATTTGTTCTCACTTGCATCGCCCTCGCCGTAAAGCCGATGAGGGAAGCCGTATTCACCATCAGGGATAACATCGCAAATACCAACGGAAACAGGGAGGAATAAGCGATGAAGGTCAAAGGCATCATACAGCAGGTGGATTCCGACGACTATAACATAATCGGCGGCGGCACTTTCTATCTTTTCTGTCAATATGAGGGGGCCGACGGCGCAACCCATACGGTTTACTGCGAAATAGACGAAAAATACAAAAACGATTTTATCCCCGGAGACGAAATATTCATAAATATCACCCCCGGGGTGTACGAAAACGAAAGGATATTGGCGGACGAATACATAATAGATCACCCGCAGAACAAAGGAGCTTACCAAAGAAACCATGTCAAGGTGCTTTTCGGTTTGCCCTTTATAGGCAAGCTCGCCACAAGGCTTTCGGGCTACAATGCCGAAGATATAGAGAAAATGACGGACACCCGGCAGACAATAAGGCTTGCAAAGCTTTCTTCCTGTTTCAGATGGCTTCTCACCGCCCTTATCACCCTGATATGCCTTGTTATAGCCGCCCCCTTCACGGGAAAGGGCTTTAAGAATATTTTGGTGGCCATAGCGGTGAATGTCGCCTTTGTGGCTGTCTGCTGTTTGAGATTCGTTTTGGCGGGAAGGGGGAAATGAGCCGGGAGTTTCTTACCCACCCCTTCGAGGCCTTCTGCCCCCCGGATTGCCGCATATTGATTTTAGGCAGTTTTCCCTCCGACGCTTCCCGAAAAGACGGCTTTTATTACGCCCACCCCCGAAACCGCTTTTGGAAGGTGATAAGCGCCCTTTGCGGTTCACAAATGCCCGAATCCCTCGAAGAAAAAAAGGCCCTTCTCACCGAAGGGGGCATAGCTCTTTGGGATACGATAGCCTCCTGCCTTATCACCTCGTCGGCGGACAGCTCCATAATAAACGCCGAGGTGAACGACATTCCCTCCCTTTTAAGGGATTATCCCATTGAGGCGGTTTTCTGCAACGGCAAAAAAAGTGCGGAGCTTTATAAGAAACACATCGGCGGGAAAACAAATTTGCCCATGGACGCCCTTCCCTCCACAAGCCCCGCCAACGCCTCCTATTCCTTGGAGGATCTCATCGAAAAATGGAGCGTCATAAAGCAATATTTAAGGTAACTTTATGCAACGCCCGACTTGCTCCCGCAATAAAGCAACTGCTCCCGTGGGCTTTGAACGGTGAGTTTTGACAAGGGAGAAGCGGGTGTTTTGGAAAAAAGGATAAAACTTCCTTCGTTTTACCGTAAAGAATGTTCAAGTTTTACGCTGTGTTGTTTCGGACAAGTTGCTCTGTGCGGTATATGCTTGGCTTGAAGCCTTGCGGATATAAAAATACCTCATTATAGGGTGCGCCCCATAATGAGGTATTTTTTCATTGGGTTTTCTTTCTCACCATCTCCATAACCAAGCCGCACTTATCGGTCATGTACTCGTAGTTTTTTTCACGGTGGGGAATGAGGCAGGCGGAGCAGTCCTTTATACCCTTTTCGGTATAGGAAAAATTTCCCCCGCATTTATCCCCCAAAGCGTAAAGCGGGCAGTAGCAGAAAATACAGCTGAATTTCTCCGGGCAGTCGGTTGCGTGGCAGGGGAAGTATTCGCAGGACTTGTTTTGATAGAATTTATAACTCATAATACCTTCTTGCATCATTCCATGATTTTTCGTTTTATGTATGTTTTATCCGTTTTACGGTCAAGCCGTGTTGAGGCTTCGCCCTTTACGGGATTATTCGCCGTCGGAAGGTAGCGCTTCCGACGATTCAAAGGGAGGTTGTCACAGCCTAAGGTTTTGCCTTACAAAAAAGCGCATCTGTGCAAGATGCGCGTATTTACGTAAAACAAATAAATACTTGCAACACCTTGAGCCGTTTGCAGTCAACACGGTTAGTTTTCCGGCTTTACGGTAGCAAGGTACTGCGGAGGTGTTAAACTCACTTACCTTAGCCGTGTCTCGGACTGCGCGCCGGGTTATCCGGCAACATATTTTTACCATATACCCGGCAAAAAATCAATAGATTTATGCAAGAAATGTTACCGCGGTAATGAAATCCTGCCAAAATAAAAATGCGGACAAGCCTTATAAATTTGCATTTCCCCACCCCGCCTTTGTGCGGGCTTAATAAAGCCGTTTTTTGACATAATAAAGGGATATTTCCCATATAATGCCGATTATCCGCCGCCTAAGAATTGGGATTTTTCAGTGAAAATATTGAAAGTGCGTTAATTTTTTTATATAATAGAAACAAATGGGATAACCATGACACGAAAAATAATTAGGGAGGACATATTAAATGTCAAAGTTTGATGAAGTAAAGACAGCCGTTGAAAACGGAAAAACCAAGATCGTAGCAGATCTGGTACAGGGCGCTTTAGATGAGGGCAAGCCCGCCAA
>JAAYHF010000032.1 GCA_012727485.1 Eubacteriaceae bacterium
GGGGGAAAAGTGGTAAAGGACAGAAAAAGAAGAAGATGCTTCTTCGATTTCTCTTTATGACCTGGTCCCTTCGGTAAAAAGTGGGAGGTTTTATGTTTTGGACCGGGTCATAAACGGAAAAGCCTTTTCATGGAATTGAAAAGATTTATGCATATTGCAAAAGTCAAATCGTTTTTTCCATTCGGACCGGGTCATAACCATAATACACGGAATACCGCCCAAAAGACCCGGTCCCAACCCTCCCCCTCATATAAACTCCTCCAAAATCCAAACCTCCCCCCCGCTACCATTATAAAAAATAAACAACCTCGAGCCGTCCCCTTGCTCATCGGTATATATCACACTGTTGACATAATCCGGGCGTCCATCCTCGGGGACGCTTATTTTCTCCAACAGCTCCTCCGAAGCTTTTTCTTCGCCCGAAATAATTTTCCAATCAAGATATTCGGCAGGCTTTTCGGGGTCATCGTAAAGGAGTGCATGGTATCTTATACCGTCGCCGTGGAAACTTGCGCCCGAATCCTTTTCGTAAACCTCCTTACCTCCGGCGGGAAGCGTAATTCCCCAATTTGACTTAACCACCCCCCGATAACCAAAACAGCCCGCGCACAGGCAAAGGCAGAATATCATCATAACAATTAAGCTTATTCTTTTATTCATATATTCCTTTAGGTTAAATTTTTTCGCATTGATATACTTTTCTATTCCGGGTTTATGTTTTCCAGTAATGTTTCGCGGGTGAAAACTGTGTTTTGTGTATTGCATAGGCAAATAGCTTTTTCACAACGCTTAACTGCCAAACATTTTCCGATAAATCAACTTTAAAAGGATAGATAGCCCCGCTCATTAATCCCGCAACTCCGTTTTGTTAAAGTGACCTGGTCATTATGATAAAAATTCTCCCCCACTGCCCCGACAATCAGAAATTAATAGGTAACTTTCCAGAAACTTCCGCAAACTTCCTTCCTATCCCCGAAGGAAAGTCAAGTGATTACTCAAGAAAATCTTTCGTTTTCTCCCATAAATAAATTATCGCACTTGCCAAAAGAGCCGTGAAAGTTTTAAGTTGCGTTTTGTGCTGTATAGGCGAATAGCTTATTTTTTACAAAACGACCAGGTCACAACGCTAAACTTCCAAATACCGTTCGACAAATCAACCTTAAAAGATAGTCAGCCCCGCTTGCTCTTTAATCCCGTTGCTATATTTTATCAAAGTGACCAGGTCACTTTGATAAAATTCTCCCCACTGCCCGGCTACAAAAACAAAATAAGCAACAATCCAAAACCCTTCCATAATCTTCCAATTTCTCCAATTTCGAATCCTCTTAAACGCCTACCCAATTCACCCCAACCCTCATCAATATTGAAAAACCACTACCACCCTATATCACATCCTTTGCTTTTTGACCCGGTCACAAGGGCAAAGAACCAAAATGTTGCACAACAATATTTTGAAAGTATAATCGCTAACAATACGAACTCTGTTTTGATAAATAATCGTGTGTTATCGGGAAGGATCTTTTAGGTTGTGACCCGGTCACAATGAGAAAACAGCTTTCACCATTAAGACGCTTTCCCAATAATCTATACAAGTATTCCGCCCCTACATATTTGCACACGTCGGGTATTTATCATTATGACCAGGTCAGAATGTTGAAAAGCTACTTCAACCCCGCCAAAGACTTCACAATATTGTACCCATCCCTTTGACTATAAGCCATTCCGACAATACCAAACGAAAAATAATAAATCGTATAATATACCACATCGACGGTACAACCATCTATACTCACATAAACGGGCAACAAAGGAAGCCGGCTCGAATAGACCCCCTGGGCTTGTGCGCGTACCTTTTGGACAAACGCCTCAGGCGCATCGACCTTGTTTGAAATGATCGGCTTCGACGAAATGACACCCAGCACAATCGCAAATACAACCGCAAAAGATATGAATATTATGATTTTCTTCCCTTTTTTATTCATGGCTTACCAGTCGTCTTTTCATCTCGGATATCCGCCCTTCCTCAAGGCGTCCCGGGCGAGAATCAAAGGCAGACTCAATTCACCCAAGCCCTTCTTTTCCGATATTTCCTGCGATATATTTTGCAAAAATCCGTTCAGCTGATAATAACTGTCCCCAAGCGCGTCTTTACCTTCTTGTGCGAGACGAACCATGGCGGGTACGGCGCTTTCTCCCAGATAACACAACTGTTCAATATCCACTCTTTCAAGCCTGCCTCCGAGGTAATTAGCCACATTGTAAGAGGCTATGCGAGCATTGGGGCAGGAGATAGCCAAAAGGCAGAAGGCTATGGCGACAACGAGAACCACGGCTTTCACCAAATTGAGCTTGCCATAAAACTGCTTTATTCCGGAGGCGATGAAGCAAAGGGTCAACACAATCAAAAACCAACCCGCATTAAGGCGCTTGACGGTCATGCCGTACACCGATATATACAAATACAGTTTTGAGAAAGCCGTTGCCATGAGAATCAGTGTGGCGGCGATGAAGGCAAGGTTCAGTACCTTGAGGGCAGTGCGTTTACCTTCGCTGTCCGCTTTCGTTATCAGATGCAGAAGAATGAGTATACCCGCATTGATGGCACAAACGGTGCAAAGCTCGAAAAAGCCCTCCCTTGCATATACGGCATAGGTATAGCCCGCAGGCAAAACCCCCGAAAACGCACAGAGATACAGTTCCTTTTGCGAGAAGAAGAAAAGCGCATAAACCCCGAGGACGGGCAGTGCGGCGGAAAGGCTCAGGGCGAGGGGCGAAAACTTCATTCCCGCGGAAAAGACTTCGCAGTTTTCATGGGAAAGCACCCCGGCTTTCTTATTATCCTTGGCGGAAATGAAAGTGCCGAATATATATAGGGTGCAGGGTATGCTTATAATGAAAACAAACACCCTGTAAAGTATCTCTGCGCCCACAACTCCCCAAAAGCCCTCCATCATCTGCCCGAAAAGGCTGTCGTAACTCAGAAGGCTTATTATGATACTGCAAGGGATTATGGAAACAATCAGCCCCGCCGCAATGGTCAAAACGGTGCGGTAAGGCTTCTTTTCCGTTTTATTGGCGCCTTTGATTGCGGAAAAAAGGGCGAAAAAGGAGGCGAAGGGCATTACCGCCAGCGCCTTGAAGGCATCGGTGAAAAAGTAATTCCATTCTCCCGAAGGATTAAAGGAGAAGTAAATATACACAGGCCAGAGGGCAACCGCCGCCAAAAAGCATAAATCGGTCATATCCCCGCCGCCGTTAATGAAAATACAAGCCGAAAGAACAAAGGCTGTCAAAAGAAATATCTTCTTATCGACGACATTGCTTTTTTTCAGGAATTTCCCGGCAAATATATACATTCCGATAACCAGCAAGCCCGCATAAAGACTTTGGCGATAGGCGGGGAAAAAGCGGACAAAAAGATAGCCGCCGAGAATACTTAACACGGCAAAGGTGACTTCCCACTTCTCAAATGTTCTGGGGGGCTGTGCCGTTTCGGGTCGGTAGGTCTTTAAAACGGTATTCTCATTCATTTTCTTCATCTTCTCCTTCCACATAGTCCAAAATATCACCCACATTGCAATTCAAGGCTTTGCAGATCGCATTCAGGGTGGAAAGTCTCACCGCCCTCGCCTTGTTGTTTTTCAATATGGATAAGTTGGAAACCGTTATATTCACCCTCTCCGAAAGTTCGTTGAGGGACATTTTCCGTTTTGCCATCATAACATCAAGATTTACTATAATCATTTAAGGCTCCTATATCGTCGAATCGTTTTCGGCTTTTATCTGCGTCGCTTCGTCGATTACTCTGGAAACCACCATCAGTATCACCCCCATAAAAAGCGCGGCGAAGGAAAGCAACAGCGAAAAGCGGAAATAAATGCTCAATATAAGGAATATTACCGTTTCCGCAAAGCAACAGCAGGCTAATGAGCTCAATTTTTTCACCGCCGAAGAAGTGAAAACCTTTCTTTCCTTCACATCCTTTAAAAGAAGAATAAGGCTTGTATCCGCCCAAAATGCGGGAAGCACGGCGGTGTAGAGAATCACGAGCAGACGGGTTAAAAGCGATGAATCCATGGCTTTGTAACCCATATAAAGAATAGTTAAGCGGGGTAAAAAAAGAGCCATGGCAATCAGCGCGATGAAAACCATATAACAAAGCCCGAATGATATGTTAACGAAGATTTCAGACTTCTCAGACTTCAAAAATATTTCCTCCTTTTAATTTTTCACCGCGATTATAAACCGCTTTGGTGGTGTTTGTCAACATTAATTTATCGAAACTCAATAAATATTAAATGATTTTCGTCTAATGGAATTTTAACCTAAGCTTTTGTATCAGCGGTTGACACAAGGCATATAATAGGTTATAATAATGAAGCTGTCGCGGGGTGGAGCAATAGGCAGCTCGTCGGGCTCATAACCCGGAGGTTGGAGGTTCGAGTCCTCTCCCCGCAACCAAAAATTCTTTTTAGCGCAAAGCTCGGTGAAAAAGATAAATTGCCTTCGGCGATTTTTTTTTATTATATTGCAGAAATAAAAGGCATAACTTGAGCGTTTCCGTACTATTCATTTTCGATATTCATTATGCGTTTTTTGCTTTTTAAATCCATAAGTCCTTATATTGTCGTAGAAATTTCAAAAATCAATTAAATACCTTAAAGACACCCTTTCCGTAACACATATAACATAAGAATTCCTTTTACTCTTACACTCAAAAGCAGATACCCCCGCAATCAAGCCGACCCCATTCCCTTAAAACCCTTACCGACAAGTAAATTTTCATAGCAACCCCGCCATGCAGTCGTATAATAAACCGAGGTGTAAAAAATATGTCAAATCGACTCTTAGGCTTTTTCAGCGGCTTTCCCAATCGCAGTTTCCCCCTTGAGGTGGCGGAAAAACTGCGGGAAGGATTGCCCCATCGCAGTCTGCTTGTTTTTGTGAGCGCATGGCCCGATGAATTTGGGCGCAACGATGAGGATTCGGCGGGTATGCACGGTATGTTTGCGGAATACGACATCGCTTTTGATAAACATTGTGTTATCGACGAGCGCATGGAGTCTTTGCAGGCCGCGGAATTGATCGGCCTGGCTTCCTGCATATTTCTCATGGGCGGTCACCCCGCAAAGCAGTTAAAGCTGATGCGCTCCAAGGGCTTGGATAAAGCAATAATAAACTCCCCCGGAATGGTTTTGGGAGTAAGCGCCGGAGCCATCAACATGGCCAAACACTCCCTCGACACCAAGGAATCGCCCCTTTTCTATCCCGGTCTAGCCTTGGCCGACATTACCGTAAAACCCCATTTTGAGCCGGAAAACCCTCAAATGCTCGCCGAGCTGATGCAAGTTTCCCGGACATTACCGATTTACGCAATGGAGGACGACAGCTCCATATTTGTAAAAAACGGCGATATTACGCATACGGGGAGAATTCATTATATAAGCGGGGGGAGGGTTTCGGTTTTTTAACGGGGGGAACTATCGCTGTTTTTTACAAAGCGAATACAAAGGTTGATTTTCGGCATTTATTATGCGTTATATAAAAAGCTGTAATTTTTGCGTTAATATGATAGAATGGCATTGTATATATTGCAGACATTCTTAAATTAGCTTGTAAACAGAGATGGTATGACAATAAAATGCTGTTTTGAGATAAATATCGCAAGGCTGATATGGTCGCATTAACGAAAGGTATTATTAAAATGGATATACTTCCGAAAAATAAAATGAGCGAAGAAGACATTAAGCTTAATTTCATAACTCCCGCCCTCGTCGCAAAGGGTTGGCAGGATAAAATAACCATGGAAACCACGGTGCAATTCACCAAAGGGAAAATAAACATAAAGGGCAATCTCGTCAAAAGGGACGCTCCGAAGAAAGCCGATTACATTCTTTATATAAATGCAAATAATCCCATTGCGATAGTTGAAGCGAAGGATAATAAACACATGGTTTCTTACGGGCTTCAGCAAGCCATGACCTATGCTAAAATGATGGATATACCCTTTGCTTACAGCTCCAACGGCGACGGTTTTACGGAGCATGACTTTTTAACCGGCAAGGAAAGGCATCTGGCTTTAAATGATTTTCCGACTTATAACGAGCTTTGTGATCGCTATAAATCAGAAGCTAACAACTCAGCGGGGCTGACCCCCGAAGAATCCCTTATCATGGAACAGCCCTACTACACAAGCCAAACGACTTACACCCCATATTACTACCAACGCAAGGCGATAAACCGCACGGTGAATACGATTGCAAAAGGGCAACAGCGCATTTTGCTTGTGATGGCGACCGGTACGGGGAAAACATACACAGCATTTCAAATTGTCTATCGACTGTTAAAAAGCGGCTTAAAGAAGAAGATATTGTATCTTGCGGATCGAAACATATTGGTAGATCAATCGATTCAACAGGATTTTAAACCTTTGGAGAAAACAATTCACAAAATAAACTTTTCCAAAGACGACCCGACAACTATCACTTCGCACGAAGTATATTTCTCTTTATATCAACAGCTTGCCGGCAAAGACGACCCGGACGATGAGGACGAAAACGCTCAGGAAAATACCGCAGAAAAATTGGCAACCTTATTTAACAAAGATTTTTTCGATTTGATAATTGTGGATGAATGTCACAGAGGTTCGGCGAAAAAGGACAGCAGTTGGCGCAAAATCCTCGAATATTTTACATCGGCAACGCAAATCGGCATGACGGCCACTCCAAAGGAAACAAAGTATGTTTCGAATATAGATTACTTCGGAGAGCCGATTTATACATACAGCCTCAGAGAAGGTATCGACGACGGTTTTCTTGCGCCCTTCAAGGTTATCAATATCAAGACGAACATCGGCGAAGGTTGGCGGCCCTTTAAGGGACAGCTTGATAAAAACGGCATGGAAATCGAGGACAGGATTTATTCGAACAGCGATTATGACTACAACATCGAATTGGAGAGCCGAACCGAGGAGGTGGCAAGGGAGATAACCGATTATCTGAAAAGCACCGACAGACGGCGGGAGCGAAAAGGCCGATGTTAAAAGCCATTTCCCCGACGATCTCGCAAGCAGTGAAACGGCGGATCTTTTCATGGCTGTGATAATGTATCGCTTGAAGAAAAACGGCAGGGCGGCGGTCATATTGCCCGACGGCTTTTTATTCGGCACGGACAACGCCAAAATCAATTTGAAGAAAAAATTGCTCGACGAATTTAATTTACATACCGTGGTGAGAATGCCGTCGAGCGTTTTTGCGCCCTATACTTCAATCACCACCAATATTCTTTTCTTCGATCACAAGGGCGCAACAAGCGAAACATGGTTTTACAGGCTTGATATGCCCGAGGGATATAAGCATTTCAGCAAAACAAAGCCCATGAAGCTTGAGCATTTCGCCCCCGTCATCGAATGGTGGAATGATCGGCGGGAAATTGCCGCAGAGGGCTTTGACAAGGCGAAAAAATTCACGGCCAAGCAACTTTCCGAAGAACTGGGTTACAATTTCGACCAATGCGGCTATCCCCGGGAGGAGGAAGAAATCCTTGACCCGTTTGAACTTATTCAGCGCTATGAAGAAAAGCGGGCAAGCTTAAATACAGAAATAGACGGCGTTCTTTCCGAAATTACAGCCCTTTTAAAAGGGGAAAACCGATGAACCGGACAATGACTCCGCAGGAGTTGAAAAACAGCATTTTACAGCTTGCCATACAAGGCAGGCTTGTGGAACAACGCCCGGAAGAAGGCACGGCTCAGGAGCTTTATAAGCAAATACAGGCGGAAAAACAGAAGCTTATCAAAGAGGGGAAAATAAAAAAAGAGAAACCTTTGCCGGAAATTGCGGAAGAGGAAAAGCCGTTTGATATTCCGGAGAGTTGGGTGTGGGTTAGAGTTGGAACTGTCGGCTCCTGGAATGCTGGTGCAACGCCTTCCCGCACAAACCTTGAATATTATAATGGCAATATCCCTTGGCTCAAGACGGGCGACTTAAACGATGGGTATATTACAGAAGTGCCGGAATTTATCTCGAAATTAGCACTCGAAAAAACATCTGTTCAGCTTAACCCTGTTAAAAGTGTTTTGATGGCAATGTATGGCGCAACCATTGGAAAGCTTGGTATTTTGAGGATTGAAGCAACAACAAATCAAGCCTGTTGCGCCTGTTATCCACTTGTGAATTTGTATAATAAGTATTTGTTTTTCTTTTTGATGGCTAACCGGA
>JAAYHF010000033.1 GCA_012727485.1 Eubacteriaceae bacterium
CTTGTCGCCCGTGCGTTCCGAAAGGCCTTTCATAAGGGCAGTGGGCATTGTAAAGCGGGAGAAAACAGGTTGCGCGGCGATTAGATCGCCCTCCCTTTCCTCAAATGCCGCCATATATTTGCGGAACTGTTCGCTTTTTTGCGCGCCGAATATCTTCATAAGGGGCTTGCAGAGGGCAAAGAAATCCATGAATTCGCCCTCCAGCGCTTTAACCGCGTCGGTATCCCTCGTTAAAATGTTGAGCGACCCCCGGGTGTTGCTTCCCACCGAATCGGAAATGAGCGCCGAACGCCCGCGGGCGATGAAAAGCGTGCGATGATATAATCTATCCCGTAGTTTCGGATAAAAATAAGGCTCTATTGCGCCGCCCGCATACAGGGGCAACCATTTTTGAACCGCCTCCAGCATCTCGGTGATTTCACGGCTGACGGTGTGGATGATCTTGATCCGTCCGCCTTTTCGGATAACCCCGCCCAAAAGAAAAGCCCAGCGTTTTGCGAAGGCAGGCTCCTCATAAAGCCAGCTCATGTCCTCATCGGAATATAAAAGCAGGGTCTGCGCTTCCCCCGTTTCGTAAAGTTCGCTTAAAAAAACTTCGACAGCCCTGCGCTTCCCCTCGTTGCCGTAATAAAAATCGGTGCTTTGAGCCGCCGTATCGGAGGGGTTGTCCGTGGTCGGGTTGAGGCTTTCGCAGGAGTTGAAACCCTCTTTAAAGGTTTTGCCTTCGGTGAAGGCGTTATCGGTGCGGGAATTTCCCGTATAAGTAAGGGAAAGGCTCGTCAAAATCTGCCCTATGGGGCTGTTTGCGGCGGCGTTTTCCCGAAAAAGCCATGAAATGAGCAGTTCCTCGGCCTGTTTTCTATCCTGCGGCCATAACTGACCGGGGCAGACGGCTTTCGAGATGGCGGCTCTTTGATAATCCTCTCGTATATTTCGGGCGAAGAAAACCGCCGCAGGCTCGATAAAGGGCTGATTTTTCGGCAATCCCCTTTTTCCTTTGCGAATACGGCTGATGTAAGAAGGGTCAAAGGAGAGCGCCCTGCCGAGGGTGCTGTTTTTTGTATTGGTTAGCTTCATTAGAAAATCAAGTTTTTCTGCAATCATATCTACCCCCGAATGAGTTTAACACGCCCGAAGGGTTTAGCGATGCCGTTAAGCTCTATTCGTGCCTGTTTTTGGCAAGGTCAAAATTCCGTGCCATGTTTCGGTCGGGCGGGGAGGGGATTATAATAAATCGTCTAGCATCTCAAGACAATAAAGGAGGTATTTATGGGAAACATACCCTATATTTTGCTCGGTGCGGCATTTATGGCGCTGGGAGGGATTTCACTTGCCAAGGGAAACAAAATCGGTAAAAAACGCTCCGCCTGTACCGAGGGGAGCATAATCGAAGTAAAAGAGGAGCTGATTTCAAAAACAGACAAGGCGGGCAGCGTGGAGCGCCACCGTTATACGCCGATTTTCGGTTACAGTGTGGAAGGCAGGGACTACACCTGCCGCGGAGTATACGCCTACGATGATAAAAAGCGCTTCAAAGCGGGGGATAAGGTGCAAATATGGTACGACCCGCTAAACCCGAAGAATGCGGGCATAAAGGAGGAGCAAAAAGGGAGGGGTAAAACCGGGGTCGTGATGATTGTTTTCGGGGGGTTGCTGATTGTTTTGGCTTTAATGCGGTAGGTGCTATCGGGGCTTGGCATAGGTTGTTAGGCTCACCCGTGTAAACATAATATGGGAAACTGCCTTTTGATTGCTTTGCTTTTCATGGGGAGGGGTTTGTTATTGACTTTGGTTATGAATTGATTTTTCTTTTGGGGTTTTTGTGCGTGGGAGTATACAGAGGGGCGAGCCAAAGCAGGGGGGCTACGCCCTCGCAGCACCCCAAAGGACTGAATTTATCGTTGTGACCCGGTCATAATGATAAAACCACTAAAGCCTTTCGCTTTCTGACCCGGTCACAATAGCAAAAACTTCCGCTTTTTAACGTTTCAGTTTCAGACCCGGTCATCGTGAAATTTTTCCTCACCTTTTACAGGAAGCCTTTATCATCGTGACCCGGTCATTATGATAAAAAACCCCAAAAACTTCTACCGTTTGACCCGTTCATTACGGCAAAATCTTCGTCTTTCAAGGTTTCATATTTTTGACCCGGTCGCAATGAAAAAACCGCCTAAAGCCTTTCGCTTTCAGACTCGGTCACAATAGCAAAACTCTCGCTTTACAACATTTCAGTTCAGACCCGGTCATCGTGTAAAAAACTTTCTTCAACTTTTACAGGAAGCCTTTATCATTGTGACCCGGTCATAATGATAAAAAACCCGCTAAAGTTTCTACCGTTTGACCCGTTCAAGTCTTTCAAGGTTTCATATTTCTGACCCGGTCGCAATAGCAAAACTCTCGCTTTACAACATTTCAGTTTCAGACCCGGTCATCGTGTAAAAACTCCCTCAATTTTTACAGGAAGCCTTCATCATTGTGACCCGGTCACAATGATAAAAACCGCTAAAGCCTTTCGCTTTCTGACCCGTGTCACAATAACAAAAACTCCCGTCTTATAACATTTCAGTTTCAGACCCGGTCATCGTGTAAAACTCCCTCAATTTTTACAGGAAGCCTTCATCATTGTGACCCGGTCATAATGATAAAAACAGCTAAAGCCTTTCACTTTCAGACCGGTGCACAATAACAAAAACTCCCGCTTTCAATTCCGACCCGATCATAATATAAAAAACACCCCCAAACAAATCACCCAAAACCCAACCCCCGCCAACCCAACACATAAAAAC
>JAAYHF010000034.1 GCA_012727485.1 Eubacteriaceae bacterium
ATTAAAGCCTTTTTTCTCGGAATAAAGCTTTCTCCCTTGAAAATCGAAAGCGGTTATGGTAATATGTTTGCCATGCGGGGGCATCGCCAAGTCGGTAAGGCAACGGATTTTGATTCCGTGATGCGTAGGTTCGAATCCTGCTGCCCCTGCCGGTAATGTGATGGGTGGGACTATCGCTCTTTCCGGAAATTTTTTATATTTAATTAATAGGCAAGGCTCAAGTTTAATTTATCCCTATATATGCAAGCTTACTTTATTAGCTCCGGTAATTATTTTAATAATTATGACCTGGTCACTTTGCAAACTTTACTATAAACTTATTGTTTTTAGCCCGGTCACTTCTTTTAGAGATGGGTGGCCTCACCCCTAAGGGAAGAAGAAAGGCTTTTCTGCCTTACGACGCAAAATTCTGCTATATAAGTTTTCCGTTGTGACCTGGTCCGAAAGTAAAAAACATTTATATGCAAGTTTGCTTTATAAGTTCTGGCAACTATTAAATGCGAATTTAGACCCGGTCATTTTGTAAAACACACCACATAACTATTTTGCGAACGGGGCAAGCTCGCCTCTGCGGGAGGATAATTTTCTTGCCTTACAGCTTAGAAATTCACTACATAGTTTTTCTATTGTGACCCGGTCCGAAAGTAAAAAATCCCTTATGGATCCAACCGCCCATATTTTGTGAGCGGAGGCCCTACGGGCAAGAGGTATCTATACATATTATGAAAAAGCGGCCGTATCCTCGAAGGACACAGCCGCTTTTTTGTTACTTAGCCTTTTTGAAAGTGGTATTGTTGCAGTTGGGGCAGGGAGGCATTCTGTCGGTATCCGAATCGAGATTGATTATCTGCCCGCAATTGTCGCATTTATACTTGCCCGCACCGGGCTGTTCGCCTGTTTTAGCCATAGTATCTCCTTTCGCCTGAATAAAGCATAGTTATTTTTATCAATTTATCTTAAATTATACTCTTTAAGCGACAAAACTTTTGCTCGAGGCACATTATCATGACAATAAAAAAGGATTAATGATATGAGCAGTGAACAAATGAAAGCCCCCGCCAAAAAGAAATTCGGGAAAACCCTTAGGCAAGATGGGAAAATCAAGGTTGATTTCACATATAAACACGCCCTTGCCGCCCTGGGAGCCGTTCTTTTAAGCAGTGCGGCAACTTATTACGGTATGAAACCCTTTGTATGGGCTTATGCGGCTTACCTTGCCATAAAGAAGGGAAAGGATTATATTCCCTGCGCCTTGACCTGCGCCGTCGTTCCCTTTTTTGCCTCCGGCGTCCTCGAGGGGGTAAGGGTGGCAGTTTGCGTCATCGCCTACGCCGCTTACCCTTTGATAGTAAAGGGAGAGCTTAATATACTTTCCGCCGCCTTTTACAGCGCAGGGGTGACATTGACGGCGGGTATAGGTTTTACCCTCATTTCCCCCCAATCCGTTTCCGCCATATATACAGTATGCGAAGGTCTGCTCACTTTATGCCTGATTCCCATTTTTTCCAGAGCGATGGAGTGTTTGGAAAATTACAAAAGGAAAACCGTTTACACCACCCAGGACACCATTTGCCTTACCCTTCTTTCGTGCAGTTTTATTTCGGGCACGGCGGCGGTGAGCATCGCTTCGGTGAGGTTGGCCTTAATACTTTTCGTCTACTTACTGTTGGCGGCGGGTTCTCTTTTCGGCACAGCGGCGACATTGCTTTTTTCCGTCACCTGCGGAATATGTCTTTGCGTTTTCAGCCTCATGCCCTTTTCGGTCATCGCACTTTTGGGGATTTCCGCTTTTATCTACATACTTTTCTCCGATCTTTCCGAGCCGGTGGGGGTTTTCACCTTCGGGGCTTCCTTCATATTCGGGCTTTACTGCATAGGAAACGGCACCGTCGGCAACCTTATCGCCGTACTTATCGCCTGTGTTACATTCGCGCTCACCTCCCCGCTTCTCAAAAGGCAGGTCTTAACCTCCCCCGCCAACGCCTCCATGGCGGCGGACAACCTTGCGGGAACCGTCACTTCCATGGTGGCGGACGAAATACTCCTTCAAAAAAATATGCTCAGCGAATTGAACCGTAACCTTTCCTCCCCTGCCCCGGCCAAGGTACCCGACTTGAAAAAAGCGATTTGCAGGGTGGCGGCGGGGGATATTTGCTCCGGCTGTGAAAGGAAAAACACCTGTTGGAACGACGAATTCTGTGAAGAAACCTTCGAAGCTTTCTGTGAGGTTATTGATTCGCTGGAGGAAAATCCTTCCCTCGATTACGAAAGTTTGCCCCCGCTTTTCAAGAAAAGATGCGCCGAAGGCAGGATAATGTTCAAGGCGATAAGCTATATCGGGGACACCTTTAAAATCAGGGAAGAAACCACTCAGAAGGCGGCGGGTTTTCGCAATATCCTTTCAGCCCAGTTTTCCCACCTGAATATAATTTTGGAGAGGCTTTGCACAAGCATTAACACGGGATTTCGCATAAACCGTGCGGACAGTCTGGAGGCCATGAACTGTATTCAAAACGAGGGTATAAACATATCTCTTGCCCTTGTTTTCGAGGACAACCGTAAAAAGCAACGGATAGTTATAAAATCCGAGGAAATTCTCACCGACGAGGAGATAAAAAGGGTAATACCCGCCGCCCTTTCCGAAGCATTGGGCAAGGACATTGTTTTTGATTTCAAAAGCGGAAACACCCGGGAGGGGGGATACTCCTTCGCTTTTTCCGAGGAATTCACCTATCGGCTTTCGGTGGGTTATGCGGGTTGCAGCAGGGAAGAAACCGACCCTTCCGGGGATTGCACCTCGGACATCGTGCTTTCCAACGGTATGCATATGTTGGCTATATGCGACGGTATGGGTACGGGAAAGACTGCTGGGATGCAAAGCGCCCGGGTGCTGGATATGCTTGAGGAACTTTTAAACTGCGGTTACGATGAAACGAAGGCCTTGGACATGATAAACTCCATACTCATAATGGACAGCTCCGAGGAGATATTTGCGGCACTGGATTTATTCCTTTTCGATCTAAACAAGGGCATAGGCGAATTTGTCAAGGCCGGGGCAAGTCCTTCCTTCATACGCAAGGGTAATGACACGGAAACCGTAAGTTACGATACCCTGCCCATGGGCATACTTGACGAAACCCACATTCAAAAGGGCATGAAGAAATTCCACAGGGGGGATTATATATATTTCATGAGTGACGGGTTTTTCAACGCTTTTTCTGGAAGTGAGGCTGTTGTGGCGGAAAAGATCGCCGCTTACAATTACCGCAATCCCCAGCGCACTGCAGAGGCGCTTTTGGCAGAGGCGAAGAGTCGGAATTCGGGGGCGGCGGCGGATGATATTTCGGTGATGGTGGTGAAGGTTAGGCAGACGAGGTTGGCTTGATGGGGGGTATTTATGTTTCTGACCTGGTCCGGATGTAAAAACTTGCGCTTTGGGGGTTGGTGGAATGGGAAATGAGCTTTTGGGTTTGGGGTTTGGAGAAAGGGGAGTGGGGGATTGACGAAGTGATCCGGTCATAATGGAAAAAGCGCTCTTTTATTTTCTGACCCGGTCCGAATGGTAAGAGTAGGAACTTTGGTTTTTTGATTATTTCTTCGGCTTTGTTTTGCCCGGTTTGTTGTTTTCTGAAAGGCTTTTCCGTTTATGACCCGGTCCAAAACATAAAACCTCCCACTTTTTACCGAAGGGACCAGGTCATAAAGAGAAATCGAAGAAGCATCTTCTTCTTTTTCTGTCCTTTACCACTTTTCCCCC
>JAAYHF010000035.1 GCA_012727485.1 Eubacteriaceae bacterium
CTTGTCACCACCTCCCCCGCCGCGATTTTATCCACGGTATCCTTTGAGAGTATATTGATTATTCCCATTATCTTTTCTTCAATTCCTCCCGTATCTTCGCTATATAGTTAAATACCTCGATGGGACTCATCTCCTCTAAGGGCAGATTCTTTATTTCCTCGGCTGTGTTTTTTTCAGAATAATTCAATAGGTTGATGCTCTCCCCGATTATTTTATTCTTTTTCGCACTTTTTATCTTTTTCGATGAGGTGTTTTCCTGCTTTTCCAATTCAAGCAGGATTTCCTCGCTTCTCTCAATCACCGGGGCGGGCAAGCCCGCAAGTTTAGCCACCTCTATACCATAACTCCTGTCGGCACTGCCCGGCTTTATCTTATGCAGAAATACCACCCCGTTCGGGGTTTGGGCTATATCTATATGAAGATTGAATACACCTTCAATTTCTTCCATCTGCGTAAGTTCATGGTAATGGGTGGCAAACAGGGTCTTACAGCCGATGAGCCCGGGATCAAGGAGAAATTCAGCCACAGCCCTTGCGATGCTCAGCCCGTCAAGGGTACTGGTGCCTCTGCCCACCTCGTCCAAAATAACAAGGCTTTGCGAAGTGGCGTGTTTCAATATATTGGCGACTTCGCTCATCTCCACCATAAAGGTGCTTTGCCCCGCCGAAAGGTCGTCGCTCGCCCCCACCCGGGTAAAAATCCTATCCACAATGCACATATTCGCACTTTCGCAGGGGATAAAGCAACCCATTTGGAACATTACGGAAAGCAGGGCCGTCTGGCGTATGTAGGTGGATTTACCCGCCATATTCGGGCCGGTTATAAGCGCCAAGCGTGAATTGCCCAAGTTTAGGGTTATGTCGTTTGGTATAAAGGGCGCATTTTCATTTATCAGCTCTATTACGGGGTGACGGCTTTCCTTTATGGAAATTATCCCCTCGTCATTTATATAAGGCCTGCGGTAACGGTTTTTAACGCTCACATAGGCCATGGAGCAAAGCGCATCCGCAATTCCTATCCTATCGGCCGTCTGTTGCAGTCGCTCGACTTGAAGCAGTATTTGCGCCGTTATTTGTCCGAAAAGTTCGGTTTCTATTCTTTCGGATTCTTCCTCGGAGGTCAGGATTTTCTGCTCTATATCCTTTAATTCATCGGTATAAAACCTCTCCGCATTAACAAGGGTCTGTTTGCGAATGAAATGCTCGGGCACATTTTCCAGATTGCTTTTCGATACCTCGAAATAGTAGCCGAAAACTTTGTTATATTTTATCTTTAGGTTTTTAATCCCGGAGTTTTCCCTCTCCTTTATCTCCAATTCGGAAAGGATATTTCGGGCATTCAGCCGAAAATCCCTTGTTTCATCGGCTTTTTCATTATAGCCGGGTTTGATGGTGTTGCCGTCCTTCACATTTGCGGAACACTGTTCATTGATGGATATATCTATAAGTTCAAATATATCCGCAAGCTCGTCCGTTTCTTCCCTTATTTTATTCAATATCGGGGAGACGGCTTTATGAAGAAGCTGTTTGATTTTGGGCAGATAAGAAATGGTTTCCTTCAAGGAAATC
>JAAYHF010000004.1 GCA_012727485.1 Eubacteriaceae bacterium
CCGTTATATGCTCGTTTGTTTAAAAAGCAAAAAAACTGTGATATAATACCCCCAAGCAAAACCAAACAAGGAGGCGCTATGGCGATAAAAAGGAAAACCACCGTTAAAAAAATGGTTGTTATATGGCTTTCTCTTTTGGCAATAATAGGAGTAGCCTTTGCACTTCTGCTCATCACCGAAAAGGGCGGCGCAAAGGAACCCGTCAGCTTCACCACCTACGATTCGCTTTATACCCTGACCGTTCCCTACGGTTACAGGGACGCCCGGGGCAACCTCGCCGAGGGAGCTATTTTGGAATTGGAGGATACCCAAGCCGATAAAAAGTTGCTCATCATGCCCTGCCCCCCGGATTATTTCGAAACGACGGCGGAATTTGCCGATTATATCGAGGATTTTTATTTGGACGAGCTTTACGGCTCTGTGGGATACGAAATACTCTCCAAGAACACTACGGTAATTTTGGGAAGCGAGGCGGTGGTATTCGAGCTTTCTTTGAAATACGACCCCAAGGTAATATGTCGGCTCTATATAGCGGACGGTAACACCCAATTCTTGGAAATTCAGGTGTGGACTTTGGCCGAAAACGCCGAAAGTTTGAAAATTGAAACGGAGGAGATAATAAAAACCCTTACCGAAGTGCCGGATCAGGGTACCCTCTATTGACAGCAACATATATAAAAAAACAAAAAACTCACCTACGGTATTTGAAAGCGCCGAAGGTGTGATATAATAAGCCTTGCTTTTATCAGTGGAGAGGTGTCTGAGTGGTCGTAAGGTGCTCGCCTGGAAAGCGGGTGTACGGAAACGTACCGCGGGTTCGAACCCCGCCCTCTCCGCCGGAAACGAAAACGCGTTTGATAAATCAAACGCTCAAAGAAAAATGAATATTGAATAATGAATAATCAATAGCAAAGGACACTAACTGAGCGTTTCCGTATTCTTCATTTTTCACTATTCATTTTTCAATTTTCATTAAAATAATTACACCTGCCAACCTTCAACAAACCAACCCAAGCCCCCATTTAAAGCCGACTGAATTAACCCGCCCTTTAAATATATACAAAAATTAATCCCCTGAGAGGTAACACCAATGCCCCACCTACCCAAATTCATCCCCACCGAATCAAATATCTTCCTGCGCCCCCTTGTCCCCGCCGACTTTCCCGCCTTCGAGCGCACCCTCAACGAAGTACAGCGCACCTGCATGGGTTCTTCGAGGGCTTTTTTCGATTGGATCATCGGTCAATATGAGAAAGCAGACATCATCAACGGCTTGATTTGCTTCGGGATATTCGAAAAACTGCCTAAGGAAAGCGAGGCGCCCCTAAGCGATAAACCGACAAGCGATGAGCCGAAAAGCGGCGCTCTTTTGGGTACGGCGGGTTTGGGTCGCCACGACGATTTGCATGAGCCGGAGATATTCTATTATCTTTTGGAGGAGTACAGGGGAAAGGGTCACGCCACAATGGCTGCAAAGGCGCTCACGAAATGGGCCTTTGAAAACTACCCGATCGATTATCTGATAGGCACAGTGGAAGTGAGCAACGCCAAATCCCGGGCGGTGCTTGAAAGAAGCGGCTTTGAATTTGTCGAAAACAGGACGCTTTTAGTCCATGTCGAGGGAAAAAAGTACGATTTTATGTATTTTCGCAAATATCGGGGAGACTAAATTGTCGGTTTACCGATATATTTGTATTGTAGTTTTTTCGGGGAAAAGGAGTTGCCGCACATTAACATCGCCCGTTCGCAATAATGTTACGGCAACACCGCACTATTATGAATTTATCAATGGACAGCATGACTTAAACCAAAAAGGCCTTTAAGGCGTTTACCGCAGGAAAGCAACCCCATTCAAAGTCATGAGTAAAATTCGAGAATATATACCTTAAGCAAAAGATAAGGTTTCTTTTCGGGATTTCTTTTTTGCGGCATAGCCCTATTGAGTGAGCTTGACCTCCCGACGGCATCTCCCGCATCGGTAAAACCTTTGTGAAGCTTGAAGCAATTCAGCTTTTATCACAATATTAAAGGCTTACTTTCCGTGTCCTGTCCTCTTGTTTTTATCCTCTTGTGTTTTATCCTTCGGCGCCGATGGGTCATTTGACTTTTATAAGGGCAATACAGCATTAAAGCACACCAATAATCAATAACCGCCCCCATCTGCTTCGAACAATAAAAAGCAAGCGTGTGTCGCCAACGGCATAATTTTCCGCTTAAGTTTTTACACTCTTTTACAACGCTTGTTAAACGCTTTTACACGATTTATTTAAAAAGTCTTTCATACGCCAAACACAACTTACAGAGAAAAGCTTATCACATGGGATAAAACCCATTGGGAATATATACGAATTGAGATGGCGTAAAAGATTTACCGCAAATTGTGCGGTTTTGCATAAATGTTTATTGCAAGGCAAGTAAACCACCCGATGATAATTAAGAAGCAAACTTAACCGACTTTGGGAACGGGAAACCACCGCCCTCGGCGGTAAACCTTCGTCCTCGGCGGTAAGCCTCCGCCCCTCGACGATGAATTTCGCTTCTTACCCCTGATTTTGGGCGCAAAAATAAAACCTTATCAAAATTGTATGTCCCGCGGCACTGCAATCCGGGGCGCTCACAGTTTAAAGGGCTCCTCTATGGCATTGATGGCTCTTTCCGCGAGCTTCTCCTTATAAGCCGAAATGATAAGCTCTTGGAGTTCCCCCCTTGTTTGCCTGTTGATGGGGTGAGCAACGTCCTTATAATCGCCGTCCGGCATTTTTTTGCTGGGCATTGCTATAAAAAGTCCGTTTTCTCCTTCGATCACCTTGATTTCATGAATAACAAAGGAATCGTCAATGGTTATTGAAACCCTTGCCTTCATTTTTCCTTCTTCGAAAATTTGCCGCACACGAATATCCGTGATTTCCATTAAATTAGCCTCCTATGTACGGATTACTTTATATTATAATGCTATCCTTCAAAAACATCAATGTTTTTTTAACACTTTTTGCGCATTCACTTTTAAATAAAAAGAAAACCCTAATTTGCAAATGAACCGCCAATACATTGTTTAGACAGAAAAATGATGATAGAATGACGATAATTGAGCAGGGAGAATTTTAAATGGATAAAATAACATTAAAGGGCGTTAAAAAAATATATTTCGTGGGCATCGGCGGCACGAGCATGAGCGGGCTTGCGATGATGTCCCAACTGAACGGCTTCGAGGTTTCGGGAAGCGATATGCGCGCCTGCAGTTACACCGATAAGCTTGAAGAGAAGGGCATAACCGTCCATATAGGCCATGCGGCGGAAAATGTGCCGAAAAATGCGGATATGCTGGTTTATTCCGCCGCCATTCACATGGATAACATTGAAATTGTGACCGCGGTGAGTTACGGCATCACCTTGGTGGAGCGTTCCCATTTTTTGGGTCTGCTTTCCGAATTCTATCCGGATACCATAGCCGTTTCCGGCACCCACGGCAAAACCACCACCTCATCTTTGACCGCCATGACCCTGCTTAATGCGGGTCTTGACCCCTCCATTTCCGTCGGTGGAACAATAAAGCAGATAAACGCCAATTCCCGGGTGGGTCACAGCGAGCATTTTGTAATTGAGGCCTGCGAATTTGTGGACAGCTTCCTTCACACCAAGCATAAAATAGGCGTTATCCTTAATATAGACGAGGATCATCTGGATTACTTCACCGGGGGCATTGAGCAGATAACAGAAAGCTTCCGCCGTTTTGCGATGATTTTGCCCGAAGACGGTTATCTGGCGGCCAACGGCGACGACGAAAATGTGCTGAAAATTATCCCCGATGTGATAGCCGAAGTGGAAACCTTCGGTCTTGGGGAGGGCAATTACTGGAGAGCCGAAAATATCAAATACGACGATTTGGGCAGACCGACCTATGATGTCACCATGGGGGGCAAATATTACGACACCTTCACCCTCAGAATCCCCGGGGCCCACAATGTTTCCAATTCCCTTTCGGTGATAGCCGTCGCCCATCGCCTCGGCATAGACAATAAATACCTCCATCAAACCTTTGACGAGTTCGACGGAGCCAAAAGGCGCTTCGAGCTGGAGGGGGAAGTGAACGGAATCAAAGTATTCGAGGACTACGCCCACCACCCCAAGGAATTGGAAGTGACCATCGCCGCCTGCAAGAATTACAAGCACGATAAGCTTTATGTGGTATTCCAACCCCATACCTATTCCCGCACCTTCCTGCTTTTGGATAGGTTTGTGAACGCCTTCGCCTTGGCGGACGAGGTCGTCTTGAACAACATCTATTCCGACAGGGAAACCAACGAAAAATGGAATGTCTATTCCGAGGACATCATGGAAAAGGTGATCGAGCGCTTCCATATTCCCACCCGGGTCATCTCCGAATTCCCGGATATTGTGAATTATCTCACCGAGAAGGCGAAGCCGGGGGATATTGTTCTGGTGGCGGGCAGTCAATCCATAAATCAGGTGGCGGCGGATATGATAACCGCGCTTGAGGGTAAGTACGGTAAATAAGGTATAATTTAAGCCAAAAGTTCCCGCATTCAGGCAGGAAAAAAGTTCCCTCCTTCCGGAGGGAACTTTTAAAATTCGCCAAGGGCGAATTTTTGAGATTGATATTTATGGCGGGAACTTTTAAAAATCGCCAAAGGCGAGTTTTTGAGAAGTTGCTTTTACTTCATTGTTGTGTTTCCTGCTCTTTTGCATTGTGTTCTTTTGCATTGCGCTTTATCCGTGTTTGTTTTGTCCTTTGTTCTACAAAGGAACCTCCCGTTCCGTGTGCATTGTTGCTTCCCGTTTGTGTCCCTTGCCCTTTTTTCACGCCCATAACCCCGATTTAAAACGAATTCAAATTTGCCAAAGGCGAATTTTTGAGAGGGTGATTATCCCGTTCTTTGTTGTGTCACCTGTTCCTTTGCGCTTTGCGTTGTTTTTTGCATTGCGCTTTATCTGTGTTTGTTTTGTCTTTTGTTTTACAAAGGAACCTCCCGTTCCATGACATTGTTGTTTCCCGTTTATGTGTCCCTTGCCCGTATTTCTCGCCCATAACCCCGCCTTAAAATGAGAATATACAAAAGTTTTCGCCTTTGGCGAATTTTTGAGAAGTGGGTGATTTTCCGTTCTTTGTTGTGTATCCTATTCCTTTGCGTTGTGTTTTTTGCATTGCGCTTTATCTGTGTTTTTTTCGTCGTTTTACAAGGAATCTCCCGTTCCGTGTGCATTGTTGAGTTCCGTTTATCTCCCTTGCTCGTATTTTACGCCCATAGCCCGCCTTCGCCTTAAAACAAATGAGAATTTTGGGAGTTTGATACCGTTTTTGTTTTGTTCTTTGTTTTGTTCTTTGTTTTGTTCCCTGTTCCTTTACGCACTGCATTATTGCGCTTTATCTGTGTTTTTTTCGTCTTTTATGCTACAAAGGAATCTACCGTTCCGTGTGCATTGTTGCTTCCCGTTTGAGTCCCTTGCCCGTATTTCTCGCCCATAACCCCGCCTTAAAAACGAATGAGAATATACAAAAGTTTTCGCCTTTGGCAGGAAAAATGTTCCCGCCGTCGGCGGGAACTTTTAAAATTCGCCAAGGGCGAATTTTTGAGATTGGCTTTTTGCGGAAAGACCTTTTGCTGAATTTAACGGAGTCGAATTTATCTATTTATAAAAGGCAAACCCGTTCTTCCCGTTTCTTTTGGCTTCATAGAGGGCTTTATCCGCATTGGAGTAGAGGGTTTCGAAGGTTGTTCCCGCCGTCATGCCGGGGGCTATGCCTATGCTTGCTTTCACGGTGTCGCCCTCCTGTCCGCTCAGTTCTATCAGTGAGAGCTTTTCCATCAAAGCCTTCACCAGACGGCTGACTATAACCTCATCGCACACCCCGTCCAAGAAAACGGCGAATTCGTCCCCGCCTATCCTGCCGACAATGTCCGTCTTGCGGAATTGCCCCAAAAGGGTCTTTGCGGTGAGCCTTATCGCCCTGTCCCCCTGGGGGTGGCCGAAGGTGTCGTTTATGCGCTTTAGGTTATCCATATCCGCAATCAAAAGGGTGCAGGGGCGGTTCGCTCCCCGGGAAAGGGCGGCTCTTATCAGGGATTCGGTCTTGGTTTTGTTGTAAAGCCCCGTCATGCCGTCGGTTTCCGCCAGCTTTCTCGTTCGCAACTCCACCTGCTTTTCCTCGTCTATGTTTTCATACATCAAATAGGCTTCCACATCGGAGGAATTCGGATATTCCACCAATTCGACGGTGAGCTTGAGCCATCTTTCTTCTTCGTCATCGGTCAGCTCCCTGTATTCAAGGCTCTGAATCCTCTTGCCCCGATAATAATTCACCAAAAGGCTGTCGGAATTCATCAGCGCAAGGTATTGGGCAATATCGTCTTTGTGAACATATTGACCCGCATATTCCTCGCTTCGCTCGTTGAAGCTCATGTTATGCTCGTCGAAATTAATATTCAAAAGCTTACCCTGGGCGGTTATGTAATCGGTGTCGGTGGAAAGGTTGCATCTGAAAAGGGTGTAGGAATCAAGGGGCTTTTCCTGAAGGGATTGCTGCCATTTCTTGAAAACCGCTTCCTTTTCCATCTGCTCGGTTATGTCCGTCAGGCAGATAACGGCGGATATGGGCTTGAGGGTGTCGGAGAAGGTGGTGGTAAAGACCCCCTTCAGCCATTTCCAGCCGGTTATGGTTTTAATGCGGAAATTCGCCGCGCCTGTTTTGTTCCCCTCCAATATGGAAAGGTGGAATTGCCTGTAAGCGGAGACGCTTTCCGGGGAAACCCTGCCCGTATTTATCATGGAATCGGGAATGTTTTCTATTCTCTCGTCCAAATTCAGGGCCGCCGCGGCTTCGGCGGACATGAGCAGGGAACGGTCGGATACGATGTATCTGCAAATGACATTGCCGCTGTGCTTCATGGAAAGCCGATATTCTTCCTCGCTTATCCTCAGTCGCTCCTGAATTTCCATCTGGGCGGTGACATCGAAGAAGGCGCAGTTCACCGTCATGCCCTCCGAATGCGTGAGCGCCGGCTTGCCCCTGAGATTAAGCCATCTTAGGGTATTGTCCGCCCTGTGAATGCGGAAGGTGAACTCCATGGGCTTAAGTTCCTTGAGCATTTTTTCTATCTGCGCCTTAAGGCCGGGCAGATCGTTTTCATAGACGAAATTAAGGGCATTCCCCCTCGGCAGGGCATTTTCGCCCTCCCGGGAATATCCGGTTATCTCATAAATGCCGTCGCTGAAATATATGGATTTAATGCGTTTTTCGGTTACATCGAATATGGCAAGCCCGCCGGGTATGTTATCGGTGAGGAATTTCAGGCGCTCGAAGGCGGTGCGGTATTCCGTTATATCACGCCCCACCCCGTATAAACCGATGATGTTTCCCCTCGTATCCCGCAGGATAAATTTTGAGGTGGTGGAATAATGCTGGATACCGTCTTCGGAGGGTATTTCTTCCACCATATCCACAATGGACTGCCCGCTTTCCAAAAGTCTGATGTCGTCTCCGCGGTATTTATCCGCCGTTTCCTTATCGAAAAGGTCGTAGTCGGTTTTGCCCACCACCTCGGTTTCATCCTTTAATCCCGCCATCATCGCAAAGGCCTTGCTACTGCAAAGATAATTGAAATTCACATCCTTCGCGAAGGAAAGATCGCTGGAGGAACCCATTATGGCCGCAAGGATAAAGGGGGTGGCCTCGGTGATACTCAACTCGTTTTCGTCTATGGGGGTGTAGGTGACATAAACCCCGTAGCTCCCGTCGGCTCTCTCCACCAGCCCTCCCATAACATGGAAGGGGCGGTAATCGGTCTGCGTGTTGCCGTAAAGGATACGCAGATTGCAACTTATGTCGCTTTCCGCCAATATGGCTTCGGTGATGGCTCGGCGCATTACGGGTATGTCCTGCGGGTGAACCGAATTTTCCACCCTCGATGCGGAGGGCAAAGGTATTTCCCGACCCACAAGCTGACGGTATTTTTCATTGAAATAAACGGCGTTGATCTTGCCGTGGTCGTATTCATAGAAGGCGGCGCCGCAGGGCAGGTTATCCAAAAGCTCCCTTCTGTTCTGCTCGGCGTTGGCCTTTTGGGAAATGTCGGTGTAATAGCTGTTCACGAATTCCTCTCCCGAGGGAGTTTTTATCAGCCTTCCGAACACCGCCACTTTTATAAAGCCCTCACTGCCGTGGCGCAGTCTGTATTCCCCGAAGAATTTGTTCTTGTTGAGCTTCATTTCCCGATAGGCCTTCTGAACGGTCTGTATATCGTCGGGGTGAATCCCGTTTAGGGTATCCTCCCCGAAAATAGACATTATCCTTTCCCTTTTCATATCGACCAGGGAGCAGAAGCCGTCGTTTGCATAAACGAGTTTGGTTTTGAGCCCTTCGGGCATGACCCTTATGCGGGCGAAGCCCCCGGGAATGTCCGATAATACGGTATCGAGCGTTCTTTTTTCGTTGGCTATCGCCTCGCTCAAATCCCGCCTGGTGAGCATCACCGCCATATAATCCCCGATGGAAATGAGCCTGTTCCTGCGGGAGGCGTCTATACGGGGGTTATCTATGCCGATAAAGCCGATGAGTTTTCCTTGGGCATGGAGCGCCACCGCAAAAAGACTGCTTATCCCTTGAGCAAGCAGCAGATCCCTTTCCCCACTTCTTTCCTCGGGCAGGGCGGATATGTCGTCTATCGCAAAGGAGTCGGATTCTCGGAAGGCTTTGATCCAATGCTCCATCATCGAAATCGGTACATTCTGAAGGCTGTCCTTTACCCCGACTATTCCGGGCGCATTACATTCGTAGGTGTTTATTCCGAGCCCGGCTTCGTAATCGAATTCAAAAATATAGGTTCTGTCGCCCTTGAAATAATCCACAAGCTTGAAAAGGGTTTTTTCGATTCCCCTTTGGGGGTTCGGCTCGGAGAGAAGTCCGTGGGCCATTTCATTCAAGAAGCGGAGTTGTTCGTCGGTGTCCTCCATTTCCTTTGAGGTTTGCTTCATGGAGGTGATGTCCGTGGTCACAGCCAAATGAATGGGGGAAGATATTTCGTTTATACGGCAAACGGAGCTGTTGCTCTGCACCCATTTAATACTGCCGTCCCTGCATCTCACCCTATATTCGCTCTGCACATTATCCGAGGTGGTGTCGCTGTTTTTCTCGCTAATATTCTCCAAATCCTCTTTGAGGATAATGTCCGCTATTCCCCCGGGAAGTTCCTTTTCAAATTGCTGTTTTGTGTAACCGAACATGGCGCAGTACTGTTCATTCATGAAAAGATAGCTCATTTTGCCGTCTTCGTCCAAGGCAGAGGCGGAAATGCCGCCGTTGACATTGTTTAAAATGAGCTGGAGCTGTTCGGACATCTTTTCGTTACGCAATTCGGCTTTAACGGCGGCGGTGATGTCCGTTATCACGGATAAAAGCACATTATCGCCCACATTTTTCAGGCTTATCACCGATGAATTGCACCTTAAATCCACAATGGAGCCGTCTTTTTTAAGGGCTTTAAACTCCATGGCGGTCGAAAGACGGTTTACTGCCATTGCCGAAAAGCGCCTTATAACCATCGCCCTGTCGTCGGGATGAACGATTTGCACCGGGTTTTTCACTTCCTGCTCGAACTGTTGTTTTGTGTAGCCCAAAATGGAATAGAATTTCGCATTGGTGAAAACCGTGCCGAACTCGCCGTCGCCCAGGGGATTTATGGCAACAACTCCGCCGTTCATGTTGTTCATTATCGCGGAAAGCTGTTCGGTAAGCTCGTTTCGGCTCCGCTCCGCTATTCTTTGGGCGGTGATGTTTTCGTTGGTGCAGTAAACCAAAAATCTGTCTCCCACGGAGGCTATCACCCGCATGGTGGAGCGAAGGAAGGTTTCATGGGGACAATCGGGCAAATCATAGAAGGTGAATTCCCCGGTCACCTCGTCGCCCGTGGCTATGGAGCGTTCCAGCGCCCTTTTTACTTCAAGACGGGTCGCCTCGTCGAGATGCTGTTTCCAATTAAGCTTGAGCGCATCTTCCACGGTCATTCCCGCACTGCCTATGACCTTGGCGTATTTATCGGTGGCCCTTATTAACTCTATATTGCCGTTGTGATATTCGTATATGCAGGCTCCCCCCACATAGCTGTTGAAAATGAGGGTATCTATGGATTTGGGATCCCAGAAGGAGTTGTTATCCAAATTATCCACCATCTCCAAAACCATCATTTCCCTTTCCTTTTCGATGGTGGGGGCGAGGCGCTCATATTCCTCGGCGGGCATGGGGCGGGCATAGAAATAACCCTGAATATAAAAGCAACCGATGGATTTGAGATAATCCGCCTGGGATAGGGTTTCCACCCCTTCGGCGATGACGGACATACCCAGCCATTTGGACATTCGCACCACGGATTCCAAAATATTCCCTCCCCGGGAGGTGTTTTCGCCCCCCTCGATGAAGCGCATATCCAATTTTAAAATCTGGGCGGGAACATCTTTTAAGGTGTTCAATGATGAATAACCGCTGCCGAAGTCGTCTATTTCAATGGTGAAGCCGTAATCAATGAGCCTTTTAACCTGGGAGATTATCTGCTCCGGATCCTTTGCGAAGGCGGATTCGGTTATCTCCAAGCGCAGGTAATCCTTGGGCAGGGGGTTTCTGCCTTCGTCTATCCATTTGCGAAGATACCTGCAACCCTGCTCCCAAACGAACTTATCCAGCTCATATATAAAGCCGTTTTTCTCGAATATGGGAATAAAATCCCCGGGGGGAACAAGCCCCGATTCCGGGTGAAGCCAGCGCACAAGGGCCTCCGCCCCTATCATCGAGCCTGTGGTATGGTTATATTGGGGCTGTAAATACAGGACGAACTGCTTTTCCTCGAGGGCGCGGCCCATTTCATCGACGATGCGCTGTTCTTTTATCAAATCAGCCCGCATCAGCTCATCGTATTCCGCAAAATAGGTGTCGTATCTGCCCTTTACGGTGGCTTGGGCCAGGGTCGCCCTGTCGTACATGGCGGAGGCGCTCAGGCTCTTGTCGTCCACAAGATACCTGCCTATGCTGTAAGAAACATTATTCAGCAAGCCCTCAAAATTGCCCGCCTTACGCCTTATTTCCGCTATTTCTTCGCTATCCTTGAAGGAAGCGGGGTATAAAACCGCAAAATTATCCGCCGTCACACGGCAACATATTCCCCCCGCATCTCTGAAGCCCTCCTTGAATATTTCTCCGATGGCCTTTAACACTTCGTCGCCCTTGGCTGTGCCGTATTGGTCGTTTATCACCTTGAAATTGTCTATATCAAAGCAGGCCATTATATAATAGCCCGCTTCCTTTTGCCTTACCATCTCTGCGGTTTTCTCGAAGAATGTTTCCCTGTTGTAAAGCCCGGTGAG
>JAAYHF010000036.1 GCA_012727485.1 Eubacteriaceae bacterium
CTGCAATGACGGTAAAGCTTATCCGTGAGCCAGCCGACTATGGGCGCAAGATTCCCCTCTTTGACGGCGGCGGTGAAATCGATGTCCTTTTTCATGGCTTGAAGCATTTGAGCGCCGTAGGCGGAACCCAAGGCATAGGAAGGGAAGTAGCCGACACTGCCGCCCGACCAATGGGAATCCTGGAGAACGCCCCTTGTGTCGTCGGGCACGGTCACTCCCAAATATTCCTTCATCTTTTCCGCCCACAAATCGGGCAAATCCTCGACCTTAGCCTGCCCGGAGATAACAGCCTTTTCAATTTCGTATCTCACCATTATATGAAGCGGGTAGGTGAGTTCGTCGGCGTATATTCGAATTAAGGAAGGCTCGCTCTTATTTATCGCCCGATAAAAATCCTCGGCGCTGTGCCCTGCGGTTTGATCGGGGAAGATGCGGCATATTTCGGGATAAATATATTCGATGAATTCCCTGCTGCGCCCCACGATATTCTCATAGAAGCGGGATTGGCTTTCGTGGATACTCATGGAGTTGCCACCGGAAATGGCCGTCCCGTCGTACTGCTCTCCGCAGTTAAGCTCGTAGGTGGCGTGACCTCCCTCATGGATAACCGAATACATGGAACGGGTGAAGTCGTTCAAATGATAATGGGTAGTGATTCTGACGTCCTTGCGGTTGAAATTGGTGGTGAAGGGGTGTTCCGTTTCCGCAATGCCGCAGTGGGTGCGGTCTATCCCCATCACCTTCATCAGGTAATCCGAGAATTCCCTTTGCTTGTAGATGGGGTATTCTTCGTGGAGAAAACTATCGTCTATGGGAGGAGCCTGAGATATTTTCTTTATAAGGGGCACAATTCTTTCCCGAAGGCTCCTGAAGAATTTATCCAGCGTTTCCTTGTTCATTCCCCTTTCATATCTGTCCAAAAGCACATCGTAGGCGTCTTCGCCGGGCTTATAATAATTGGCGAATTTCCTGTTGGTATCGAATATCTTCTCCAAATAGGGGCAAAAGGAAGCGAAGTTGTTTTGTTCCTTGGCCTTGTGCCAAACAGCGTCCGCCTCGTTTAGCAGAACGGTGAATTCCACATATTCCTCGGCGGGAATGGAGCGCATATATTCGTTTTCCCTGTCGAATTCCTTCAGCTCCCTTATAAGGCGCTCATCGAGCTTATCGGTGTTTTCCAAAAGATATTTCACCGTCTCCCGGGTGGGTTCACCGGTGGAAAGATCATACATATAGCGGGAAAGAATCCCCAGGGTTTTCCCCCTACCCTCGGCGGTGTCGGAGGGCGCGGCGGTGAGGGCGTCCAAATAAATGACCCCTGCGGCGTGGTTGAAGGCATTCAGCTTAGATATAATATCCCTGAAATTGTTTTTGGCTTCGTTTATATCCATTTATTATCCTTTCCGAGGCCGCTTGAAAAGTGTCGGGCTGTTTCTTCGAAAGATATTCAAGCGCCTTGATTTTATTAAGTGAATTATAGCATATTCCCGCCCCGATAAAATCAAAACTTATGGCGGCAAGGAATAATTAAAGCAACACTGTACGATCAAGAATTGTTCAATAGACAGTATGACTTAAACCCGAAAGGTAAGTGCTTCTCTGATCCTTTAAGGTGGTTAACCCTATTTGCGGTTAAGCCCGTATATTATCTTTATTCCCTTTCATATACCACCCTGCCCCCCGCCATAGTTAGGCGCACATTCATGTTTTCGTCGAAAACGGTTATATCGGCGTCTTTACCCTCATCAAGGGCGCCTGTACGATCATATATATTCAAAAGCTTGGCGGGGTTTTCGGTGAATAGGGGAATCAGCCTTTCAAAGGGCATCTTTGTGAATTCTTTCATATTCTTCAAGGCCCTATCCGGGGTGAGCAGACTGCCCGCCCGATTGCCGTTTTCCAGAAGGGCGTCCTCTCCCTTGACTATCACCTTTATGCCCGCAAGGGTATAGACCCCGTCCCCCATTCCCGCGGCCTGCATACTGTCCGTTACGGCTATCAGCTTTTCGTAGCCCGCAAAGGCCGCCGCCATTCTTATCATCGCCGGGTGTATGTGCCTGCCGTCGCTTATTATCTCGCAGTAAATGCCGCTGTCCATCGCGGCGACGGCTATCCCCGGCCTTCTTTGGTGAATGGGTATCATGGCGTTGAATAGATGGGTGGCGCTTTTCGCCCCGGCTCTTACGGCAGAAAGCAATGTTTCGTAATCCGCCGCCGAGTGTCCGAGAGAAAAAACCGTATCCTTTGAGAAGTCCTTTATCAGCTCAATGGCCCCCTCAAGCTCCGGGGCTATGGTCATATATGTTATCTTTCCCGCCGAGAGGTATTCTTCGAGCAGTTTCACATTCGGGAGAAGAAGGTATTCCTTTGAAATGGCGCCGCTGTGCATGGGATTGAGGAATGGCCCTTCCAAATGCAGGCCGATAAGCTTTGCGCCGCCGCTTTCGGCGTTTACAAGGGGAGATAAGGCCTTTATCGTCCCGAGGGTGTTCTCCTTACTGTCCGCCGCAATGCTCGCCTGAAAACCGCTTACCCCATGGGAGGCGTAAAATTCGCAGAGTCGCCCGAAGCAGGCTTCCCGAGCCGAATTAATGTCTATCCCCTTAGCCCCGTGGGTATGTATATCTATCAGTCCCGGGGAGATTATGCCGCCCTTTGCGTCGATCACCCTCGCGGCCGGGCCGACTTTCGAAGTTATCTTCCCCTTTGAAATATTGACCTCACCGGATATAAGTTTGCCTGCGCGGTAGATCAGACCGTTTATTATCCTTATTTCTTCCATTTTTTGATTGCGATGTTTAAGTTGATTCGGTTTGCCGTTAAGGATATACAAGCAGTAAGATTACTTACCTAAACAATGCTGTTTCATATCCGCATTTACGGCGCTGCTTCCCTTTATGCGGGTGTTTCGTAAAAAAGCTCCGACACCGAATTTTCCGAAAAACATCTCCTTTCTTATTTGAATTTTATCATATTCGATGTATATTTGTCTTGGACGGCAATGAGTTTTCGAAAAGTAACGCGCCGAAGGCAACTTATCGGTATTCCGATAAGTAGGCGGCATAAAAGCGCCAAAACGACCTTAAATAACGCTTATAATACCCCAACGCAGGGCGGCAAGAAGGGGCGCGACGAAAAAAGAAAAAAAACGAAATCAGAAAACTTGACAAAGGGCACGCAGTTAAGTATAATTCGAAATGCCGCTTAGGGAAGGTCGCATAGCTCAGCTGGGAGAGCACTTGCCTTACAAGCAAGGGGTCACAGGTTCGAGCCCTGTTGCGACCACCAATGAGTACAATTAGGAAACATGGCCCGGTAGTTCAGTTGGTTAGAATGCCAGCCTGTC
>JAAYHF010000001.1 GCA_012727485.1 Eubacteriaceae bacterium
GACCGCATTTTCACCGAGCCCCTTTATGGCCACCAGACCGTAGCGCACATTCCCATCAACGACGGAGAACCTCTCCGAGGAATCGTTCACATCGGGGGAAAGCAGTTTTATGTCCTTCTCCTTTAACTGCCTTATATATTTGACTATCTTGTCGTCCACCCCGATGACGCTGGAAAGCAGGGCCGAGAGGAATTGGGTGGGGTAATAGGTTTTAAGGTAAGCGGTTTGGTAAGCTATTATGGCATAGGCGGCGGCGTGGGATTTATTGAAAGCGTAGCTTGCGAAATCCATCATCTCGTCGTATATCTTGTTTGCCACCTCGGAGTCGATGCCGTTTTTAACACAGCCGGATATATCCTTTTGCTCATCGCCGTTTACGAATATTTCACGGTATTTTACCATTTCGGCGTGTTTTTTCTTACTCATGGCCCGCCGCACTATATCGCTTTCCGCCAAGGAAAAGCCCGCAAGCTCTCTGAGTATCTGCAAAACCTGCTCCTGGTAGACCATACAGCCATAGGTAACATTCAATATCGGCTCCAGGGCGGGGCAAAGATACTTCGTTTGCAGGGGATTCTTCTTGTTCACCACATAGGTGTCGATATATTGCATGGGTCCCGGGCGGTAAAGGGAAATTCCGGCTATGATGTCTTCAAGACAGCTCGGTTGAAGGTTTTGCATAAAGCCCCTCATTCCCGTGCTTTCAAGCTGGAAAACCCCCAAGGTGTCACCCTTTGAGATAAGCTCGTAAACCTTCGGATCGTCGTAGGTAAGCTTTTTAAGGTCTATCTCGTCTCCGGTGGATTGCTTTATAAGCCTTAGGGTCTCGTCCATCACCGTAAGGTTTCTCAGCCCCAAAAAGTCCATTTTCAAAAGCCCGAGTTCCTCGACGGTGTTCATGGGGAATTGGGTTGCGATGTTACCCTCATTCACATAAAGGGGAACATAATCGGAAACGTCCCTGTCGGAAATGACGACCCCCGCCGCATGGGTACCCGCATTGCGGGGACAGCCCTCGAGGGCTTTGGCGTAGTCGATAAGTTCCGCTATGCGCTCGTCCTCGTCCACCATTCTCCTTAACTCCGGATTTTCCTCAAGAGCCGAGTCTATGGTGGTTCCGAGCCTTGTGGGGATCTCCTTTGCTACCCTGTCACATTCGCCGTAGGTCATTCCGAGGCTTCTGCCCACATCTCTCACCGCCGCCTTTGCGCCGAGGGTGCCGAAGGTGATTATCTGGGTAACATTTTTTTCCCCGTATTTGCGCTGAACATATTCGAGGACGAGGTGGCGGTTGTCGATGCAAAAGTCCGTATCTATGTCCGGCATGGAAACCCTGCCGGGGTTCAGGAATCTCTCAAAGATAAGCTCATATTTCAAGGGATCTATTTCCGTTATATCCATGCAGTAACTCGCCAAACTTCCCGCCGCGCTTCCCCTCCCCGGGCCGACTGATATGCCGTTTTCCTTGGCATAGCGGATATAATCCCAAACGATGAGGAAGTAGTCGTTGAAACCCATCTGGTCTATAACTCCCAATTCATAATCCAGCCGCTGTTCCATGGCCTTTGTGACTTCGGCGTATTTCTGCCTTAGTCCCTTGCCGCAAAGCTCCTTAAGGTATTCCTTGGAGGTTACTCCATCGGGGAGGGTGAAGACGGGGAGATGATAATTATGGAATTCGATGGTGACATTGCATCTTTCGGCAATGAGGGCGGTATTTGTTATGGCTTCGGGTACATGGGAGAAAAGACTGCTCATCTCCTCCTCGGATTTGACATAGAATTCGTCGTTGGCGAATTTCATGCGCTTGGGGTCGTCCCGGGTGGTGACGGTTTGCACGCAAAGGAGGATATCGTGGTAGCGGGCGTCGGTTTTTTCGATATAATGGGCATCGTTGGTGGCGACCAGCCCCAGGCCGTAACGGGAGGCAAATTTAATCAACTGCTCGTTGGATTTACGCTCGTCGAGGATTTGGTGATCCTGCAATTCCACAAACAGGTTATCCTTGCCGAAAATATCAATGAGTTGTTCCAACTCACGGGCGGCCCCCTCTATGTCGTCGTTGATGATTTTTTGGGGAACTTTGCCCGCTATACAGCCCGTCAAGGCGATAAGCCCCGAGCTGTATTGCTTGAGCAGGTCATAGTCGGCCCTCGGTTTATAATAAAATCCGTCGGTATATGCCTTGGAAACTATCTTTATAAGGTTATGGTAGCCCTCGTCGGTTTCGGCAAGAAGAACGAGGTGGTAATTATTGCGGTCGAACTTGGAATCCTTGTCCCCTAGACCCCTTTCGGCCATATATATCTCACAGCCCAAAATGGGCTTTATGCCCTGGGCCACACATTCTTTGTAGAAATCTATCACCCCGAACATACAGCCGTGGTCTGTTATGGCAACGCTTTCCATGCCCATGGATTTTATCTTTGCCACAAGCTTTTTGATGTTGCAGAAGCCGTCCAAAAGCGAAAACTGCGTATGAAGATGCAAATGTGCGAATTTAGCCATTGTTAAATACCTCTTGAAGAATTATAGCACAAAGCTTCCCCCTTTCATCGGGCGAACAGCCGTTTGGGGCAAGTTTAAAATTCGGATTTTCGGATCGGAGGGGGTGGCGCAGGCGGCTCAAACATTGTATAATAAAAACAATATATCGGGGGCTTTAATGATAGACATAATAAGAACTGTTTTCGGAGGCGGCTTCAGCGCATTGACCTTTGTGAATATAGTCGATATACTCCTGACCGCATTTTTTATATATACCCTTTTCGGCTGGATAAAGGACACCCAGGCTTTCAAGGTGGTCAGGGGAATTATTGTGGTACTCATCGTCACCCAGCTAAGCGAGATGATGGGTTTCACCACCATAAATTACATATTGAAAAATGTTTCCACAGTCGGGTTGATTGCCGTGGTGGTGGTTTTCCAACCCGAATTGAGAAGAACTTTGGAGCGAATCGGCGGAATGAAGTTTTCCGCCTTTATCAAAACCCTCGGGCAGAAAAACGATACGCAAAATGCCACAAGGATAACCGAACAGCTCATAAACGGCATTTATCGAATGTCCGCCGATAAGACGGGGGCGCTCATCGTAATAGAAAGGGAATCCAACCTGAAGGACATCATCGACAGCGGCTGTGCAATGGATTGCGTGGTGTCCGAACACATTCTGCTCAATATCTTCTCCCCCAACACCCCTTTGCACGACGGGGCGGTGGTGATAAGCAATTCGAGAATAGCCTCCGCAGGCAGTATTTTGCCGCTGACCCAAAGCAACGATGTGGACAGATACCTCGGCACAAGGCATCGCAGCGCCATTGGACTGAGCGAAAGGACGGACGCGGTGGTGATAATCGTATCCGAGGAGACCGGGGCGGTTTCTTATGCGAAAAAGGGCAAGATACACCGCTATATCAGGGAGGATATAATGCGGGAAGTGCTGACCGAAGCCTTAATCCCGGAGGTCATAATTAAGCAGTACGAAAAGAGCGCGCAATGAATATGAACAAAAACTTTTCCATGGAAAAAGTATTGAGGGCTTTGGGCTCCATAATAATGGCTTTCTTTTTATGGATGGTGGCAACCTTCACCACCGACCCCCAGCGCACCCTACGCATAAATGAGCTGGATATACATTACCTTAATTTAAATGAAGCCCTTGTCTTTGACGAGGGGGAAAAGAAGGTCAATATCAAGCTTTACGGGCCGACCACGGCCATCAGTCGGGTTTCAAGAGTGAATCTGACGGCGGTGGCTGATTTAAGCGGGATAACCAAATCCGGGGAATACACCATCGAAGTATATATATTGGGGCTTCCCGACGGGGTCACCCTTTCCGATATTTCCACCAAATACACCCTCGTGAAATTGGGCGCATACACCCAAAAGGTGCTTAATTCCAAAGCGGAAACCAGCGGAACGCCCGCGGGGGGTTATGCGCTCACCTCCTTCGAATGTGAGGAATTAAGCGTGAGCATATCGGGCAGTGACTCCTTCACTTCCCTGGTGAAAAGCGTCAAAGCCACCTGCCCCCTGGAGGGCAGAAAGGCGGATTTCAGCGAAACCATTCCCCTTTACGCCTATGATGAAAACGGGGGCAGGGTGGAAAATGTCACCCTCAACCCCGCGCAGGTAACCGTGAGCGCAAAGGTGGGTTTGATAAAGACCCTGCCGCTTCACATCGTCACCTCCGGAGATTGCGCGCCGGGATATTATATAAGCAGTATCACTTTGAGCAGTGACAAGGTGAAGGTGGTGGGAAGCGAATCCGTTCTCTCCACCCTGGAAGCCCTTAATACAAAGCCGATCGATTTAAGCGGGATTGACACATCCACCGATGTTAAGGTTACGGTGGACACCCCCGAGGGAGTATCCCTTTATTCTTCGGGCTCTTATAAGGCCCATATCGCGGTGACGGAGGCTTTCAGCAAGAATTATGTATTGACCGATATCACAATTCAAAACACCCCCGAGGGTTTTTCCTGCACCATTATCGAAGCCCCCGAGGTTACTCTAACCC
>JAAYHF010000037.1 GCA_012727485.1 Eubacteriaceae bacterium
ACCGTAATCAGGCGGCAGGTCACGCCACGGCGCTCCGGTTCTTAATATCCAGAAAACCGCATTAATAAAAGTTCGATTATCCCGGGCATTTCCTCCCCGTGTTCCTTTTCTGCCCAATAGGTGTGGTTCAAGTAATTCCCATGCTTTGTCGTTTATGTCGTGCCTGTGATATGATGCTTCCATGGAGGGGCTCCTTCTTTTGTTTTCTCTATTATAGCATATTTATTGTCGACAGCATCTAGTTCACTTTGTGACCGGGTCAGAACGGAAAGCCGAAAGTCCGAAAAGATAAAGTTCATTTGTCTTAACTTGATAAAGTTAAGCGGGAAAAAAAATTCGCCTTCGGTGAATTTTGAAAGTTTACGCACCGGCGTAAACTTTTGTGACCGGGTCAGAAATGAAAGTCACTTTTTCTTCCCATAGAATTGGGTTTTGCCGAAAATTCACCTTTGGTAAATAAAAATTCGCCTTCGGCGAATTTTGAAAGTTCACGCCCCCGGCGCGAACTTTTCCATACTCCGTTAAAATCAACCGTCCCCGCCAAAACTATGGTATGATGAAAACAGGAGGATATGTTTATGACAGTTATGGCTATTATCTTGATTTTTGTGCTGTTTGCTTTCGGGGGGATAGCAGTCGGACTCGGAATGAAGGAAAAGCCCCAAAGCCGCACCTTAGGCAAGGTCATTCTTTCCGTATTGGTAAGTTTGCTTGTCGGGGGAGGCTTCTTTTTGGCCTTTGTTTTTTCGAGTCTTTTCTTCCCGAAATTGCTATTGGGCGCTCTGCCCTATGGGATAGGGGCATTCTGCTTTTTCGTGATATTGTCTTTGAATTTTAAAATATGGGATAAAAACACCAAACCTTACAAACTCGCCGTCACTCTGGCGCTTTGCTGTTGTCTCGCGGTGATTTGCATTGATACGGGAATGAAGATATATAAGGAAAGCATACCCAAGGTGGGAGAGGGCAATATTTTGAGGGATTACCGCCCCTATTCCCAATGGGATAAAACGGTGAGCCTGAATGAACCCTCCACATTGATAATAACGGAGGATCTACCCGTGATGGACGGAGCCACCGCCCTTTACCCGATATACGCCGCCTTCGCCAAGGCCATATATCCCGAGGAGACCTTCACCGACATCGATTACGAAAAGGGCGAAACTCTCATGTGTACCACCACCACCTATGCCTACGAATCGCTGATGAACGCTCAGTCGGATATTATCTTCGTGGCGGCGCCCTCTGCGGCTCAACTTGAGAAAGCCGAAAGCATGGGGTTGGAATTTGAAATGACCCCCATCGGCAGGGAGGCCTTTGTCTTTTTCGTCAATTCGCAAAATACCGTCGAGGAGCTTTCCTTGGAGCAGATAAGGGGGATATATTCGGGAAAGATAACGAAATGGAGCGAGGTGGGCGGTGATTTGGGCAAGATAAGGGCCTTCCAGAGGGACGAGGGCAGCGGCAGTCAATCCGCACTGCAACGGCTCATGGGAGAAGTTCCCCTTATGGAAGCTCCCACGGAAAATGTGGTGGGGGGAATGTCCGGCATAATCGAAAAGACCTCCGATTACCGCAACTATAAAAATGCCATAGGCTATTCTTTCCGCTTTTACTCAACGGAAATGGTGAAAAACGACTCCATTAAACTGCTCAGAATCGAGGGAGTCTACCCCGATGCGGCGAACATCGAAAACGGCACTTACCCCATAACAAATTCCTTTTACGCCGTCACCGTAAAGGGCAGGGTGAGCGAAAACACGAAAAAACTTCTCGAATGGATCTGCGGGGAGCAGGGGCAGTATATCGTGGAACAGACGGGTTATGTGCCGAATAAGGTTGATTAATGGCGGGAGAAAACCGCATATAAATCCCATTGGGTTATGCCCTCGGATAAGGCGGGGGGCGATTGAGAGCAACAGTTTAAAACGGTACCGTTTTAAACTGTAAAACTTATGGCAAACCCGCGCTTTTACAGCCGTGTTTTGTCAAAGGATTTATCATAAAAACAAAAAAAGTCGGTGAGCATTGATTGGGCTTTTCCGATAAAAAGAAACCTTTCCCGCCCGATTCGTTTTAGCGGGCGGGAAAGGTTTTTCTATCTTCTTTGATACGGTTCCTTTTATTGCCTCAGATAGGTCATATCCCTTACCTTTTGAGTAACAGTTTCCCTTTCGGCCGCCTGTTCAAAATAAAAAACGGGCCTTCCTTCCTTTGTCTTAGGCACACATTCGTATCCGCGCGACTCGCAGTTTTTGCAGCCGCAATCCTCTGTTGCCATGGGATTTTTTTGCATGGTTCACCTCGCAATACGGGTGTAAGTATGTTTTCCCGTGGTACATATTATGCGGCGGGGGCGGGGGGGGTTAAAAC
>JAAYHF010000005.1 GCA_012727485.1 Eubacteriaceae bacterium
AAGGACTGGAGAGGTATCGCGACGAGGTATGCGAAGTATACATCTTCTTATGAGGCGGCTGTTCGGGTTAGGTGTATCGCAATATGGGCTTCGGTGTTGGCTTGATTTATTGTCGACAGCGTCTAATTGGGAGGATAAAAATATTTGCGGCTCGGACTTTTTCTATATAAACTCCTGTGGGAACAATCCCGATAAGAAAATACCCGTTGTTTCCTTTTGCCACCCGCAGATGAGGGGCAGTCACAGCACATTTAATGAATACTTCACAAAGATGAAAAAAGTAGGTGAAAAATTCATTCATTAAATGTCTTTTCCCGGGAATATGCAAGCAAGGAATAAATACAGCGATATACGAAATAAATACAGATCAAAGGCTAAACAGTAGTCAGTCATATGACAAAAATAAGTTTAACGGTTTTGAATATGTTTGCATTGCAGCGGAGGACACGCATCTTCCTTTTGAGATTTTGTTGGCATCTTCGGGAGCCACGAAAATACAACAACGAAAGTTTATATTCGACTTTTTTAGCGGTGATAAATGGGTAGAGATTCCGATATTGCGGGAAGCAAAAGAAGATACCTTCGGAATACCGAAAACACTCGAAGCACAGATTGTCGCCAAATGGGCATCGGAAAACTATGATATATTGACAGATCACTTAAACGGAAAAATGACTGACAAACAAGCATTAAATATGCTGAAGCCGATAAGGATCAATGACCGACAATAATCACAAAGATGAAGAAAGCAGGTATAGAATTTCTTCATTAGCTCAACCATATACCACTTGACAAACATTTGAAAGCGAACATCATCAGACGAAGAACCGCATACTTTGTCTGATGATGTTTCGCTTTTTGTTTCGCTTATGTGTGTACGGATTTTTGTACATATAGAAACGGTATACTTAAAATACATTGCGGAAGGAAAAAATATAGCTGTTTTAAAATAGCTGTTTCGACTAAAAATAAAGGGAGGAAAAACATGGCAGACGAGTATTTAAAAGACAAGCGAGGTATAAGATACGGTAAAATATCCACCGACATGAGGGGTAACATCACCGTATATAACAAAACCAATATAAAAATCGGCACAATAAAGACCGACTCATTGGGCAAACAAACCGCCTATGATAAAAGTTTACGGCCTGTCGCCGTTTATGACCCGCGAACAGATACGACAAAGGACAGAATGGGGCGAAGGCTTTCGAAGGGCAACACGCTTGTTGATTTATTTTTTGCTCAGATTAAATAAAGGGGTTTTTAAAGACTTATGAAGGAGTTGGGGTAGGGTTAATTTTTTTTGGGGGGGGAGGGGGTTTGTTGTTGTGACCCGGTCATTTTCGTAAATTCCTGCTCTTGCCTGCGAAGTTTGATTGGCTGTATATGAACTTGACATTTTTACCGAAGTGACCCCGGTCATAACGCAAAGCCTTTTCGAAGTGACGGGGGCGCCTTCGTAAAAACCGCCCTTACCCTGAAAGGTTAACTGAAGATATGCAATTCCGGTATTTTATCAAAGTGACCCGGTCAAAATGTAAAATCTTTTCGAAGTGACCCGGTCAAGATGATAAATCATTTCACTTTTCCAAGGTGACCCGGTCACGATGATAAATCTTAACCAAGTGACCGGGTCATAACGCAAAGCCTTTTCAAGGTGACTTGGTTTATAATTATAAATAGCGGTCGGTAGTTGCTGTTTTTTTCCTTCCGATTCAATAAAAGAATTCTTATCAAAGTGACCCGGTCACAAATAAAAAAGGTGGGCGGTTGCTTGCCGTCCTTTTCACTCCGAGCCTATAAAAGAATTCTTATCAAAGTGACCCGGTCACGATGATAAATCCTAACCAAGTGACCGGGTTATAAGGCAAAGCCTTTTCAAGGTGACCCGGTCATAATTTTAAATGGCGGTCGGTAGTTACTGTTCTTTTCCTTCCGATCCAATAAAAGAATTCTTATCAAAGTGACCCGGTCAAAATGTGAAATCTTGTCGAAGTGACCCGGTCACGATGTTAAATCAGTTCACGATTTCCAAGGTGACTTGGTCATAATGCAGAATGTTTTCGAAGTGACCCGGTCACTTTCGTAAAAATAACCGCCCTAACTCGAAAGGATTGACTGATTATAGGTGACTCCGATTTAACCAAAGTGACCCGGTCACTCTCGCAAAAACGACCTTTACCCTAAAAATTGACTGAAGAAATATGACCCCTACATTTTTCCAAAGTGATCGGGTTATAAATACAAAAGGTGGACGGTATTTTTGCCGTACTTTTCACTCCATGTCTATTATCAAAGTGACCCGGTCACAATGATAAATCTCACCGGATATTACCCAAAGCAACCGGTCATAACGAAAATCCTATCCAAACTGCCCCTGTCATAAGTATAAAAAACAGCAATCGCTCATAAACCACTTACAAAGAAAAATAAAAACAATCACACCGGAAAAATCATCAACAAAAACCACACAATCGGCAATATTCATAAAGATGCTTTCCGCAGGGCAACAACTCCCGCAAATATGGTAAAATAGACTATACTCACAGAAAGGTAACGAAAACAATGAAATACACCTGTGCGCAGGCGGCGAAACTCTTAAAACAGCTCAACGAAGATTACGACGCTTTGATAATGACAGAGTCGCAGAGCAGTACTTTTTTGGCTTCCCTCGGGGAGGATATCGAGTCGGTTCGCCCGAAGTACGACTTCAAAGAAACACAGACAATGCTCAACGAATACGAGGGCAAGATAAGGGCGCTCAAACACGCCATTAATATTTTCAATACAACGCATATCGTGAGCGGATTTGATATGAACATCGACGAGATGCTTGTCTATATACCTCAGCTCACAAGGGCGAAAAACCGCCTTTACATGATGAAAAGCGCCCTCCCCAAGGTGCGGGAGAGCATTTCGGGCATGGCAAAGGCCGCCGTCATCGACTACCGTTATGCAAATTACGATGTTCCCGAGGCGCAGGCGGAATATCAGAGGGTTTCAGATCTGCTTTCGAGGGCACAAACGGCGCTCGACCTTATCAACAACACCGAAACGCTGGAAATCGAGCTTTAAAAGCCTTTTTAAGACAGAGTAACTGCCGAAAGCAAGCAAGCTTACAAAGTACGCAAGCTTACTATGTAAGCAAACTTACTTTGTAAGCTTG
>JAAYHF010000038.1 GCA_012727485.1 Eubacteriaceae bacterium
AGGGAGCTTTCCCGCAGGGCTATGTTATTGCGAAGGCAGTGCTTGATGATGTCCGGACTGTAAGGCTTGGTGACGAAATCGCTCGCCCCCAATTCCAGCGCCTTTATGCGGGATTGCTCGTCCTCACTGCCTGTTACCATTATTATCGGGATTATGGAAAGGGAGGGATCGTTTCTGATGATGCCCAGCAGTTCATAGCCGTCCATAACGGGCATGACTATATCCAAAAGCACTGCGGAAAGCTCGTTTTGATTGGCCCTCATCACCTCCAGCGCCTCTGCGCCGTTCTTCGCTTCCAGAATATCGTAGTCCTTCTTCAGGGTTCCCTTGAGAATCTCCCGGTTTATCGCCTTGTCGTCAACGATTAATATTATTCTTGCCATTTTCTTCCTCCTGCTGAATGGGGAATGTTTATTAAGCCTGTTTTTTTCGCTTTTTCTTTAGCTCATGTATATATAAAATTTTGATTTTTTATTCTATCTCGGCAAGATAATTATATCACAGGGATTTGATTAACAAATTAAACACTCCAATAAAAAGTTAAATTTTTTGCGCTTTTTTTGTTTGGGGTTGCGTTTTAAGATATTCGGGGGCATTAAAAACACCCGAAACACAATTTAGCCAAGAAGCTTATCGCTTTGCGAAGGAAACCAAAAAAAGGCGGTGGGCATTGCCCGCTTGCCGCTTGATAAAAATGTCCTTTATGCTCGGTGAGAGTCGGCATCGGGATTATTACCTCGGGGTTATTACCTTGGGGTTATTGCCTCGGGGTTATTACCTTGGGGTTATTGCCTCGGGCTTATTTCCTGTTGGGTTTTCTTTTGATCTCCAAAAGGCGGATAAATTCTCTGATCTCGCTTTCCTCCTCGGGGTAAAACATCACCCATTTGCCGTCGTGAAAGGTATGGGCCTCGTCGTAGGCAAGCCGCAACTTATCCCCGAAGGTATCCCTCGCCGCTTCGAAGGCCTCCCTCTCCGCCTTGCCGAATATGACCATAAAGCCGAAGGTGTCCCGCTTTGCGTAAAGGGCGCAGAGGGTTTTGCCGCCGCGGCGGTATTTGTATTCGTAATCCCATTTCTTCCCGCCGTCCCCGCCGAGGGTATCCATATCGTAAACTCTTTCAATGCCCTCGCAGAGTTTTTGCCATAAAAGGGCTTTTTGCTCCCCTATAAGGGAGGCGATCTCGCTTAAGGTCATGTTTTTTTCGCTCATGATTTTACCTCTTTTGTTTTTATGTCAACCCGCCCGCTCACAGCTTTTTTATAAAGCAGATGATGCGGTTTGCTTCCTCAAAGCCGTTTTTCAGATGAAAGGCAAGGCTTAGGGTGTTTTCAAGCTCGCAGTCGGAGGCGAATTGCAGGCAACCGCATTGCTTCGCCCATTGCTCACAGCTTTTCAGCAGTTCACTGCCCCGTCTTTTTCCGCGAAATTCTTCTTCGATATATATCCCCTCCAAATAGCCCACCGGGTAGTTTTGCGCCCCCTCGGTGTATTCCCGCCTGAGGGAGCAAAGGGCAAAACCGACCGCCCTGCCCTCTTTGAGGGAAAGGAAAACGGCTCTTTCCTCATCGGTGAGATATTCCTTCATTTCCTCCCGCAAAGAAGCCATATCGCTTTGCGGCCAAAGCTTCGCCGCCATTTCGGTGAGAGCCGATAGGTTCTCGATGTCCGCAGTGTATACCATAAAAAACTCCTTCGTAAGCTGAGAGGTAATTCTCAGCAATTTGTTTCATATCATGAAAAGGTTTAAAAGACCGTGGGTTAAAAATGCGGGATAACAGCAACCTTTCTTAAGGCGGATAAAACCCAAAACCGCGCCGTAGCCCGCCCCCGCCGCCAATTTCGTTAAAACCGCCATTGTGTTTCCCGAGGCTGATTGCGTTGTCATATAGCCCAAATGCCAGAGGGTGAAAAGGGCGATATTCACTGAATAAACAGCCTTCCCGCTTGAAAAAGCCTTCTGCGATCTTTCCCATATATAGCCCCTGAAAAGTATTTCTTCAAAAAGGGGGGTTATTATGCTGCCGTATATTTGAAGCATTATCGCCCTTATCCCGCCGATGTAATTGATCGGGGCGCAAATGAGAAGGGCTGAAAAGATTATCGTATAGATAATATAGCTCTTTGTGAATTTAACGGGGAAGAATTTCAGGGGGATATTGCGAAGGCGGGCATAAAGGGCCGTCGCCCCCGCAAGAGCGGCCATGACGACCATATTCCCCATTCTCGCCGCAAAATCCCCGCCGCCGAAAAGGGGAGTAAGGCTTACGACCGAAATATGCCGCAGAAACTGCAAAGAAGCCGTTAAAATCAAAACTTCCGCAAAAAAACCCGCTTTGGATTCCTTTTTCATGTTTCCGATTATATCACCCGTATCCTCGGTCGGATACAAAGCAGGCAAAAAAGAAAGGGGGTATATCTTAAATTTTCATTAAAATTTAATCCGATATTATATATTTTTTGAGAATAATTGAAATTTCGGACAATTTCGATTATATTAATTATGAATATAAAATCGCCCGAATATGTCTTTTTTTACAATGCGGCGGGCAAAAAAATTTAAAAGGGAATAAGTTGAAAGGGGTCAAACCTCGCAGGGAGCATACAAAGGCTTCGACGGCAACCCGATTATGAAGGAAGGCGGGAAAGAACTCTTTACGCTTTATCCCTTTGATTACCATTTTGACAAATTGGAGGAAACTCACGGGGAATGAACAATAACTCACCCTCCCCCGATAAAAAAGCCGAAGGCGGCGGCTTAAAGGGGCTGATCGTAATAATAATAAATGTTTTTATTTTAGCCTGTGTTTTTTTGCTTTATATCAGATTCACCTCCATATATCAGGATAAGCTCACGGAGGAGAATATGAGCAATGTGGCGAACCTCAACCGTTCCGCCTACACCAACACGGTTTCCATAATCAAAAGTTGGAACACCAAGCTCAACGATATATCCGGCTATGTGAGCGCCCACGACATGAACCTTGAGCAGGCCCTTGATTACATCAGCCAATCCAATTCCGACCCCAACAGATTCTTTGAGCTTATCGGGAGCGATTATAAGGGTTATTTGGCTGTAAAACAGGAGGACGGCACCTATTACCCCTTGAAATACACCAATATTTCCTACGGGGCATTGCAAAGGATATTCGACGACACCCTTGACAGCGAAAGCGAGGACATACTCTTTGCCCCCGAATTTACGGACAGCGCCACCGCGATGAAGTTTTTCGCCATATATAAGCATATAACCCTCAGGGCGGAAAACGGGGAGAAAAAAACCTATACTTTAATGCTCGCCACCCGTTCATCGGATGTGAGGGAGCTTCTCAACGCCCAGAAGGATTACGAGGGGCAGTCCGCGGTGGTGATAGATTCCAACGGGAATTACATCATCGGCAACAACGATTTCAAATCCGACAATTTTCTGCAATATATCTATGTTTACAACGATTTGACCTTAGATGAGAAAAACGATATACAAAGCCTCATGCACTCAACGGGAAGCGGGGAGTTATTCTACAAGAATTCAAGCTCAAACTCGGAGGAATGCGTTTTCAGATATGAAAGAATGTTCACCAATGACTGGTACTGCGTGACCTGCGTTCCCCTTTCCTCCTTCAGCACTCCGGCGTTTAATTTGACCTATATCATATATGTTATAGTCCTGCTTCTCATTCTTTTCGCGGTGGATATGAGTTGGATGCAGATGATGAACCGCAGGCTGCGCACGAGTATGCTCAGGGAAATAGAGGCGAGTCAGGCGAAGGGGAATTTCATGTCCCGTATGTCCCACGAAATACGCACCCCCCTAAACGCCATAATCGGCTACAACATAATCGCCCGCAACGAGATCTCCGAATCGAAAAACGATTTTCAGCGCCGCCAAACCGAAATGAAGGTGATGGATTGCCTGACAAAGAGCGACATCGCCTCCAAGCATCTTTTGACAATAATCAACGATGTGCTGGATATGTCCGCCATTGAAAGCGGCAAGATACAGGTGGCGAATGAAAGGTTCGATTTCAAGGGTTTGATTTCCTCCCTCACCACCATCTTCTATTCGCAGGCAAGCACCAAGAATGTGGATTTTGAAGTTATATTCGAGCAGATGACGGAGGAATGGTTCAAGGGGGATCAGATGCGCACCAATCAAATCCTCACGAATATCTTATCCAACGCGGTCAAATTCACCCCCGAGGGGGGAAGCGTGAAGCTTGTAATCAGCCTTGTCGAGGAAAACGAGAGTACAAGCCGGGTGCATTTCGATGTGGTTGATACGGGCATAGGCATGACGCAGGAATATCTCGAGAGGATATGGACTCCCTTCGAGCAGGCGGATTCTTCCATTTCCCGCCGCTTCGGCGGCACGGGGCTGGGGCTTTCCATAACCAAGAGTTTGGTGGATTTGATGGGCGGGACGATAAGCGTGAAAAGCAAGCCGGGCGAGGGTTCGACCTTCAGCATAGAGCTTGTTTTTGAGCGCACGGATCAGCCCGGACAGTCCGGCGCTTATAATTTCAGCCGCATAAACGCTCTGGTGGTGGACGACGACAGAAGCACCTGCGAATACATAAAACTGCTTTTCGACAGATGCACCGCAAAATGCAACACGGTTTATTCCGGCGCCCAGGCCTTAAAGGCGATGAAAACTTCTATGGAAAGCGGCAACGCCTACAACCTTTGCCTTGTGGATTGGAAGATGCCCGAAATGGACGGACTGGCGACGGTGGAAAAGCTCAGGGAAATTGCGGGGAAGGACTTGCCCATAATAGTGCTTACCGCCTATGATTACACGGAAATAATAGATCAAGCCGCCGAGGCGGGGGTGAATAAATTCATGTCAAAGCCCCTTTTCCAATCCTCCCTCTTTGACCTTTTGGCGAATATCGGCGGGAATATGACGGACGAGGCCGCCCCCAAGAGCAAGACCTACGACTTTAAGGGGGTGAGAATTCTTTTGGCGGAGGACAACAAGATGAATATGGAAATCGCCCGAAGAATATTGGAATCCGCGGGGCTTATCATCGACAGCGCCTGGGACGGTCAGGAAGCCTTGGCGATGTTTGAAAATTCGCCCGTCGGCACTTATACGGCTGTTTTAATGGATATTCATATGCCCAAAATGAACGGCCACGAAGCCACCCGCGCCATAAGGGCTTCATCGCATCCCCAAGCCGCCGAAATACCGATAATCGCCATGACCGCAGATGCCTTTGCCGAAAATGTGGCGGAGTCCAAAGCCGCGGGAATGAACGACCATATCTCGAAGCCCATTGATGTGGAGGTTTTGTTCGATGTTTTGGGAAGGTATATAAAAAATAGTATATAAGCGGGTACTTTTCGGCGTAAAATTAATGGAAACAGGCGCATCAAACCTTTTTGATGCGCTTTTTTTATGCCATACGGCACAAAAGCAAACCGTGAAAAGTAACCGACCTATCTGCTCCAAAGGGCAATAAGCGTGTGGAATTTTCGGAAAGTTTTCGCCTTGAGATTTCTCGCTTGACTTGGTGAGAAACACTTTCGCAAGGCGAGGCTGTAAGGGTTCTTAAATGTTTTGACCCTGCGGGGGGAAAGAGTGTGGGGGATATGACGGGCTGTGTCAAGCTTTGGGCTGATTTGCGGATAATCACAGCGACTACAGCGCCGATAAACAGTAGCTTTCAAATTAACAAACCGATTGACATTATACTGCTTGTACTGTAGAATGAAAGAAATTGTATGAACAATGGAGGGGAAAGATGAGAAAAAAACCAATTATTTGCATTTTGGCTATGATGCTCTTGGCATCGTGCCTGTGCGCCTGCTCTACACAGGGCGGCAACACAGACGTAGAGGAAACCCCCGCAAGAGGGATTCTTCTTTCCACAACAATCGGCCCGGTGGATGCGGGCATTATCGACGCACTGATCACAGCTTATACAACCAAGAACCCGGATATAACAGTGCGTTATCTTGCAAGAGGCACGGGCAAAGCGATCGAGCTTGCACAAGCAGGCAATATCGACATGGTGATTGTCCATGCAAAGTCGCTTGAAGAAAAGTTTGTTGCTGAAGGTTACGGCACCGAGCGCAAGGATTTTATGTACAACGACTATGTTTTGGTGGGGCCGTCCGATGACCCGGCAGGCGTGAAGAATTCGGCGTCTGTTTCGGAAGCGCTTAAGAAAATAAGCGACGGCGGATATCATTTTATAAGCCGCGGCGACAAATCCGGCACAAACGTGAAAGAACTGGAAATATGGACAGCCTCCGGCATTACCCCGACGGGCGACTGGTATGAAGTATACGAAAAGGGCAGCACGGGAAATAAGGCCACACTGATATATACAAACGAGCAGAGCGCCTATACTATTATCGACAGAGCAACCGTTATAACCAATAAGGATGCACTGTCCAATTTGGCTGTATTGTATGAGAACGAAGAAATAATGCTCAACTACATAACAATAATTCCCTGCAATCCCGAAAAGTTTGCCAATATCAATTCTCAGGATGCGGCAGATTTCATCGCATGGCTCACAGGCGATGAAGCACAGAGTATAATCGAAAAATTTGGCGTTGATAAGTACGGCGAACCGCTGTTCTTCCCCAATGCGAAGTAATTAAAAATCTTATATCATATGATAAAAACACCCGGCTCGGTTAAGCACCTATGGCCGGGTGTTTTTTGTATTTGGTATTTTGCCTTTAACCGCTACTTATGAAATTTCCATGGGCGCTATTTGTTTGGCTTTAGCCTTAGGCTTATAGAGAAAACGCGCGCTATTGCTTAACAGAAAGGCTTAAGGTTTGCCCGAAATTCTCTTTAACTTACTTTAAGATAGTCATGTACTGTGTTTAGTGTGTGAAAAAGATGTCATGAATGATTTTTTTAGCGCCACGAATTAATTTCACTGAATGATTTGAATGTTTTTTAATGAATAATGAATAATGAAAAAGCACAGTGAAACTATTCATAAAAGCACAGTGAAACTGTGCTTTTATGAATAGTACGGAAACGCTTGGGTTAGCATTTAATATTCTTAATTATTCATTCTTCAATATTGACCATTCATTGAGCGATTGTGCTGACAATCGCGTTTCCGGCGGAGAAGGTGGGATTCGAACCCACGCACCGTTACCGGTGACCGCATTTCGAGTGCGGCTCGTTATGACCACTTCGATACTTCTCCGCAATTTGGCTACAGCCATTATAATAGCATAATTACCGCATCAATCAATACCGAAGTGCGGTTTTTCTGCCGTAAAGATTGATTTGCAAGGTTTTTTTGTTAATGAAAAACAAAACAGATATGTTTGATTTGATTTATAAACTGCGAAGGGAGAATAAACGGGCGGAAATTTAGAGCAATTCCGCAATATCAATGAGCTTTGCTCCCTCGCTCAAAAACCCTTCGATTCCCAAAACTCTGCCCAATATATCCTTTTTTACTTCTTCGAAATCATCATAGATAAGAAAATCGTCCCCATTGCTTTTCAATTTTTCGATAAAAAGCGCCACGCTTTCGGGGAAGGGCTTTCCTTCGGGGGGAGAGACGATATAAACGACTATTTGAGCCGATGAAAGCTTCGCCTGCTCGTATTCCTCAAGGGTATAGCTTCCGACTTTCTCCCCTATCAAGGCGGCGAATATGTCGCTTAAGCTTATCAAAGCATTGTATTCTTCCTGTTTTCTGCCCTTTGCCACTGCGATCTCTTCATATTCGCATTTCTTCAGATTCACAAATTTATCGGCTTCGGGGACAAGCCTGTTGTTCAGCCTGCGAAAAATGTCCCCGATTTGCCTGCGCTGTTTATAAAATTCGGTTACGGAGGAAGCCAAAAACAGGGTTATCTCGTTCTTTTGCGCCATGTCATTCCCCTTGCGGCTCTTTGTTTGTTTGGTCGGCCGCTTGTGCATCTTTCAATAATAGCAGTTTTACGCCGTAAAATTCTTTGGAATCGGCAAGACCCATATTCCCTGTGAGGGTACACATATTTTCATAGCTTCTCATCAGCTCCTTGCGATAAATTTCGGGGGAGGCGCCGTAAAGCTTTTCATAAATATCCACCATCTCCTTGAATATATCAAGGGCTTTTTCACTGCGGGAAGTGAGCGCATAAACGGTTCCCAAATTATTGTATATTTTTGCCGTATCCGCCTTAAGGGAGGGGTTGTCCTTCTCGGAAAGGCTTCGGCATATCTTAAGGGCTGACTCATAATATTCCTCGGCTTTGTCAAAACACTTCATGCCGAAGTTTATGTTTCCCATTCCGTAATAGCCTTCGATAAGCCCCTTCCCATAGGCAAGCTTATCCCGGGCATATAATTCCAAACGCATTTCCAGAGCTTTTAAGGATTGCTTTTCCGCCAAAGGCAGGTTGCCCCGCTTTATATTGATCAGCCCCAAATTCCCATAAGCATTGGCCATGTTAAACAAAAGTTTTGCCCCGCTTAAGCCTTCGCTCAAGGATATACATTTGTTAAAGCGATCCTGTGCCTTATCTAAAAACGATGCTTTCAAATACACCGCACCGAGGTTGTTGTTGGTGGAAACAAGGCTTTCCCGATAGATTTCCGGAGATAATGCAAAGAGGCGCTCTTGTATGGCAAGGGCTTTCAGATAAACTTCCTCACATTCCTTTTTTCCCGCCTTGTCATAAAGCAAGGCCAAACTCGCATAGCGCAGGGCAAGCTCGGCTTCATAGGCGGCGGGATTATCCTTCGCCATTTCGGCGGTATATTCCACGGCCTTAATGAGGTAGCCCTCCGCTGTGTCCCGACGGTTCATCGCCGTATATAAAATGCCCATATTGTTATAGCTTTGAGCCAAATCCTTCATAAGCTTTTCGCTTTGGTTTTTATAAAGCTCCTCCCTTATTTTCAAAGCCTTATCCCAAGCCTTTTCGCATAAATCGTAACGCTTCATTGAATAATAGACAGCGCCTATGCTGTTGTAAGCATCCGCAAGGGAGGATTCATAATTGCCGGGGTGAGCCTCGCAAAGCAAAAGACGTATTCCGATACATTTCAGAAGCATCTCCTCCGAGCGCTCGTAAAGGTCCTTATCCCTGTATATCAGCCCTAAATTGTTGTAACATTCGGATATATCCTCCCTGAATTGCTCCGGATTTTCTTCAGCGAGGGACTCCCTTATTTCCATGGCCTTTAAATAATATTTCTCGCTGTTGTTTAAATCATTGCATTGTTGCATCAAATTGCCCAGAAGGTTATACATGGCGGCCAGCTTTACTTTAGAAACATTTCTCGCTTCCCAATCCTTCTCCAATGCCCCGCATATTTCCTTTGCCTTGGCATATTCTTTTTGCTCCGTCAGGAAATAGGCGTAAGTATAATAGAAATCCTTGTTAAGGGCATATTCTTCCGTAAGCTGTTCGCAACGGCCGTAAAGGGCGGTTATTGCGGGCAAGCTTTCGGTATTGATTCCTTCGGCGCAGAGGGTTTTAATCAAAAGCAAATTTTCTTCTATGTAGCCGCCCATTATCTTTTGAGCTTGCCCTGTTATGAGCATGGCCTGCGTAAGCTGTTCTTCCCTCTTTTCATCGGTCAAAAGTACCTTCACCCCGTCGTAATCGCCTTTTTCGAAAAGTCTGTAAGCGGCCTTTATCCTTTCGCTCACATTCTTGCCTGAAAAGGCGCAGGCGGTTATCGTTTGCGCCAGAGACAGTATATCCCTTTGGGTTATTTTGATTTCTTCGTTGAGGCGGTTTATTTCGCCGCTGAGTTTCAGCTTTTCAAGGGCCGTCTCATTGTTTTCGGTCTGATTTTGTGCCTTTGTATACCTTTCTTCCAGTTCTTCTTTTTTCTCCCGCAGTTCCCTCAGGCGGGGGTTATTGGCATAGATCGGTATATTATTTGCATCGAAAAGCGAAACCCCCTCCGCACCGACTCTTAAATCCTCCATATCCGCATTGATATTGAGGGAGCTGTCCCGGGCAAGTTCCAAAAGAATGGTGAGCTTCACGGTGCTTATATCATCATAAAAGCTGTAAAAATGGCCGAGCTGTTTATCCAGCCTTTTCATAAAGCCCAGCACTTCCTCTCCCCTATCTTCGCCCGGTTTCGTCTGCCTGAAGAAGGTTATTATTTTCGGAAAGCCCTTCTTTCGAAATTCATTCAATGCCGTATCAAAGGCCTTCAAGGCTTCGCTTTCCGCATTTTTATAAAGGAATATCACAAAAAGCCGATTGTTGCGAAGCCTGCTTTCCCTTTCAAGCTCGTCCGTGATTTTTGCCAGATCCCTGCTGTCGTTCATACAAAAATAAATGCCCTTATGACGGTAGACGGTATTCAATTCGTTTATATAATCGCTTAACTCTATCAGCTCATCTTCATTTTCCGAAGCGGAGGCGGCGAAGAACAGATTTATTGTTTGCATGGTTATGTTAATCCTTTCATCCGGGTTGTCGGTTTTTGTGAGGTTATCCTCACCAAAGGTCATCTTTTCGGAAAAGCAACTCCCTGTCGTTGAAATGCTTGCCCTTTAGTTCCTCCGGAGGTTTGCAGACATCGGGGGGCTCCAAGGGGATCGGCTCGATGAATTCCTCGCCCTTGTTTTCGTAGGCGTATCTCCATTCCTTTTCCACCCATTCGGAGGCCTTGGCGTAATGCGACCAACAAAGATAGAGAATATCCCTTTTTTCTATTTCCTCGTATATCCGCTTTTCCCAATTATCGCCGCTTCTTAAGCTATCCACATCGAGGAAAATATCCAATTCGGGATTTATTTTCTTCATTCCCTGAATAACTGCGGTTATCCTGCTTCTGTCTTGAGAAGCGTAGCTCATGAAGGCTTTTTTGATGTCTTCCCTTGTTATTTCTTCTTCGATGACTTCCTTTTTAGCCACATCGACGAGGAATTTTATCCTTGTGACGGGCAGACCCTCAAAGCAGACCTTTGCGATGAAGAAAATCTTGGATTTTTTGTAATCCCCGGGAATATCCACATAAAAGAAAAGCGAACCGTACTTGCCCTCCCATATAAAGGATTCCTCGCCGTCCTCGATGGTTATATCCGGGGAGGTGAGGGTTATTTTCACCTCGGTTTTTCTAAACACATTGAAAAAGCCGGTTTCGGTCTTTTTCATCGGAGTGTCCTGCTGGGAAATGTATTCGTCCGCCGCCCTGCTCCATGCTTCTTCGAACATGAATATCGTTATGATCATTCCCTCCTCCCGAAGGGCCGCTTTGGGAGTTACCACGGAAAAACGCACGCTGTCCAAGGGGGGAGCTTGAGTTTGTTCGGCGGGGGCTTCATCTTCCGGTAAAATGAGATAATCGGGCAAGGTATTTTCGCCGCCGTCCGGATCAATCGCACAGGATAAAGCCAGAGGGTCCAAATCCAGTGTTTTATATTTCGATAACAAAGTTTTACCTTTGCGACGAGTATTAAACAGATCGGATAATACAGAGCCGAGGGGGGAGACGCTTTCTTTTTCCGGCTCTTCCGGCAAAGTTTCTTCCAAATAGGGGGGAGTAAGGGGTGATGCGTGTGTATCAGCCTGTCCTTCCCCTTTGGCAAATGCGGCTATTATACCGTCGGCAAGGGAAGACGCCCTAAATTCCTCAAGGGCATCGGTAAAATCCTTAATTGACCAATATCTGTCCTCCTCATAATAGGCACAGGCTTTATTGATTATTTCCGTCAATTCCGCAGGGGAATTATTCAGCGGGGAGAAAACATCATCGACTTTTCGCACAGCAGGGTTTCTGCCCCTTAAATCAAAGGGATACCGCCCGCCCGATACGAGGAAATAAAGGCTTATGCCCAGTGAATAGACTTGAGATACTTCGCTGTAATACTTTTTCCCGTGATTGTAAAGCTCGGGGGCCATGAAGTTCGGAGTTCCGATCGCAAGGGTCACTCCGCCGAGTTCGCTTCTAAACAGCGCATGGCCGAAATCCCCCAAAAGAGCCTTTCCCGATGGGGAAACGAAGAAATTATGGGGCTTTATATCAGGATAAAATATTCCCTTTTCATCGCATCTATGCAGACAATCGCATATATCCAGAATATAGCCGAGTATCATGCGGTAGGTTATATCCTCCCTTTGCGCCATATCATCTATCAGGCAGGGAGCATATTCTTCCAGTATATAAGCTATTACCCTCTGCTCGTTTTCTGCACGAAAGAAGTCATGGGCTTTGAGGATCCCTTCGGTTTGACAAAGCTTGGACATTATCGCATATTCCCTGAGAGCCTTTGAAAAAGCTCCTTCGCTGTTGCCGCAGTCGATGACTTTCAGGGCATAATTTATACCGTTTGATGCAATCTGATAGACGCTGCCCGCCGAGCCTTTGCCCACCTGACGAACCAATTCGCAGTTCTCCCTCAATTCGGCGGGAAGAATGATTTTTCCCTCTTTGCGGGCGCAGTAGGGACATTCTCTTTGCTTATCACCGTCATAAATATGACCTTTTTCACATTTTGCTATTCTCATTTTGCGGCCTTTCGATCATAATCCCTTGGGCAAATGAAGCTGTCTTCGAAAAGAATTCGACTGAAGGAAAGGGTTTCATCGGAAACGCAGAAGAAGCCGGATTCCTCGAAGCTCTCCGAAGCTTCCCGCCAATAATCGCGGAAAGGGGTAAAGCCCATGGTTATATCCACATTGTAAAATTCTTTGTCTATTTGAAGTCCATTCCAGATATGCAAGGCTTTTCCGTCCAAACTGCCCTCTTTAAGGGTGCAAAGTATGCCCTGTGAGCCGAGGATATATTGATAAGCCTTGGCAATTCCCTTGCAGACGCTCTTTTTATCAATGAACACCGAAAGTATGTTTTGACCCGAAAGGGCAGTCCCGGGGCTGTATTGCACATTTTCGCAAAGCCAAAGGGCGGCGGCGAGGGCTTTTTCGTAGTCCGAGGAATTTTCGGGAAAGACAATTTCATTCATACGGGCGGCGATAATTTCCCGGCAGGAATTTATCTGTCGCATATTATCCATAATATATTGGGGGCAAAGCACAGTTTGACCGAAGGAGTTTTCCGAAAGGGCAACTTTGCCCTCAAACCAAAACATTTCCGGAAAATCCCTTATTACGGCCCTGAGAACCCTTAAGAGGGTTTCTTCCCCGCAGGTAAGTTCAATTTCTCCGCTAAGCCGCATTAATTCCCCGCAGAGCCTTTCGTAAAGGAGCTTTTCTCCCCCGTCAAGTTGATTATAGGCGTATCTTTGACTTATTTCCATTATGCCGATTTCTCTTTCGGTTTGATATGTGTAATTATATCATATCTTTGCGGTTTGTGATTTGTTTTTTGGGGGTTGCGGGGAGTGGGGGGAAAGATATTTTGTGCGTCGTGGGCAGTATGGCGAGTGTTTGCGGGGTCGGCGGATTGTGGGGGGAAATGAGTATCCTTGAGTCATGCGCCGATAATGTGTTTGAGTTTAGATTTAAACAGATAGGTTACAGTTATAATCGCATTTCCCGCACTTGACGCAAAAGTTAATTCGGCCCTTCGGCGGAAAAATCAAGGCAACACCGCACAATTCGTTTAGCAATATACAACATAGTTGATTTACACCCCCGACGGGAAACGCCCCACGCAATAAGATGAATAAGTTTTATTTCTTACCGTTAATATTCTTTTCAAAGCGACGGGTCGGAAGATGAAAAGCTTTTTATCTTTTGTAAGGCACAAAAGTGATGCACCGATGTATTTTTTAAATCGAAAGTTTGGAGCAGATAGGACGGTTGTTTTCATGTGGCTTTTGTAAGGTTGCAACCGATATTATCATGAATTTACCTTCAATCAGCCCCTTTAAGCGCAAATTGAACACAAAACTTGACCGAATATATTTGCAAACACATACCAAGTTCTTCACTCTTAACTCTTATTTTCACTTATTTGACGGCTTCGTCGAGTTTTGTATTTAATACACAAAGAGATGACACTAAAATTCTTTTGAGTCGCCGATTTACTATGTATGATTTTTGTGAAAAAATATTAAAAAGCCCGGTAAGACTATTCAAGCCCGGTAAAACAGGGCTTGCGCAGACTTACCGGGCTTTCGGTTTGTCCATTTTAATTATTCATAAAAGAAAAACATCTTTTCATTGAGCTTAGCTTTTAAGCAAAGCGTTCCGGTGCTGATGAGAGGATTCGAACCTCCGACCTAATGATTACGAATCATTTGCTCTACCGACTGAGCCACATCAGCACTATACTTCGAATTCCTTCTCATACTTGTAATTGACCTTGATGAGTTCTCCGCCGAGGGCTTTTTTTGCTTTGTGATGCCTTACCCACATACAGCAGGCGGCGCAAATGACAACTGCGGATGCGGTGAAGGCCGCTGTCGTAATAATAATAGCTTTGGTATCTTTCTGCTTCTTTTTCATTTTACACCTCCCGGCACAAAGCTTATTATACACAACTGCCCCCCGAAATTCAATACCGAGTTTTCTTTCCTTGGAATTTTTAGACAATTATAATATCAGCCGATGATTTTTTCCTGCTTCAGTCTCAGTTTATATACCGGGGAGTTTTCATCGAAGATAAGATCCTCTCTTCTCAGCAATTCTCCTTTTTTTATATCCCGGGCGGTTTTGGTTTTATTGTTAATTATTCCGATGGGCACCAGATTTTGCTTCATGGCCTTTTCATGGTCGGTCATTGTCGCATAGGTGTAGTAGCCGCCGATGCCGTCGATATATTGCCCCGCCTTCAAATCCTTCTTTGCTATCGCCACCGCTTCACTGACCGGATAGGGCTTCATGGCAAGGCAGGCTTCGTTGTATATCACCGCCCTCGCCGCCGTCAGGGGGGTTTCCAGCGAGCAGAGGTGATAGGGGCGATAAAGCAGATAATTCGGGCCGCCGCCCATTTTCAGATATTGTATCTCGTGATGCACCTGCGGCATATCGGTGGTGAATATCAAAAAAACCCCGGGGTCAAGCCCGTAAACATAATCCACCGCCTTATAGGAATTCAGCACGCCGCCCTCGCTTTTGAGCCTTAATACATCGCAGACAGTCTTTTCGTCCGCCCTGACCCCGTGCATACCCATAACATCGGCTCTAAAGCCCGTGGCGTTGGAGATGCTGGTCATTTCTATCATGGTATTGGTGCAATCCTTGAAGGAAGTGAGCATATTCGGGGCAATGCCTCGGCGCAGGGCTTCCTCCCGCACGCTGTCGGGATTACATTCGTAATCCGGGGAATTGTTCTTCCCCTTGCCTATCACCAATATTTCAAAGCCGAGGCTTTCCGCGAAGTCATAAAGCTCCTTAATGGCCCCCGGCTCGTCCCCGGAGGAAGCGGTATATATAACCCCCGCCCCGTCCGCCTCTTTTTTGAGTATATGTCCTATGGTGGCGTCCGCCTCCACATTCAGCATAACTATATGCTTGCCCATTTGAATCGCCTTCACGGCGATGAGGGCGCCGGAGTCGGTGTTGCCCGTGGCGTCCACCACCGCATCAATCAAATCGCACCCGCAAAGAATCTCCATATCCTCGCAGACGACAAACTTACCCCTTGAGATCGCCTCGTTAGCTTGAGCGACACTTTTCGCTTCAAAGACCATTTCCCTCGGTATACGGGCTATTTCGTAGGCGTCCAAGGCTTTTTGCAAGGTTCTGTTGGCAACGGCGGCGGGGGTGATGCCCTTCATTCTACTCATCAAGCTCACCAAACCCTTGCCCATCTGCCCCGCACCCACAATGCCCACTCTTATGGGCTTTCCTTCTTCATGCCTATCCAAAAGCGTTTTATTCATATTAAGCATATATTTAACCCTTCCTCCCCGAGTAAATTACTCTCCGAGTAAACTACCGAACTTTTATTATAATAATGCCCATTATTCTTTTTTCACCCTAAATTCATCGTTTTTAACGGAAATTTAAGTAAAAAACCAACTATATGCTATTATAATATATAAGATTATTTTACTTTAGAGATTTGTCCTGCGGGATTATACTTTAAAGAGGTTTTTCATGGGTGTGTTTTACTTACTAAGGCAAATTCGGTGAAAAGCTTTGTCGGGTGAAATGATCACAGATAAATTTTAACGGAAACAAGGTAATCGTTGTGGAATCCATCGGGAACATCACAGCGGGAAGCGAAAAGACCATCCTCAGGACGATGCTCACTTCCCGCGCCTTTGAAGAAGAAATATGTCGGCTTAACGATATACACGCCCTGCACGGAACCAACCATGTGGCAATAGGTCAGGAAGCCGGTCACACGGGGCTTTGCTTTGTCCTTAACGAGGACGACTGGATAATAGCCACCCATCGGGGTCACGGCTTTTATTTAGCCCGCACCGGAGATGTGGAGGGAATGGCCCATGAGATGTACGGCACAAAATACGGTATGTGCAAGGGGCTGGGAGGCTCGATGCACTTTTCGGATATGGCAAACCATTATATCTGCTCCACGGGGATAGTGGGCGCAGGAGTACCCATCGCCCTGGGCGCGGCCATGAATCTGAAATACTTCAATAAAAAAGGAATAGTCGCCGCCGCCTTCGGGGACGGGGCTTCCAATCAGGGAATGGTCTTCGAATCCATGAATATAGCCTCCATGAGGGGCTTGCCCCTGCTTTTCTATTGCGAGAACAACCAATATGCGGTTTCCTCCCCCTCCTCCCGCTTCATCGCCAACACCACCGCCGCCAAGAGAGCCGAGGGCTTCGGGATCGCTTCGGCAGTCATTGACGGCAACGATGTGAATGAAGTCATTTCAGCCTGCCTTAAGGCCAAGGAATATATCCTCAAGGAGCAAAAACCCTTTTACATGGAAGCGGTGACATACAGATATGCGGGACATTCCCGTTCCGACAGGCTTGTATACCGCACAAAGGACGAGGAAGCCCCCTGGAGAGAGAAGGATCCGATCAGCCTATATGAAAAATATCTCATCGAAAGGGGCGTCATTGATGAGCCGGAGGCGCAGGGAATAAGAAAAGAAGCCTTTGAGAGGGTGCATAAAGCCTACCTTTCGGCAAAGGCAAGCGAAAACGAACATATTGACTACGAACAGGCCGTCGCCATAGGTGAAGGCACATGGGAGGGCAAATATGAAAAGCTATCTTGAAGCCATAAATGAAGGGATCCGCCTGGAAATGCGCAGGGACGAAAGGGTCTGCGTTTTAGGAGAGGACGTGGGAGTTTACGGAGGCGGAGCAGGGGCCACAAGGGGGCTTATCGAGGAATTCACCGAAAGGCGGGTCATGGATATGCCCATCAGCGAAACCGCCTTCACGGGGGCCGCAGTGGGAGCCGCCATGCTGGGTATGCGCCCGATAGTGGAAATAATGTTTTCCGATTTTCTCACCCTTGCCGCCGACCCGCTGATAAACCATGCGGCAAAAATGCCCTTTATGAGCGCAGGGCAGACGAGCGTGCCTTTGGTGGTGATGACCCCCATGGGTTCGGGAACGGGAGCCGCCGCCCAACATTCCCAATCCCCGGAGATGATGTTTATGAACACCCCGGGAATAAAAATCGTGACCCCCTCCAATCCCTATAACGCCAAGGGTTTGATGATAAGCGCCATAAGGGACGAGGGGCCTGTGATATACTTGGAACACAAGGGGCTTTATAACATGAAGGGAGAAGTACCCGAAGGGGAATATACCCTGCCCATAGGGAAGGCCTCGGTTATTCGGCCAGGGGAGGATATAACGATTATTACATACAGCGCAATGGCAAAGGAATGCCTTGCGGCGGCTCGGGAGCTTTCCGAAATCAGGATATCCGCAGAGGTGATCGATCTGATGAGCCTAAAGCCCCTGGACGAAGAAACCCTCATAGAAAGCGTCAAAAAAACAGGCAGGGTATTGATAGTCCATGAAGCCCCCGCCCTCGGAGGTTTCGGAGGGTATATTGCGGGGGTGATAGCGCAAAGGGCCTTTAAGTATCTTAAAGCGCCGATAAAATGTCTCGGAGGGGAAAACATTCCCATCGCATATAATGCGGTGATAGAGCGAATGCAGATTCCGGGAAAAGAAAAAATAATAAAAACAGCGGAGGAAATTTTAAATGAAGAAGTATAAAGTCGGTATACTCGGCGCCACGGGGGCGGTGGGAGCGGAGATGATAAAAATTCTCGCGCAAAGGAATTTTCCGATAAGTGAGCTTGTTCCCATGGCCAGCGCCAACAGCGCGGGAAAGACCCTTCCCTATTCCGACAGAACCTTTACCATCGTCGAGGCGAAGCCCGAGGCCTTTGAGGGGCTGGACATCGTTTTAGGCGCCGCCGAAAACGACATAGCGGAAAAATTTGCCCCGGCAATCAAGCAGGCGGGGGCGGTATTCATCGACAACTCCAGCGCATTCCGCCTTTGCGACGATGTGCCTTTGGTTATCCCCGAGATAAACGGGGAGGATATTTTCACCCATAAGGGGATAATAGCCAACCCCAACTGCACCACCATCGTCACCTTGATGGCTGTTAAGGCCATAAGCGACATTTCTCCGATCGAAACCATGGTGGTTTCTTCCTATCAGGCCACCAGCGGCGCAGGGATAGCCGGGCCCGCGGAACTGCTCGCCCAAAGCAAAGCCATAGCGGAAGATAAGCCCATACCCGCCGCGAAGGTTTTCCAATATCAGATCGCCTATAATGTAATTCCGCAGATAGGCGGCTTCGGGGATAACGGTTATTCCTCCGAGGAGATGAAACTGCAAAACGAGGGCAGAAAAATCATGCACCTGCCCGAGCTGAAGGTCACCTGCACCTGCGTGAGGGTTCCGGTCATCCGTTCCCACTCCGTTTCCGTACAGCTCATAACCAAGGAAAAGGTCACTCCCCTTGAGGCGAAGCAGGCGATAGCCGCCTTCCCGGGCTGTGTTCTCGAGGACGACACGACCCAAAGCATCTACCCCATGCCCCTTTTAACCAGCGATCAGGATCTCATCTTCGTCGGAAGAATAAGAGAAGATTTGACAAACCCGAGGGGGCTTGCCCTTTGGAGCTGTGGGGATCAAATCCGCAAGGGAGCCGCCACCAACGCCGTACAGATAGCAGAAAGGCTCATAGGCGGGGCAAAGTAATATAATATTAACAAAATTGTAACGATTAATTCTTGCGCCGAAGTCCGGGGGATAGTATAATATATCGTCAGACAAAGGGTAAATATATGAGATTTTTTAAAAGCAAGATAGACGATTTCGAAAATGCAAGGCACGATTTTTCGAGGAAATATACCTTCATAATCGCGCCCAATACTTACGGAAAAACCATAAAGTTTTCCATTTCGGCCTTCTGGCTGAAAAACTGGGTTTTAATATGCGCTCTGTTTGCGGTGAGCTTCGCCCTGCTTTTGGTGAGTTACATAAGCCTTTTGGCCGGTTACACCAAAAGCAAGGAGGATTTGGCCACCCTTCAGGCGATAAACAAGGAGCAGCAGCTTCAGCTCTACGACATGAGCGAGCTTTCCACCGAATTGGAGGATAAGCTGGTATATTTGGATTTGCTGGAAACAAAGATAAACACCCTCCTCGATGAGGCCATCGGAACGGAAAAGAACCTTTCCGAGGAGGATAAACTGCTCATAGCGGAGATCGACGCCAAGCTCATCGAGATAAACGCCAAGCTGACGGCGACCACAGCGGTGGGGGGCAGCGGGGCGAACCCGAATTATTACATAGCCGGGGCGAGAATAGATACCTTCGACGCCACCGCCCAGGTGGCGGCCATAAAGACCGAATTCGTGAATATCGAAGCCAGCCTTTCCGAGGACGGGGAGCGTTATCAGGAACTGCATGACACGGTCGAAGCCATTGAGATATTCAGCCGCGTGCCGGACCAGAACCCCCTTTTGGGTCAAAAATACCGCATAAGCAGTACCTTCGGCTACCGCAGTAATCCGCGGCCCGCCTTCCACAGGGGAATCGACTTATCCGGCAAATACGGCACTCCCATTAAGGCCGCCGCCCATGGAATAGTCACCTATTCGGGTTGGTTCGGAGAATACGGCTACTGCGTTATAGTTGACCATCAAAACGGCTTCCAAACCCTCTACGGGCACATGAGCAAGACCAACTGCTCCGTGGGCGACGAGGTGACAAAGGCAGATGTCATCGGCTACATGGGCTCCACCGGTTATTCCACCGGCACCCATTTGCATTTTGAAATATTACTAAACGGGGTAAGGGTGAATCCCAAGAAATATATAACTTTTTAGCTTCAGAGGGGATAAATGAGAAAAGATACGGCGACAAAAAAGAAACTCAATTATGAACAGGTGGACAGCATCGTTTCCGGAGAGGTGGTTTTTGTGGGGGATATAACCTCCGGCAATTCCATGCGCTTTGAGGGGAATATGCGGGGAAATGTTTCCGTTTCCGGGAATTTCATCGTCGGAAGAAACGCCCTTATCACCGGGGATATAAAGGCCGCCAATGTCCATGTCATAGGCACTGTGGACGGGAATATCGACTGCGAACAGCTTAAGATACTTTCCACGGGAAAAGTGACGGGGGACGCCACCGTGGACAGCATAATAATAGACGAAGGCGCCTTCCTTGTGGGCAAATGCAAGACCAGGGAAGATAAAAACGAGGATCCGAATATCGAAGATATACTCAATGTTGTGGATTGAATTTCGTTAAAAAAGGCACCTGCAAGTGTTTTTGAGCGCTTGCAGGCGCCTTTGATTTTTATTTTGGGAGAAAGAAATGTTTTTCAAAAGTCTTGAAACCGAAAGGTTAATACTTAAAAATATTGATGCGGGCGATGCGGATTTTATTATTAAGCAGTTTTCCGATGATGAGGTGAACCGTTTTCTTTTCGATGCCGAACCCATCACAACCGATGAGCAGGCAATGGAGCTCATTGACTTTTACCTCGCCCCCGAGCCGAGAAATCAACACAGGTGGATTTTGACCTTAAAGGACGGCGGGGAGAGGATAGGCACCTGCGGCTTCCATTGTTGGAATAGGGAGTCCGGAGTATGTGAAATCGGTTACGACCTTTATCCCCCATATCAAAAAAAGGGCTATATGAGCGAAGCTTTGAAGGCGGCGCTGAGCTTTGCCGAGGGGGAAATGAAGATAAAGGAAATCCATGCCCATATAGCAGAGGGGAATACCGCTTCCTTTAAAATTGCGGAAAAGTTCGGCTTTGCCGACTCCGGGCAGACCTATATGGAAATCTTTCGGGGAAAGGAATATCCCCACAGTATACTTATATATAAAGCACCGAAGAATAATTAATCAAAATGCGCTCATTACTGCAAAGGCGCTTGAGCGCTTTGCGGTAAATGCAAGCGAATTGCATTAAGCGGAAAAACGCTTAATACGAAAATACAATTTATCCGAGAGAATCGCTTTAATCGAAAACCTGCATTACCGCTTAACGATAGTAAAAAATGCGGGAAACCGCCACCGGGAATAGGTTATCCGCTTTGGTGCGACATAGACCGAAAAGGTACATACTCAAATAAACAGCAACCGATCCATCTGCTCCAAACGCAAAATCGGTAGAGAGATAATTTACTTTCCATTATGCGTGATTTTGGAAAAGATGTATATAGAGCTTTTTCACTGCCGCGAGCAGTACCTCACCGAAAAATCCCATTAACTAAGCCAAAGCGGGGATTGTCATGGGCGAAAAATGGGCGGAAAGTATGTTTTTCTTTCGATTTTAGCGTAAAGAGTAAATTTTGAAGCGCGCGGGGTTGTTATAATAAATATATCGTAGCATAACCGCAAGGGCGAAAACACCGCTTTGCCTTTGGGATAAATTTGATACAAGTGGATTTAAATTTTTATGGGGATTAATTATGGTTTTGTCCGTTTTTTTCACCGTTGCCTTTACTCGGTCGAACAGGGCGGAAAACCGCTACTGTATTTTGAATAAAGGGAAGTGACGCCATGGAGAAACTTTCACTCGAAGATTTTTTAAGGCTGAAAAATATCGTTTACCGCAGTGCAAGACCGCTTGAATACACGAAATGGAAGATGCTTTTCGAAAATGGGGACTGCGGGGAATACCTTAGCGTTTTGGCGAGTTACCAAAACGAAGACGGCGGCTTCGGTCACAACCTCGAATGTAATAATTGGAATCCCGCTTCCTCCCCCTATACGGTTTGCATAGCCTTGGATTATTTGGATTTTATTCCCGATTATATCGGCAAAGTAAAGGATATGCTCATTGCGGGGATAATAAAATATCTTTCAAGCGGCGAATATTTATCGCAGGAAGGTTGGGCGGGAATGAGGGGGATACCGACAAATAACGATCACGCCCATCTGCCATGGTTTCACTACGACCCGAAAAGCGCCGCCGATGTGGGGGTGACGAAGCGCCTTGCGGACTTCGCCCTTTCTCACGCAGACAAGAACAGCGCCTTATACGAAAGGGCGGCGCAACTTAAGGAGAAGTATAAGGATAGCCCTTTGATATTATTGGGCGGCTTGCCCGATTTTGACCCGACAGCCCTTAAAATGAAGGACTTTGACCCCGCAGTTTGGCCGCAATGGCTGCCGCTGCCCATATACTATATTTCTTCGCCCCAAAGCCCGAACTATCGGGGGCTTGAAAAGACGGCGCAGGCGAATTTGGACACAATAATCGCCTCCCTGCGGAACACAAAGGATATACAAAGGGCCGCCGAGGAGGAGCTGGAAGCCTTCGAGCTGGCCAATCCCCGGGACGACGGGAAAAAATGGTGTACCCCCGAGCAGGCGATCGGCAACTATTATTGGGGAGCTTTTTACATAATAAGGGATTTGGATATTTTGCGAAAATACGGGAGATTGGATTTTGAACTGCCCCTTATTAACGGCTGAATGACTTAGATTTCCGACGAGCGAAAAAAACAGGCATGATAAGCTCATGCCTGTTTTATCTTTTATTGTATCTCGGGCTAAATCAAAGTGGCGAGCAACACGGCTTTGACCGCATGAATGCAGTTTTCCGCCTGATCGTAAACCCTGGAATATTTTCCGGTGAATACCCCATCGGTCACTTCCATTTCCTTCAAGCCGTATTTCTCGTATACTTCACGACCCACGGAGGTGTTGCGGTCATGGAAGGCGGGCAGGCAGTGCATAAAGATAGCCCTCTCATTGCCCGTCATTTCCATTATCTTTTCATTTACCTGATATTTATTGAGCAGTCTTATTCTTTCCTCGAACTTATCTTCTTCCCCGAGGGAAACCCACACATCTGTATAAACCGCATCCGCCCCGGCGACTTCTCCGATGTCCTCGGTGAGCGTAATGCTTCCCCCGTTTCTTATGGCCTCCCCTTTCATCGCCTGACTTAGGGCTTCATCGGGGAAAAGGCTTTTGGGAGCGATGGCGGTGTAATTCATGCCGAGTTTGGCGCAAATTATCATCAGGGAATTCGCCACATTATTGCGGGCATCTCCCATATAAACCACCTTTATCTCGTTTGTGTTTTTATTGGTGTTTTCGATTATGGTGAAGGCGTCCGCCAAAGCCTGGGCGGGGTGATATTCGTCGGTTAAGGCGTTGTAAACGGGAACTCCGCAATTTACGGCGAAATGCTCCAAATTCTTCTGCTTGAAGCCCCGATAAACTATTCCGTCAAACATACGACCCAAAAGCTTGGCCGTATCCGCAATGCTTTCCTTTACGCCCGCCTGGGAATTGGTGAGATCCACCACCTTTGCCCCCTCGTCGTAGGCGGCGACCTCAAAGGCACAGCGAATACAGGTGGAAGTTTTCATAAAGAACATAACAAGATTCTTCCCCCTGAGCAGTTCATCTCTTTTGCCCGAATGTTTCTTTTCCTTTAACGCCTTTGCGCTTTCAATCAGATACCTTATATCCCCCGGCTCATAATCAAGAAGGGTGAGAAAGCTTTTACCGGTTAATTTCATTATTCCTCCCGCTGTATTTACTAAATAGATTATATCATAAAGGTTTAGAATCAAATTAACTTAATTCTAATTTTTTGGTAATTGCGGATTAATAAGGGCGGGTTATGATCTGCTTACGATGAAAAAGAAATTGTGCAGAGACAGCAAGAGAGGACTGCTTTTCGGAGTTCTCGCGGGTTTGGGAGAATATATCGGGGTTAAAGCGAATGTGGTAAGGTTAGTTTATGTGGCGGCCACCGTTTTGATGTCCCGATTTGCCGGAATAATCATATATATAGTTCTCGCCTTCATAATGCCGGATAAGCAGGACACGGGTTATGAGGATTATCGGGTCGAATAGCTTAATTCAAAAGGACTATCGCACCGTTTAAAACACAGGCAAAGGCGCTCCACAGAACATAGGGTATCTGTAAATAAGCGCTTTTTTTATTTACCCCGGCGAAAAGCACAACCATCCATATCACCAAGGCCAACAGCACAATGATTTCGATGAAGGCTAAGGTATACATACGAAAATTAAAGAAGATAATAGGCCAAAGCAGATTAACCCCGAGCTGAAGGGCATAGACCTTGAGTGCGTCGCTTTGCATTCTGTCCTCGGTGGAAATCCAAACCATATAGGAAGAAATGCCCATGAGCGCATAAAGCGCAGTCCATACCGGGCCGAAAAGCTTTCTGTCCGGGGCGAAGCGTGGTTTGTTGAGAAATTCGTAGATCCAGACAGAGTCCTTAATCAAAAGAAACACTATCCCCCCCAAAGCAAGGGGGATCGCCATACATACCGCAAAGGCGGCAAGGGTATTTTTATCGTTGTTTTTATCCATAATGGGAGTATACCCATTTGAGTATGTAAAAAGTCACGAAATCTGCATTGATTTGGGCAACAACGCAAAATCGGGGATTATTCAATTGAAAGCTGATTTAAGCCCAAAAGCTGAAAATAAGATCCTCAATCCTTTAAGGCGTTTACCGAATGAAAGCAAGCCTTTCCAAAGGAGTAAAACAAGTACCGTTTATATCTCATCTAAAAGGTAAGGGGTTTTTTTATGGTTTACTCTTTTATGGTTTTCTTTTGTGCGGTATAACTATGTTATCGGAAAAAGTTCCATAAATAAATGGCAGACCCCATCGGCAGATATCGAAATTGCCTTGTGATAATTACCGACAAAAACACAGCCCGCAGAGGTCGTTTACCTCTGCGGGTTTGTGTTTTATTCTATTGAGCCGTCAATGGTCGTATTTAACTAAGGTGTAAAGCTTATAGCCCCTCTCCTCGATGAGCTTTCTGCCGGGAAGATCGGTGAGTTCTATTAAGGCCATTATCCCGGCCACAACGCCTCCCAGACGCTCCACCATGTCCGCACAGGCTAAAAGGGTGCCTCCCGTGGCTATCAGATCGTCGCAAATCAAGACCTTCTGACCGGGTTTTACGGCGTCCTTGTGCATTTCCACCGTATCGCTTCCGTATTCCAAAGAATAGGAGGAGCTGATGGTTTCATAGGGCAGTTTGCCCGGTTTTCTTATGGGCACAAAACCCGCACCGATTTTATAAGCCATGGCTGTGCCGAAAATGAAGCCCCTCGCCTCCGGGCCGCATATAACATCCGGAGTGAAATCGAGGGCGGCGGTCATTTCGTCCACCGTCTGCCTGAAAAGATCCTTGTCCCCTATTAAGGTGGTGATGTCCTTGAAGCTGATGTCCGGCGTGGGGAAGCCTTCTATTACTCTGATGCCTTCTTTGATATTCATTGAATCCTCCTATTCGTATGCCCTCATGAGTTTTTGCAAAATTCCTGAGGAATATATATCCTTTGTTCCTTCGACTTTATGGAAAAAAACCTCAAGTTTACCGGATGATATAACATAATCCATTATACACACATCACTCAATATGTCAAAACAAACTCTGAGCAAAAAATAATTAACGTTAAGTTCGCTGTCGGTGTTCAGATAATCAATGAACATGGCCATATCCCCGCCGAGGGTTTTTAACATACCGAGTTTTTTATATATGTAGGCGATATAATCCCTGTCTATCATGACTCCGGGGAGGTATCTTTCCTCACCGAGGAAAACCGCATTCTCACAACCCCCCATAATTTCGCTGTAATAACCTGAAAAGCAGGGTCTGTCGCACACAACTATTTGAGAATACTTATCCGCTTCAATGGGGCGCAGGGGATTGACCAGAACATTGACTGCCCCGGGAATATGATCGCTTGGTGTTCCGTAAGAAAAGGAGGTTTGCATACCCATATTTTGGGCATAGCGAATTATTCTGAGAAGCATATCCTTGCCATAGACCACAAAGAGCTTGCCTTCGGGGGATAGCATCATGCTTTCCGCAGAGGCCTTTGAACGCTTGGCCCCGTCGGGGGTGAACTCATTTCCTTCCAATATAAAGCGGGCATAAAGGCTTTCGTAGTAAGCCTTCGGACACTCTATAAAGGGGGTGATATGCTTTATTTCAAGCTGAAGTCGGGTTTTGCCGTTGTAGGTATTCAGGGAGGGTACGAAAAGCACATCGTAAAGTTTGCTCACCATATCTGGGTTCGTGAATTCCCGGGCCATATTGAAGGCGACGGCGGAAAAGCTCTTTCCGCCCTTTACAATGGAGCATCTGACATGGTTTTTCCCGGCGCCCATGAAGGATATGCTTTTTATCATCGCCCCGCTGAATCTGAATACGGGGTGGGGATTGGCGATGCCGTAGGGGGCGAAGGCCTCCATTTGCCTGACCGCTTCTTCGGTCAAAAGGGAGGCGGCGGCTTCGAAATCATAATAAAACCTTTGTATCAAAGCGGCGTCTATTCCCATTGCATCGGCTTTTTCATTCACTTTTCCCGCAAGGACGGTGAAATCCTCCTCCTTTAGGGTGAAACCCGCCGCCTGTTCATGGCCGCCGAATTTAATATAATAATCCCTGCCCGCCGACAGCGCTTCATATATATCGAAACCCGCAACAGAGCGGGCGGAGGCCCTCACCTCTCCCCCTTCGGCACTCCCCACCACCGCGGGGCGGTTGAAGGTTTCCGCAAGTTTCCCGGCGGTAATACCAATAACCCCTTCGTGGGCTTCGCTCAGCAGAATAAAAAGCACCTTTTGCTTTTCCAAAAGGTCATTTTCGAGAATATATTCCCGGGCCTTTTTGAGCATTTCTTCCTCGGTGGCTTTTCTTTGTTCGTTCAGCTCGTTGAGATTCTCTGCAAGAGTCCTCACATCGGCTCCCTTTGCCCCGCTCAGAAGGTCAAAGGCGCTCTCGGCGCCGGACATTCTTCCCGAGGCGTTTATCCTCGGGGCTATCTGATAGGATATGTTGCCCGAATTCAGAGATTCCGCCTTCAAGCCCGCCAATCTTATCAATTCCTTCAAGCCTAAATTGGGGTTTTTCTTTAGGCAATTAAGCCCCAAGCTTACTATGGTGCGGTTTTCGTCCTCCAAGGGCACCAAATCCGCCACACAGGCGACGGCGGCCAAGGAAAGCAGTTCTTCCTTCATTTCGGGGCTTTCGATTCCCATTGCCTGGGCGAGCTTGAAGGCCACCGCCGCCCCCGAAATCTCCTTGCAGGGGTAAGAGCCTATTTTCGGATTTATCATCGCATAGGCTTCGGGGAGTTTTTCGGGGGGAATGTGGTGATCCGTGAGAATAACGTCCATTCCCAGCCTTGCCGCCTCAGCTATTTCCGCCGCGGCGGTTATGCCGTTATCCACTGTGATGATAAGGCTCGCTCCCGCTTCGTAAATCTCGCATATTCTTTTCATATTCATGCCGTAGCCGTCGGAAAATCTATCGGGCAGAAAGGGGGTGACATCCGCACCTTTGGAAGACAAGATTTTATATAAAATAACGCAGGCGCATATACCGTCGCAGTCATAATCGGCATATATAAATATTTTTTCTCTTTTTGTTATCGCTTTTTTTATTCTTTCAACTGCCTTTTGCATATCCTCAAAGCAGTAAGGGTCATTGAGATGGTTTGGAGAAGGATATAAAAATCTTTCCGCCGCATCTATATTTGTGATTCCCTTGGAAATAAGGTAATCCGCACAAATGGAAGAAAGCCCGAACTGTTCAACCACCTGTCGGGTAAAAAGAAGGTTTTTTCTTGTTCTGTTTCGTTGCATTATCAAAGAATATGTCATAAATTGATTTTAACACCAAAGGAAGCTTTAGTAAACTCTCCCCCAAAAAATAAAAAACCCCGCGACTACCTATTCTCCCGACTCGTTTCCAAGCAAGTACTTTCGGCGCAAGTGAGCTTAACTTCTGTGTTCGGTATGGGAACAGGTGTGACCTCACCGCTATCAT
>JAAYHF010000039.1 GCA_012727485.1 Eubacteriaceae bacterium
GGAAGCGGCTTTGACCTTCTTGCGGAAGAACCTGCCCTTTGGGCCGATTGGGAGCATAATTGGAGCTTGTTCTATATGGCTGACTCCGAAGTTGCCGCCGAAGATATTAAAACATACGCCGCTTTTGATGTTATGGAGGGTAATTACAGTTTCGATACGACCTCAATCACCCTTTCCGGGGGGGCGACTACCTTCGTTTTAGACACAACGGGCATAACCCCTAAAATAAACGATGTTCAGCTTTCCGCCCTCAATACTAACGGTGAATTGAACGGCTCATACAGCCTTGACAGCAAAGTCACCGTCAATACCCTGGAGGCGTTTCGTCTCGGACTTGACCCCATGATCCTCGAGCCCGCCTCGGGAAACCCCATAGCCCTGACAGGTTCGGGCACCGATCTCACCCTCTATTTAAAGGATAGCTCCGTTACCCTCAAGGGAGCTTCCCTTTCCCCGCAGGGTTTTGCGGGAATTAAGGCGGCGGCGGGTACGACCTTCACTTTGGAGGAATTAAGCGTATATTCCTCCCTTACTGTGAGCGGCGGCGAAGGGGCCGATGCGATTGGAGAAGATAAAGGGGTAGATGCGGCGGCGAGTATCGTGATAAACGGCGTCGAAACGGCTACCGTGGGCGGACAGGAGCGCAAAGGAATACTTAATTTCAATGCGGGGCAGGGGGGGTATGACCTCGGCGGAGCGCAGATTTCCTATAACGCCGGGTCGAACGACGAAATACTTCCCTCCGGCAGAATAGTGGACAAAGCCCTTATATCCTGGGAAAACTCCAGAAATGTTTCCGGCACAGTCGTTAAAAAGAATTATCTCGAGGGCAGTAAAACAATCGAAAATTATACCTATGAAGCAAGTATGACAAAGATTGTCTTTGATATACTCAATTATCTCGTTTACGAAAACCCCTCGGATCTCGTCTATTCGGATTCCCCCAAGGTGCCTTCGGTCACCTTCACCGAAGATATAGCTCAAAAATTCTTTGAGGGTTGCAATATCTCCATCACCTATCAAGACGCCAAAGGCAACCTTTCCGCCGAAGCACCCGTAAATGCGGGGCTGTATGTGGTTTGGGCCAATGTGACGGAGGGTACATATTTCAAGAATTCAACCAACATCAAAGGTTCTTTCCAGATAACAAAAGCTCCCCTCACGATAACCGCCGACAATCAATCCATAACCTATGGTTCGGCGGCGCCTGCTTATACCGTTTCCATAAGGGGCTTCAAGGGAAATGACAATGTTTCCGACCTCGAGGGCAGTTTGATATGCACCTGCATTTACATAACCGGAAGCAATGCCGGAACCTATCCGATTCGTCCGAGCGGCCTTAATTCGAGCAACTATCTTATCACATACAGAACGGGTTCTCTCACCGTCACAAGCCGCAGTTCCATCGGCTCCACGACAATCGTCAGCCCCACCGCCGCCCAGCTTGCCGCCGCCACCAACAGGGGCTTCAACGACATAATCCTTGCGGTGAATGTGGGTCAGACATTGGATCTCGCCACCATAGACTGGACAAAGACCCCCTCCGGCAATATAACCTTCAGAGTTATTTTGGGCAGTGATTATGCTGATTTGGAGGGAGTGAAGCTGACCGGAAACAAGACGGGTATCGTAATTCTCAGGGCCATTGTTCCCGCCAAGGATACTGACTTTGACGGCGTTTACGACCTTACCGCCATGGCGAAGGATTTCGAGATATATGTTTTGGATGTTAATGAAACCATAACCACCGCAGAGGGTAAGGAGCAGGGTTACGATTTATTGGAAGTCAAGACAGGGGAAGCTCGGTATGAAAATGTCTATGTGGACGATGTGACCTTATATGCAAAGGATGTCACCGACACCATCGGCGCAATGGATAAAACCAAGTTGGACAGCAACAAGCCCCTTTCCCCCGCCAACGAACCCGCCCTCTATTTCACCCTGAATGTGGTGAGAAACAATGCCTTGCTTGAGGGAATATACCTCGATCACGACATGGAAATAGTGATGCCCTTCGATGTTCAGCCGGATTATACCTATCAGATAATCCATATAGATGAAAATGATAAATCCGAGCTTATCACCGATGTCACCCCCGATTTCGAGAAGCAGACCCTGACTTTCTTAACGGACAGTTTCCATAACTTCGAGGTGATAAAAATGGTTTCCTTGCCCGAGGAGCAACAGCAAAACACCCCCGCCGCCAAGCTCATCATTCCCATAGCCTTCGGCGCAGGTTCGATAGCCATAGTTGCGGATACCTGGTATCTCACCAACAGAAAGAAAAGGCAGAGGAAAAGCCTCCTTTCCGAGGATGATTGATTATTGATAACTATTAATTTCAATTCGGTACGCAGTATGTAATATACTGCGTACTTTTCGTTTTTTGTTAAATTATACTACGATTAAAAGAGTGGATTATATAAGGCTTCCTGTATATACTTATATCAAGCGAATTATCGGGTTTAATGCGGCGGAGATGAATAAGATGAAAAAATTATTGGTCGGTTTGGCAATCGGTGCGCTTTGCTTCGGATTTCTAAGCTCATGTTCGGATAAGTTCCAAAAGGAAGTTAATATAAAGCAGGGCGATACATCGGGAGTTTGGAATGTCGATTCTGCGGTCATTGATGTGAACGGCAAAAATGTTACCGTTTCCGGAAGGCTCACCAATGTCTCCGGAGCGCCTGTGGGCTATATAGATATGCTGGTGGAGTTGCTCGATTCCGAAGGCGCGATTATCGCTTCCGGCGAAACCCATATTCTTTTCGAAGTTGCCTTGGAAAACAACGAGGAAACCGGCTACAAAGTTGAAATTAAAAATGTTAAATCCCCGGAGGAAGTGGAAAGCGCGGTCATAAAATTCGACGAATAGTAAATTCTAAAAGAACAATAAGTCAAACACCACCCCTAAAAGGGGTGGCGTGCATAGCGGCCTATAAGGCCTTATTACTGCCAGCGCCTAAATGACGCTGGCTTTCACTTTGTTCAAGCCTTGGTGGAATGACTACTTGCTAC
>JAAYHF010000040.1 GCA_012727485.1 Eubacteriaceae bacterium
AGGTAATATCACTCATTATAATATGGGAAGGGGGCGGGTGCTTTTATTGATTGGTGGGGCAGAAGGTCGCTGTGCTTTTTATGTACAAAGCAATAAAAAAGAGTAAAAAAAGAGGCTGTACCAAAACGTATGTTTTGATACAGCCTCTCTGTGCTAAAGTACTATATAAACCTCAGATGGTTTTGTATTTACTCTACCATCGGAGGTCGTTGACTCAAAATAAGAGTGTTTCCGGTCGTTATAACAATAAATTAACAGTTTACCTCCTACTCGATTGTTGTTAATTTACACCAATACTTCAACTCAAACACTGCCGAATTCCCTATATACCTGCTTTATGCCCTCCCGGGCAAGGGTTTTGTCTATTACGGCGGAAATCTTCACTTCCGAGGTGGAAATCATTTGGATATTTATTCCTATTTCATAGAGCGCCTTGAAAAAGCGAGCCGCCACCTTTGAATCCGCCACCGCCGCAGAACCCACCACCGAAAGGCGGGCCACATTTTCATCGCTAACCACTTCCCTCGCCCCCACCGTGGCGGCAAAATCCTCGGTTATGCGCTTTGCGGTTTCGGCCTGCTCCAATGCGACGGTGAAGGTTATATCGTTCACATTGTTGCGGTTCACATTCTGGACTATGCTTTCTATCCTTATATCCTCCTGGGCTATGGCGGTAAAAAGGCCGAAGGCTATTCCGGGTTTATCGGGAACTTCCAAAACTGAAATCTTGGCTATGTTGTCGTCCAGCGTTATCGCTTCTATCAAGTTGGCTTGGCTCATTACTCTCTCCTATAATACGTTATTTTCTATCCTTGCGAAGAACACATCCCTGCCGCTTTCGGCAAGCTGACCGCAAAGTTCCCTCATGAGCGAATCGTTTACGGCTTCGGTTATCATAAAGAGCATATTGTTATATACCCTTATTTTGTTTCTTTTTATCAGGGAGGATATTTTATCCAATGTGTTGCTGAGGGAATAGTAGCCGTTGAAGCTGACTCTTAAATAATACTCGTGCATCTCCTCAAAGCGGGCTCCCTCGGAATTGGCGGGTTTGAGCTTGATACTGCTGTATTCGTCGGTTTTGGACATCACCTTGATGACATCGGAAACAACCGCTTCGGCGGTGGCGTTCTTCCCCGCCCCCTTGCCCATGAAGCATAGCTTGCCGATCAAGTCGCCCTGCGCCATTATCACATTATATTCCTCATTCACATTGCCCACAACGAAATCGTTTTTTATCAGCGCCGGCTCCACGCATACATTAAACCCTTCCCCGCTTCTGACTCCCTGACCGAGGAATTTTATCTTGTAGCCGTAGCTTTCGGCGGCGAGAACATCGTCCAAAAGGATATTTCTTATCCCCCTCATGATAACATTCGACTCGTCCACCATATTTCCGAAGGCGATGGCGGAAAGAATGGAAATCTTACGCATCATATCGTAACCGTCCACATCGGCGGAGGGGTCCGCTTCCGCAAAGCCCATCTCCTGTGCTTCCTTGAGAATATCGGCAAAATCCCTGTGTTCCCTGCTTATCTTCGTTAAAATAAAGTTGGTTGTGCCGTTTAAAATCCCCGTCACTTGGGAAATGGTGTTTAATTTTATCAGATCCGTCAATGAAGATATGATCGGTATACCCCCGCCAACTGAGGCTTCGAAGTAAAGATAAGCGCCGTTTGAACGGGCTATATCGAGCAACTCGTCCATATGGGCGGCTATGACTTCCTTATTGGCGGTCACCACGCTTTTCCCGAGGCTCAAGGCCTGCTTTATATATGTATATTCCGGCTCCATGCCCCCCATAACGCAGATGACGAGCTTTATATCCTCATCTTCCAATATATCCGCCGCATCTTTGGTGAAAAGTTCCCCGGGGGCAGAAACCTTGCGGGGTTTTGAGGGATCCCTCACAAGTATTTTTTTTATGTTATAATCCTTCCCCGCCTTACCAGAGGAGATTATTTCGTAAACGCCGCTTCCCACAGTTCCGAAGCCCATTAAACCAAAATTCATCATATCGCCACTCGTCCTTTCGGTCATTATAGCATAGCGATTTGGAAAAACAAAATTCTATACGCAATTTTCCGATTTTTCTGTTCTTTGACTTGAAATTATAGTATAATTCTATCTTATAAAGGCATAAGGGTGCAAATGGAAAATGGAAAACGAAAGATTAAAAGAGATATACGAGAGCGTTAAAAAGAGGAATCCCTTAGAAAGCGAATTTTTGCAGGCGGTGTCGGAGGTTTTCACCTCCCTTATCGTTGTTGCGGAGAAATATCCGATGTACGCCCGGGCGGCCATATTCGAGAGGCTGGTGGAACCGGACAGAATGATCATGTTTCGCGTGCCGTGGATGGACGACATGGGCAATATCCGGGTCAACCGGGGATATCGGGTTCAATTCAACAATGCCATAGGCCCCTATAAGGGGGGGCTTCGTTTTCACCCGATGGTAAACTTGAGCGTGATGAAGGCCCTCGGCTTCGAACAGACCTTTAAAAATTCCCTTTCGGGCCTGCCCATAGGGGGTGCAAAGGGCGGAAGCGACTTTGACCCCAAGGGCAAAAGCGAGGGGGAAGTGATGCGTTTCTGCCAAAGCTTCATGACGGAACTTTTCAAGTATGTCGGGCCGGACGAGGACGTTCCCGCCGGGGATCAGGGAGTGGGCGCAAGGGAGATAGGCTATCTTTTCGGGCAATATAAAAGGCTCACCGGGCAGTTTCACGGAGTTTTGACGGGAAAGGGCATACCCTATTCGGGAAGCCTTGCCCGCACGGAGGCCACCGGCTACGGCTTGATCTATTTCGTCAGGGAGATGCTCAAGAGCATTGACGAAACGCTTTACGGCAAAACGGCGGTTATCTCGGGAAGCGGAAATGTTGCCATATATGCGGCGGTGAAAGCCACGGCATTGGGAGCCTGTGTGGTCGCAATGAGCGATTCGGGGGGATATATTTACGACGAGCAAGGTATTGATACCGATACAATCCGCCTTATAAAGGAAAAACAGCGGGGGCGGATAAGCGAATATATTAAATACCGCCCAAAGGCGAAATATTTCGAAGGCTCTGCCGGTATATGGGGGTTAAAGTGCGATCTGGCAATGCCCTGCGCCACACAAAACGAGCTTAATGCCGAAAGCGCCGCCAAGCTCATAGAAAACGGTTGCCGCCTCATCGCCGAGGGATCCAATATGTCCTGCACACAGGACGCCATCGCACTGATAAAAAAGGCGGGTTTGCTTTATTCTCCGGGGAAAGCCTCCAATGCGGGGGGAGTTTCCGTGAGCGCCTTGGAAATGACCCAGAACTCCATGAGATATTCCTGGAGCTTTGAGGAAGTGGACGCCAAGCTTGAGGAAATCATGAAGGGGATTTACAAGAAAGCCACTGCCGCCGCAAAGGAATTCGGCAGGGCGACAGATTTGGAATTCGGAGCGAATGTGGCCGCCTTCATAAAGGTCGCGGACGCAATGATGGCTCAGGGTTGTGTATAGAAAAACTCGAAAAGTGCATAACAAAACCGTATAGCTCTTTGAACACATCAAAGCTTTATAACTTCAATCACACTCCCGCCCGGGTCATTCGTGCGGGAGTGTGTTTAAAATAGATCAAAAAGGGAGTTATATTTGAGAGGCCATATCCCTTCCTTTGTGTAAAACAGGTGAATACCAACCAAGAAAACTATACATTCAACATCGCAGACCTGTCAGTTATAAATGACAAAAACATAAATTAATAAATATCAAGTTGTGGTGCGACCTTAATAAATGTAGAAACCTCACTACTATATTTACTTATTCCTCTATGATTAAAGCATTAATTACACTTTATAATGAAAAGAGCCAAAATACCTTTTTCATACATACCTCTCCCCCAATGCAATAATCCCAATTATTAAGCCTTTATTAAGCCCCACCCTTAAGAAAACCTTAATAAAAATCCAACCCCCCTCTTAACAAATTGAGTGTATCATTCGCCCTGTGATACAAAGAAAGAGGTTTTATACATGGAATTTTATCAAATCGTTTTACTTGTTCTCAGCGCAGTTTTAAAGCTTGCCGCCCTCTATACTTTGGTAGTGGTGCTGTTTGCCTTCAGGAAGCCCCGGGGCTATGCCGACTGCGCCCCAAAGACCAAATTTGCCGTTTTGATAGCCGCCCGCAATGAGGAAGCGGTTATAGGCAATCTGGTGAAAAGCCTGCTTGAGCAGGATTACCCCAGGGAGCTTTTCGATGTATTCGTCGCTCCCAATAATTGTTCGGACAACACCGCCGAAGCGGCCCTAAAAGCGGGGGCGAGGATAATCGAATGCCGCATTCCCGTGAGCAACAAAGGGGAGGTATTGCACGACACCCTCTCCCAACTCATGAACGGCGAATATGACTACGACGCTTTTTGCATCTTCGATGCGGACAATGTGGCGGATAAATCCTTCCTGAAAGAAATGAACAAGGCATTCTGCGCCGGAGCAAATGTGGCAAAGGGCGCAAGTGAGGTGGGAAACCGCAACGAATCCTGGGTGGCGGGAAGCTACGGAGTTTATTTCGACCTTTTCAATGTGTTCTACAACCGTCCCCGTATGAACGCCAAACTTTCAGCTAAACTCATAGGCACAGCCTTTGCGGTGAGCAAGAATTATCTTGAAAAAACAGGCGGTTGGCGCACACAGACCATAGCCGAAGATGCGGAATTTGCGGCGGACTGCGCCGCAAACGGCGAGAGGGTTTGGTATGTCCCCGAGGCGGTTTCCTACGATGAAGCGCCGAATTCCTTTGCGGTTTCTCTGAAACAGCGTAAAAGATGGTGCAGCGGGGTTTTGCAGGTGGGTAAGATAAAACTGCCCCGGTTGGCAAAAACCTTTGTCAAAAGCGGAAATCTGCTGGCGCTGGATTTGTTTGTCTTTATCGCCACTCCGGTGAATCAATTCATGAGTTTGGTGATAAACGGTTTCTCGCTCATTGTCTCCGAGCTGACCCTTTGGGAGATAGGGCTGTTGTGCCTTTCCTCCTGCTTTGCCGCTTATGTGGTAATGTCGCTGTTTGCCCTTCTTCTCGAAACGCTGATACTGCGCAGGGGGGTAAAGTCCGTCAAGGGCGCCCTCGCCTTCCCGATATTTACCCTTTCCTTTGTGGCGTTGCTCGTCTACTGCGTGTTACATAAAACCACCCGCTGGGACGACATCAAGCACACGGGAAGCGTGGGGCTGGAGTATTCGCAGAGGTAAACAAATAGATTATACATATATAAAAAGCTGTCCTGTCAGTGCATTTCATGTATCAGGACAGCTTTTATTTTTCAAAAGCGTTTTTTTATTTATGCAGATGGGTCGGCAATGCGATTTTAAGTTAGAGGTCACTAAAAAATCCCACACCAATCGCAAAAATCCCCTTCCCCTTCACTCTTAATAAATAATTAATATCTTCGCTTCTCCTTTCTTAAAGATATATTGCTAAAATAAAACCACATTATCTAAGGAGGCTTAATTGGCTAATATATTGCTTTGCGATGACGACAGGGATATCGTTTCGGCGTTGAGGATTTACCTCACTCCCGAGGGATATAACATATACGAAGCCTACGACGGGAAACAGGCGTTAAAGGCTGTGGAAGAAAACGATATTCACTTGATTCTCATGGATATCATGATGCCTTCAATGGATGGGATTACCGCCACTTCCCTCATAAGGGCGAAGGCTAACATACCCATTATAATGCTTTCCGCCAAAAGCGAGGACACGGACAAGATATTAGGGCTTAATATCGGAGCTGACGATTACATCACCAAACCCTTCAACCCGGCGGAAGTGCAGGCAAGGGTGCGCTCCGCCCTGAGAAGATACACCAGGCTCGGGGGAATGACCGAAAAACCCGAAAGATTCGTTTTCGGAAACATAACCTTGGACGATGCGCAGAAAAAGGTCACAGTGGATTCGGAGGAGGTTTCCCTCACCCCCATTGAATTCAACATATTAAAACTACTCATGGAAAACCCGAATAAGGTTTTTTCCACCTCCCAAATTTACGAGATGGTATGGAAGGAGGATTCCTACGGCAGTGAAGGTGCGGTGGCGGTGCATATTCGGCATTTAAGGGAGAAAATAGAGATAAATCCTTCCCAGCCCCGCTATTTGAAGGTGGTATGGGGTTTGGGCTACAAAATGGAGAAGGGAAAGGAATGATATGAAGAACAATTTCGGCAGTTCCTCCGGTTATAAATTAATCATAACGATTCTTACGGTACTCGTCAGCACCGCCGCCATGGTCTGCATTTTCGGAGTGATTGTTATGTATGATTTCAACGGCTATACGGGGGAAATTATTATCGACCCCTCCCGGGGAGAGCTTTTCAATGCCTTTATCGAAGGGATTTACAAAGTAAAATATTTGATAATCGTATTTGGGGCGGCGGGGTTGGCTCTTTCCTTTTTGGGAATGTATCTGCTTGCCTGTGCGGCGGGCAAAAAGCCGGGAGAAGGGGAGATAACCGATAACTTTTCGACAAAGCTTCCCGCGGAGATTTATTTTACCGCAATGGGCTTTATCATTTTTTACGCCGCCGCGGGAGGAATTGCCCTGCTTTTCGAGGACATACCCGTTTATGCGGACGGTATAATAGGGATTTTACTGTTATTAACAGCCCAGGTGCTTTTTATTGCCGCCTTTATGAATCTCGCCCACAGGCTGAAGATAAACGGTTGGTGGAAGAATTCTCTCACCTATTACGCCCTTTCTTTTCTCTCGAAATGCGCTAAAAAACTCGTCGAAGCGGCAATTAGGATTTCCGAGATGCTTCCGATCACATGGAAAACCGCTTTAGCCGTCATCGGAGTGCTTACCGCACAAATGATATTAAGTCTGATGGCTTCTTCGGGAAACTCTCCGGGGATAATACTTATCGCCCTGGCTATGGATGTTTTCGTTCTGTTGTATTGCTGTCGCATGGCGGAAAGCTTCAGGCATCTGCGGCTGACCGCGGGCAAGATAGCCGCCGGAAATATGGGGGCGAAGGTGGAATTGAAGGATTTAAAGGGCGAGATGAAGGTCATGGGGGAAGCCTTGAATTATTTGGGAGTCGGCTTGAACAATGCCCTTGAGCAGAAAATGAAAAGCGAGCATCTGCGAACCGAACTTATAACCAATGTTTCCCACGATATTAAAACCCCCCTTACCTCAATAATCAATTACACCGATTTATTGCAGAAAGAGGGGCTTACGGGCAGGGCGGCGGAATACACCGAGGTGTTGGTGAGGCAATCCAACAGGCTCAAAAAGCTGATAGACGACCTAATCGAAGCTTCCAAGGCTTCCACCGGGAACATCAGCGTATCCCTTGAGGTCACAAACATAAACGAATTGATTAATCAAGCCACCGCGGAATATTCCGAAAAGCTGGAGGCAAGCGGATTGAAATATGTGGTGAACTGCTCCGAGGAAAACCTTCCCGTCTTAACGGACGGCAGGCTCATGTGGAGGGTATTCGACAACCTTTTATCCAATGCCTGTAAATATTCCCAGCCCAACACCCGTCTTTACATTGATGCGGTGCCCTCGGCCAAAACGATAACGGTTTCCTTTAAAAATGTATCCCGGGAGGAATTGAACATTCCCGCAGACGAGCTTATGGAGCGATTCGTCAGGGCGGACAGCTCCCGTACGGACGGGGGAAGCGGTTTGGGGCTGAATATAGCAAAAAGTCTTTGCGAGCTGATGGGCTGTGGCTTTAGGATAGAAATTGACGGGGATCTTTTCAAGGCTGTTGTGGAAATTCCCGTTTATGTCGGTGAAATGCCGTTAAGCCCTTCGGTTGATAAGTAAAGGCAGGTTAAAAGCATAAAGGTTTCTTTCAAAGCGGGGCGGGGTGAATACCCCTCCCCGCTTTTATTCATTTCAAATTCGAAGCAACACAGCACAATCCGCATTATGCGAGAATTATCCACCCGAACTCTTAATCAACGGGCAGAAAATCACCTCCACATGATAAAGTCAAAACCACAGGGCGATAGGGTCGCTTTTCGATATGTTGAAATTGCCGCTTAATCCCTTCCCTTTCAATGGGCTATTTTCTCCTTGTTTTCATTTAAAGGGGAATAATGCTATAATAACCCCGGAGGTGGCGAAATGACCGAAAGAGAAATATCCGATTTTTTGAAAGAACAATATAGCATCTATCCGAAAATGCTTTTGCAGGATTTCTTCAAAGGGCTTTTCCAGAGCGTTTACGGCTGTGAGCATTTGGTAAGCGACGAAAAACAGGGGCTTTTAAAACTGCGGGAAGAAGCCGAAGGGAATGTGCCGATTAGGGAAAACTATATCGAACCCTTGGGAGATATTTATTGCAGAGCCCATCTTTGGGCGGTTAAATCCGGCAAATTGAGCGCCAAAACTTTGTTTAACCTTTTTTTCCTCTCAGCCTCTCCCCCCTCAACCGATGCACGGGAAGAATTAAAAAAAGGCTTGAAGGTTTTAACGGATTTATCCGAGGGTGAATTACCGGGTCTTTCAAGGGACGATATTATCGGCAAGGCCCGTCAATGGGAGGAGCAGGGTTTTAAACCTCTGCACCATTCCGAAGAATTCAGAGAAGCCTACCGCCCCGCCTATCGGGTGATAAAAAGAAGCTTCGTGAAATATCTGCCGATATTGGAAAAAATGGATAAACTCCTTAAAACCAAAGAAAAGCTGACCGTCGCCATAGAAGGGGGAAGCGCCACGGGTAAATCCACCCTCGGAGAAGCCCTCGCAAAGCTTTACGAAGCCAACCTTTTCCACGCCGACGACTATTTCCTCCAACCCTATCAGCGCACAGAGCAACGCCTCAATGAGGCGGGAGGGAACATGGATAGGGAGCGTTTTTCGGGGGAGATTTTAGCGGGAATATCCTCGGGGGGAGATTTTAATTATCGCCCCTTCGATTGCTCAAAGCAAATCATTTCCGAGCCTGTATTCGTAAGGGCGAACCCCATTAATATCATAGAAGGGGCTTACTCAATGCACCCCGAAATGAAGGGGAATTATGATTTGAAGGTTTTTCTGAAAGTCAGCGAGGAAACCGCGAAAAAGCGAATTGAAAAGCGCAACAGCCCCGAGATGCAAAGGCGCTTTTTCAACGAATGGATTCCCATGGAGCAAAAATATTTCAAGGCTTTTTCCATTGAGGAAAACTGCGATATAGTTATTATCAATGAGTGAACCCTCAAAGCTTAATCGGCTTATATCGCCTTAAAAGAAAAAGCCGCATCGGCGGGAAACCCATGCGGCTTATATTTTTATTCCTGTGTTTTCTTGGGTTTGGCGAGCATTTTAGCCATGCCTTCCAAATAATCGGCTTTATTTTCCTCGATCTTACCGTTGTCGCAAAGCTTGGCGAGGTTGCTGTCGATGGGGATCTTCGCCACATTCTTTATGAGATATTTTTCGGCTATCTCGTCCACATGGCTTTCTCCGAAAATGCTGTGGCGCTTATGGCAGTCGGGACATTCGTAATAGGACATATTCTCCACAATCCCGAGAATGGGTATATCCATCTGACGAGCCATATTGGCGGCTTTTTTCACTATTACGGATACAAGCTCCTGGGGACTTGCCACGATGATTATTCCGTCCAAAGGAAGGGCTTGGAATACTGTAAGGGGGGCATCTCCCGTTCCCGGGGGTAAATCCACCAACATACAATCAATTTCTCCCCATACCACATCGCTCCAAAACTGCTGCAACACGCTCGTAACCACAGGCCCTCTCCAGATGACCGGATCGTCCTCGTTATCCAAGATAAGGTTTATGGACATGACCTCGATGCCCGTTTTGGTTTCCCCGGGTATGATTCCCACTCTGCCTGACTTCACTTTTTCGGTGAGTCCGAACATTTTGGGAATGGAAGGCCCTGTTATATCCGCGTCCAATACAGCCACTGTCTTGCCCATTTTCTGGAGGCTTACCGCCAACATTCCCGTGACAAGGGATTTGCCGACCCCGCCCTTTCCGCTGACGACGGCTACGACCTTCTTTATATCCGAATGCTTATTCATCGGAGCCTTCATACCCTCCCTTGAGGGGCAGTTCTCCTTACAGCTTTCGCAATCGTGTTCGCATTCTTCCGATTTTTTTACTTCCTCAGCCATTTGCGACTCCTTTTTTCATAACATATTTAATATAATCTCCCGGATCATCTATATTATCCACCGCTTTTGCGGTGATAACCACCCTTTTGAGGTCTTTTTGATCGGGGCTGTTGAACATAACATCCTTCATTAGCTTTTCAATGACGCTCTTTAATCCTCTGGCGCCGGTGTTTCTGCCCGATGCTATCTGCGCGATTTTTGCGATGGCATCTTTGTCGAATTTGAGTTCAATTCCGTCCATAGCCATCAGCGCTTCATACTGCTTTATCAGAGAGTTTTTCGGCTCTGTCATTATTCTTACCAACGCCGCCTCGTCAAGGGCGCTCAGGGGCGCGATGATGGGAAGCCTGCCCACCAATTCGGGGATCAAGCCGTATTTGATTATATCCTGGGGCAATACCTGCTTGAGCAGTTCGTCGGTTTCCTTTATATTGTTGGAGGAAATATCCGCATCGAAGCCCATGGTCTTGAAACTGATGCGGGAGGAGATAATCTTATCCAACCCCTCGAAGGCCCCGCCGCAGATGAAAAGAATATCCTTGGTGTCTATCGGGATAAATTCCTGTTGAGGGTGCTTTCTCCCGCCGTTGGGGGGAACATTGGCTACGGTTCCTTCCAATATCTTGAGCAGTGCCTGCTGAACCCCTTCCCCGCTGACATCTCTTGTTATGGAGGGATTTTCTCCCTTTCTGCCGATCTTATCTATTTCGTCAATATAGATTATTCCGTATTGGGCTTTTTCCACATTGAAATCCGCCGCCTGGATCAAACGCAGGAGTATGTTTTCCACGTCCTCTCCCACATATCCGGCTTCGGTCAGGCTTGTGGCGTCCGTTATGGCAAAGGGGACATTGAGAGCCTTGGCAAGGGTTTGAGCGAGATAGGTTTTTCCGCTTCCCGTGGGGCCTATGAGCAATATATTGCTTTTCTGAATTTCGGTATCGCTGTTGGAGATATGGGAATTGACCCTTTTATAGTGGTTGTAAACGGCTATGGCGAGGGCTATTTTCGCCTCGTCCTGACCTATCACATATTCGTCTAATATCTTTTTTATCTGGGAAGGTTTTTTGACCTTGTTCATCTTGGGGAAATCGACGGTCATGGTCTTTCTGTAATCGTCGTCCGCCGCAAGAATGCTCTCATAAATGAGCTTGACGCAATCCGCGCAGATCAGCGTTTCGTCCTGCCCGCCGAAGAAGCGGGTGGTGTTGTCCGAACTCACCGGCCTGCCGCAGAAGGAACAGCATATATCCTTTTTTCCTGCCATTATTCGGCTCTCTTTCTGGTGGTTTTGACTGAATCTATCAATCCGTAGGCAAGGGCTTCGTCGGCGCTCATGAAGTTATCCTGAAGGGTATCCCGCTCTATCACCTCAATGGGCTGACCCGTCTTTTCGCTTAAAATCTTATTCAAGCGATCCCTGGTGGCGAGAAGTCTGTTGGCGTATATCTGCACATCGCTGGATTTGCCCGTCGCCCCGCCAAGGGGCTGATGAATCATTATCTCGCTGTTGGGCAGGCAGTATCTTTTGCCCTTCGCTCCGCAGGCAAGCAGGAAAGCTCCCATGGAAGCGGCGGAGCCGATGCAGATGGTGGATACATCGCAGGAGATAAAGTTCATGGTGTCGTAAATGGCAAGCCCCGCGGAAACAGAGCCGCCGGGACTGTTTATGTAAATACTTATATCCTTTTGGGGATCATCGGCTTCGAGGAACAAAAGTTGAGCGACCACGGAATTCGCCGTGTCGTCGTCGATTTGTCCGGACAGCATAATTATTCTGTCCTTTAAAAGTCTGGAATATATGTCGTAGGATCTTTCGCCCCGGGGGGTTTGCTCCACAACATAGGGTATTAAATTCATTCTTCCTCCGTATTTAAAACCCGCCATTATGAATGGCGGGTTACGCCCTTTGAGGCGGGCGCTTTTTATTTTGTTTTGTCCGCGTTTTCAAGAAGGAACTCATTGATGTTATTCATTTTTAATTGGAATTCGATGTAGGGCTTGAGGGCCGCTTCAAGGCTTTCCGTGGTTCTGAGTTCCTCCATTGTTTTGCCGTAAAGTTTGGCATATTTATCCAATTCACCTTGATACTGCTCATCGGTGAAGGTTATCTGCTCAACTTCAAGCAACTTGGTGTAAATCATCTCGCTCTTTAAATCCCTTATGGCTTGTCTTTCGAAAACCGCATAGAACTGCTCGGGGCTGTTCTCCTCGCTTTGCGCCATAAGATAGCTGTAATAATCGTCCGGATTGATGCCGTTCATGCGAAGGGAATTGTCATTTTCCTCCTTGAGGCTTGCAACCCTTTCCTCAACGCAGGCAGGGGGAATATCTATTTCGGTGTTTTCCACAAGATAATTGGTTATCTTGCTGATTGCTTCCTTCTTTAAAGCGGCGTTCTTTTCGGTTTTAATCTTTTCCTTGAGCTTTTTATTCATGTCCTCAAGGTTTTCATAGCCCTGATCCACAGCGAAATCGTCGTCCAACTCGGGGAGTTCCTTGTGGTGGACTTCCTTTACTTCGGTGGAGAAGACCGCATCTTTGCCCGCAAATTCGGCCATGGAATAATCCTCGGGGAAGGTGACGTTTATTTCCACCTTGTCTGCGGGCTTGTGACCCACGAGCTGTTCCTCGAATCCCTTGATGAAGTGGTCGCTTCCCAAAACGAGCTTATAATCCTCGCTCTTGCCGCCCTCGAAGGGTTCTCCGTCGATTTTGCCTTCAAAATCAATGGTGACAGTGTCGCCGTCCTTGGCTTCGTCTTCAGCCGGAACAAGGCGGGCCTGCTGATCTCTGAGTTTGCTTATTTCCTTATCCAAATCGGATTTCTTAAAGGTATATTTCACCGGGCCGACTTTAATGCCCTTGTATTCGCACAGCTCGAAAGTCGGATAGAGGGCAACGTCTATGGTGACCACAGCACCGTTATCTCCCATCTCGTTTATCTCAATTAAAGTGGGTTGGGCGCAGGTGGTCCATTCGACTTCGGCGATAAATTTGTTATATGCCGTCGGGAAGCTTGCCTCCAGGGCATCTTCATAGAAGATATTCTTTCCGTACCTGCTCTCGATAATCTTCAGGGGCACTTTGCCCTTTCTGAAGCCGTCAACCTTAAATTGGTTCTTGTTTTTCTGATAAGCCTTCTGAATGCCTGCGTCAAAATCCTCTTTGGCGATATCGAGTTTTACCCTTGCAACGTTTTTTTCGTTGGTAATGATTTCGTAGCCCATTGTAAATCTCCTTTTTACTGTGTTCAACCTTGATATTTTAGCATATTTATTGTCGTATCAATAGCTTTGGGACTAAAATTATTCAAACAGTGCGGCAATTCCCTGCGCCTTCAGCCTTGTTTTGCCGTAATTAAAGCCGAGGGCGTCCTTATATATATAAGCGCTCACCACCGAAGCGTCTTCGAAGGTGATATAAGCTATTCCGATCTGCCGAGAATCCTTCTCGAAGGAAATACTGCGGGAAGCCATTATCTGTTGCAGTTTTTCCAAGCTTTCGCTGTCCTCCAACAATATGGTCTTATCGATCCCGCTTCGCCTCAGCTGTCCTTCATAGGCGATGAATTTAACCGAAACCGGCTTTTTCCCGTAAACTCCCAGGGCAATAATATCGCCTTGCGCCTTGCAGAGGGAAAAAAGACCGATTGTAATTAACAGCATAATCAAAACTGCCAATGCCCTTAAAAACGGGTTTGCTTCGCCCTTCGCCTTGACGAATGTTTCCTCGGTCAATTTTATTGATCCAATTCCAGATAATCGTCGTAGGAACAAATCTTATCCACAAAGCCGTCGGCGGTCAATTCGATTATCCTGTTCGCCACGGTCTGCACGAATTCGTGGTCATGGCAGGAGAAGATGATATTTCCCTCGAAATCAATAAGACCGTTGTTAAGCGCTTCTATCGCTTCCAAATCGAGGTGGTTCGTGGGCTGATCCATAACCAGCACATTTGCGCCGAACATCATCATTCTCGAAAGCATACACCTGACCTTCTCTCCCCCGGAAAGAACCTTCACGGGCTTGAAAACCTCCTCCTGGGTAAAGAGCATTCTTCCCAAGAAGCTTCTCAAATAGGTTTCGGTGGTATCCCTTGAATACTGCATAAGCCAATCGAGGATCGACATATCGCACCCGGCAAAGTATTTGGTGTTGTCGGAGGGGAAATAGGATTGGGAGGTGCTTATTCCCCATTTGAAATCCCCTTCGTCGGCGGTTTCTTCCCCCATTAATATCTTGAAAAGCATTGTTGCGGCAATGTCTTTTTCCCCTATGACGGCTATTTTATCTCCCTTATTCATTCTAAAGGAAAGATTTTTTATCAGATATTCGCCGTTTACCTTTTTGCTCAAATTCTCCACCGTCAGAATTTCCTTGCCCGCTTCCCTATCCATTTCGAAATCCACATAGGGGTATCTGCGGGAAGAAGAAGGCAGTTCTTCCACCGTTATCTTCTCCAAAAGCTTCTTCCTGCTTGTCGCCTGACGGGCCTTTGATTTATTGGCAGAGAACCTTGCGATGAAGGTTTGAAGTTCCTTTATCTTTTCTTCCTTCTTCTTATTCTGGTTTTTGATGAGCCGTTGCATAAGCTGGCTGGAATCGTACCAGAATTCGTAGTTGCCCATGTAGAGCTTTATTTTGCCGTAATCTATATCAATTATATGGGTGCAGACGGTGTTGAGAAAATGCCTGTCATGGGATACGACGATGACCGTTCCGCTGAAATCCATCAGAAAATCCTCAAGCCATCTCACGGAGGTGATATCTATACCGTTGGTGGGCTCGTCCAAAAGAATGATATCGGGCTGACCGAAAAGGGCCTGTGCCAAGAGAACCTTGACCTTTTCCCGCTCCTGAAGCTGACCCATCACCTTATCCAGAAGGGAATCGGAAAGCCCCAGTCCGGTGAGCAGTTTTCCCGCGTCCGCCTGGGCGTCCCAGCCGCCCATTTCCGCAAATTCGGCTTCCAATTCGCTGGCCAATATTCCGTCCTGCTCGGTGAAATCCTCTTTTTCGTAAAGGGCGTCCTTTTGCTTTTGAATTTCATAAAGCCTTTTGTTGCCCATTATTATGGTGTCGGATACGGTGAATTCGTTGAAGGCGTTGTGATCCTGCTTCAACACGGACATTCTATCCTCCTCGGATTTAAAAACCGACCCCGTACTCGGCTCGATCTCCCCGGATATAATTTTCAGCAGGGTGGTTTTCCCTGCTCCGTTTGCTCCGATTATGCCGTAGCAGTTGCCCTTGTTGAAGGTTATGTTTCCCTCCTTGAAAAGCGTATCGGCTCCGAAGGAAAGGGATAGATCGTTTATTTGCAGCATATTGTTCTCCGAATTTAAAATGCGTTCTTGATGTGGCGGACTGTGTAATTATTATCCCCCTTGGCATCGAAGGCTATTATATCAAATCTCACCTGCGAAATCATCCCTTTTTGGGCAATAAAAGCCGAAGCCGCGCTTCTGATGCGATTTTTCTTCTTTTCGTCCACATAGCTTTCCGCCGTGCCGAAGGTGTCGTTCGCCCTTTGCTTGACCTCGGTGAAAACTATTTGGTCTTCGTCCTCGGAAATAATATCAATCTCTCCCCCGCCGCCGCGATAGTTTCTCATTATTATTTTATGGTTGGCGTTCACCAACATGGCGCAGGCCTTATCCTCGTAAATATTGCCGATGATCCTTTGGGGTATCCTCAAATTTTCGGGGGTGAGAAAGGTTCTTCTGTGGATTGCGGTGGGGCCGTATTCGCTTATCGCCTTAATATGCTCATAGGTGCCGTAGCCCTTGTTGGAGGCGAAGTTGTATTCCGGGTATATCTTGTCGTATTCGTACATCATTCTGTCCCTGGTGACCTTTGCGATGATACTGGCGGCGGCAATGGAATAAAGGTTCATGTCTCCCCTTATAAAGGCCTTCTGCTCAATGGGGTGATTGATTATGAGTGCATCTGTCAAAATAATGTCCGGGGTGAGGGGCAATTTGGCCAAAGCCCTTTTCACCGCAAGCTTTGTGGCATTTAATATATTTATCTTATCAATGGTGTCGCTTCCGACCACCCCCGCTGCCCAGCCGAGGGCTTGGGAGGTGATTATTTTATAAAGCTCCTCCCTTTTGCTTTCTGGAAGCTTTTTGGAGTCTTTAACTCCCATGATGGCGCTGTCCTCCGGCAAAATCACCACCGCCGCCACCACAGGGCCGCAAAGCGGGCCCCTGCCCGCCTCGTCACAGCCTGCAATGAGTTTGTAACCCTTTCTTCTGTAACCTTCCTCTATGTTCTTTATGGCCTCGATTCTCCGATTTTCCATAATTATGGCATCGTATTTCTTATTTAAGGCCAAAGCCGCTTTCTGAACGCCCGTTCTCGGGTCGGCGTAAAGGGTCTTTACAAGGGCGGGATAATCCTCCGTCGGGGTTTGCTCTATAAGTTTTTTTATTTCGGATATGGTCATCTGTCGGATATTCACCGCTTCTGTGCCGTTCATTTCATATCCCCCGGGGAAATAAAGGACATTTTTCCTATTTTTCCGTTTTTGAATTCATCTATAATGCAGTTTGCTCCCCGGGCGTAGTCAATTCTTTCGCCCGAGAGGATAAAACGGCGGTTTATGCAGATCTCTTCGAAAAGCTCAGCAGATGCCCTATCGGACGGGTCAACCTTATACCTTGCCGCAAGAAGATCGGGATAATGCTTTTTTAATAGATCTATTATATAGTAAGCGAGTTTTTGCTTATCCAATATTTCTTCCTTAACACAGCCTATGGAGGCAAGCAGGGCGCCCTCCTCGGCGGTGGCGAATTTGGGCGGTAATACTCCCGGAGTATCCAAAAGATAATAATCCTCCGAGCCTTTTATCCAATTCGAACCCCTTGTCACCCCGGGAGTGTTCCCGGTTTTGGCGGATAGCTTGCCCAATAGGGTATTGATGAACATTGATTTGCCCACATTCGGTATACCTGCGACGATCATTCTCAGCTCCCTGTCGAATTTAAAGGTTTTTCTTATTTCTTTTAGATATGACTTTATCTGCGCAATACCCCTGCGGGCGGAGCAATCCGTAAAAAAGACCCTTGGGTCTTTGTTATTGTAATATTTCTCCCAACTTTCGGTAATCCCGTCGTCGGCGAGGGTAGTCTTATTGTAAGCTACTATATATTTACGCTTTCCCAGGGATTTGATAAAGTCGTCGTTAAGACTGACCCCGACGGCCCTCGCATCTCCCAAAACGATTATCACATCAGCCTTGGAAGCCTGTTCCCTTATTTGCCTTTCGGCCTTTGCCATGTGGCCCGGATACCATTGAATCTCCATTTTTCACCCGTTCCCGCGCTTTTGCGCCTGCCTGTTATTTTTATTATAGCATAACACCGGGCGGTGTGGTATACTTGAATGGCAATAGTATTCACACGAAAGGTATGCCTGCAAATGAACGAGATCAATATGTACGATATAATAGATAAAAAGAAGAATAAAAAGGCCTTGAGCGAAACGGAGATAAGATATTTTGTCGAAAAGGTCACCTCGGGGGAAATACCCGATTATCAAACCTCCGCCCTGCTCATGGCGATATGCTTGAACGGAATGAATGACGAAGAAACCGCCATTCTTACCGATGCGATGATGCGCTCCGGCGATGTGCTGGATTTAAGCGAAATCCCCGGGATAAAGGCGGATAAACATTCCACCGGGGGGGTCGGGGATAAAACCTCCCTGGTGCTTGAACCCATTTTGGCCGCCTGCGGGCTTGTGATCGCCAAAATGAGCGGAAGGGGGCTGGGGCATACCGGAGGAACAATAGACAAGTTGGAAAGCATACCCGGCTTCAAAACAGAATATTCCATGGAGGAATTCATAGAAATAGCCAAAAAAACCGGGATAATCATAGCCGCCCAAAGCGGGGACATCGCCCCGGCGGATAAAAAGCTTTATGCGCTCAGAGATGTCACCGCCACGGTGGACAACATATCCCTCATCGCCTCCTCAATCATGAGTAAAAAGCTCGCCTGCGGGGCGGACTGCATCGTTCTCGATGTGAAGACGGGAAGCGGCGCTTTCATGGAGGATTTGGAGCAAGCCGTCGCGTTGGCGGAAAAAATGGTCGCCATCGGAAAGGCGGCGGGGAAAAGCATCTGCGCGGTCATCTCCGACATGAATCAGCCCCTCGGTTATGCAGTCGGCAACGCCCTTGAGGTAAAGGAAGCCATTGATACCCTAAACGGGGGCGGCCCTGCGGATTTGCTGGAGCTTTGCCTTTGCCTCGGAGAAAACGAGCTGATACACAGCGGAATATGTAAAAATGCCGCAGAAGCCCGCCAAATGATGATAAATGCGATAAAAAGCGGGAGAGCAAAGGAAAAATTCAAGGATATGGTGCGGGGAGAGGGCGGAAACGAAGATGTGGCGGATAACACGGATCTTTTGCCGAAGGCTCCTTTTTCCCTTTCCGTTAAGGCAGATAAAGACGGCTATGTGAGCGCATTGGATTGCAAATCCGTGGGGGGCGCTTCCATGCTCACAGGAGCAGGCAGAAGAACCAAGGAAGACATTATAGATTTTTCCGCGGGGATTTTACTTAAAAAGAAGGTTACCGACAGGGTGGAAAAGGGAGAGGAACTTGCGGTTATTTATTCCTCCGACAGGGATAACCTCAAGGCGGCCGAACAGCGATTGAAAGCCGCTTACGAAATAAGCGACACACCCCCCGCCCCGGGAAAGCTCATATATGCGGTGATCAACTGAAATGCTGCTTCGCAAAATCAATCATAAAAAGGGCTACGACCTGATAGAATACGATGAGGGTATAATTCTTTTGGTTGATCCGAAATTAGCCGCTAAGCTTAATATTAATGAGGAATTCGACCTTGTGAAACTGCTTGCGGACAATGAGGAATTTGCCCTGCAATACGCCATGAAGGAATCCATAAAATACCTGTCCGCGGCAATGCGCACCGCCCGTCAGACTTTGGATAATCTTTTAAAGCGGGGCGTGCAGAAAAAATGCGCCCTTATGACGGTTGAAAAGCTTGTGGAAGTA
>JAAYHF010000041.1 GCA_012727485.1 Eubacteriaceae bacterium
AAAGGACTGGAGAGGTATCGCGACGAGGTATGCGAAGTATACATCTTCTTATGAGGCGGCTGTTCGGGTTAGGTGTATCGCAATATGGGCTTCGGTGTTGGCTTGATTTATTGTCGACAGCGTCTAGCACAGCACCCACAAGGAAGTAAATTGTTGCAAGGCGGTATAGCTTCGGCTATGCCGTCTTGCTCTTTCTCTGCCGTTCCACCGTCTGCTTGTCCTCGTCCTGCTCCAACTCCCCGATGAAGTTCCAAACAATTTGGATTTTCTGTCTGCGGTGTCCGCTGGACTTGTCGGGAGCGTGTACGATTATCTTCTTTACAAACTCGTTGACAATGGTAGGCGTCAGTTCCTTAATACCCACATACTTGCGGATAATGGCGGCGAAGCTGTCAAAGTCGGCTTTGCCCTGTTAGTATGTATCAACCGCCATTTGTTCTGCCTTGACAAACTCCGGCAGTTCTTTCTGTTCCGCTTCATATTCGGAGGACAGCTTCAAAAACCGTTCGTGGCTGATTGCACCCGATATATCGTCCTCGTAGATACGCTTGAAGATACGGTCAAGTTCGGCTATGCGTTTCTTTGCCTGTTCCAGCTCTTTCTTGCGCCGCTTTACTGCCTTTTCTGTTTCCTCGAAACGCTGTTTCTGTATCATTCTGCGGAAATCGTCAGCGTGATCGATAAACATGGCCGTTCCATTTTGTCATAGAGCAGTTCAGAGCCGCCGCAGGAGGTGGACACCTCATAGACCGTTCCGCCGATTTTATAGTAGACTGTTTCGTTCAGCGGATTGCCCCGCTTCGGCAGATATTCGCTTTCGTCCTGTTCTCGTTTCCTTTCCATTCCGTTCCCGTCCTTTCTGATGTACTAACTACGGAGCAAGCATAGGAAAGGGGTACCCTTTCCGTAAAATGCGCTACATTTTGGCTTGCTAGGAGTGTCCCAAACCCTTTCACTGACTACAACACCGCATAAGATCAAAATGCCAAAGATTAGAGCATAGCTTTCCAAAAAATTTGCGGTGCTACTTACTCTCTACCACGAACGGAAACATTATTTTACCAACGGTTGAGGAAAAAAATATCTGAAAAATGAAAATCCACGCCGCTTATGAAAGCGGCAGGGTGTGTCGGTTTAGGTAGAAATGTTCATAGAGCTGTGGGAAAATATCAATTATAGCTAATATACAAACGAAATTTATCGAATAAACGATTGTTGATTGCAATTTCTTTGGAATAATTCGTTCGCAACCATAATGCAACTTATATTTTCGTAATAGTTGGTGGGAGTAACAAGCAGTATTTAGTAGAATAAAGCCAACAAGAAAGGAGTTGTTAATTATGACAAAAACATTGGTAATGACGCTGCTTGGTCTAATATTCTTCGCCGCTTTTGTGGGACTGTTCGTATTGATTGTGCGTGCGCTCATGAAGTACATTAAATCAGATGGTGTTCGTAAAGAAAAAGCTGAAACGCGAAAATCTCTTGGTGAAGCTTTGAAACAGCATCATTCATCTTGCAAGATGACGCAAGAGTTTGTTGCTGAGGCAATCGGTGTAAGCAGACAGGCTGTTTCCAAATGGGAGAGTGGAAAGTCTGACCCAAGCACATCAAATTTGATTGCATTGGCAAAGCTGTATCATATTTCAGCCGAAGATTTGTTGAAAGAAGTTGAGTAAACTACCAATAACGATATGTCCTTCTCCTTGCTAAATTTCCGTTTGTCGGGGAGATTATAAGTACATTTTGCAAGGGATAGCTGAGCCAGCCACCCTTGTCAACGATAAAATGAACAGGCTTCGCCCGTCGTTGACAAGTGCGTCTGTCCCTGCTCAACGGGTAGTCAAGAGGGCAAAAGCAAGAAGTGCTTTCGCCCTCAAAATATCATGGGTAATTGTTGCGCAGCAGCGGTCAAGAAAGCCTGTGTTCATGCAGCTTTGCGGCCGCAGAAACGGAGTGGGTAATATAAAGCCCTTACCCACCTCCGAAAATAGCGTTCTATTGCGTGACATTCCCTCCTGTCAGCATAGAAAAATGAGCGAGAAGCATTTTAACTTCTCGCTCATTTTTAATAGCAACCTCGTTTGTCAGCCGTTAAGTTAGTTTGTTTGTGATACCTTCCTTATCGGCTTTTGCCTTTTACTGCGGAAGCTTTTTCTTAAATTACTCAAATACCTTCAAGCTTTCCTCCACATCGGCCAAAAGCGATACATACCCCGCCAATTTCTCCCTTTCCTTTTCTACAATCTTTTCGGGAGCCTTCGAAAGGAACTGCTCGTTTTTCAGTTTGCCTTCGATTGAGGCTATTTCTTTTTGTATTCTCTGTTTCTCCTTGGTGAGCCTTTCGGTTTCCTTCTTTTTATCTATGAGCGTTTCGAGGGAAACATAGAATTTTGCGGTGTTTGTCACCACATTAAGAGCGTTTTCAATATCCTCGGCTTCTTCGGAAATCTTCACTTCACTGCAGAATGCGAGCTTGGCGAAGGTGTCCTCGTTGCCCTCGTATATTTCCCTCTCGCCGGCGTTGGGAACGATGGTGAGGGGGGCTTTCTTGCCGGGGGCGATGTTCATTTTCGCTCTGGCGTTTCTGATTCCCCTTATCCCCTCAATGATCTCGGAAACCTGACGCTGTTCCTTTGTATATTCCTTCGCCCTGTCGTATTCGGGCCATTTGGCGATGATAAGGGGCTTTTCCCCCTCCGTCAAATGGGAATAAATCTCCTCGGTAATGAAGGGCATGAAGGGGTGAAGAAGCTTCAATATGTTTATGAAAACTTCATAAAGGGTATTCTGGGCGGCATATCTGGCTTGGCTATCCTCGGAATAAAGGCGGGGCTTTGTGAATTCGATGTACCAATCGCAGAATTCGCTCCATACGAAATTATAGAGCTTTTCCAACGCTATGCCCAACTCATACTTTTCGATATTGCTCGTAACTTCCCCGATGATCTCATTGCATCTGGAAATTATCCATTTATCTATATTGATGAGCTTGTTCTCCGCTATTTCCTTGCCGGGCGTATAATCGTTCAAATTCATCATGATAAATCTGGCCGCATTGTTGATTTTATTGCAGAAATTCCTGCTGGCTTCCGCCTTTTCGGGAAGCCAGCGGGCGTCGTTGCCCGGGGAGTTGCCCGTCACAAGGGTGAATCTCACCGCATCGGCCCCGTATTGAGCCACAGCTTCTATCGGGTCAACCCCGTTTCCGAGGGATTTGCTCATTTTGCGGCCAAGCTCGTCTCTTATCAACCCGTTGATATATACATGATGGAAGGGGGGCTGTCCCATATAGTCTATTCCGGAGAATATCATTCTCGCCACCCAGAAGAAGATAATGTCCTGTGCGGTTACAAGCACATCGTTGGGGTAAAACTTCTTCAAATCCTCGGTTTCGTTGGGCCAACCGAGGGTTGAGAAGGGCCAAAGGGCGGAGGAGAACCAGGTGTCCAAGACATCCTCATCTTGTTTGAAATTAATCCCGCCGCATTTCGGGCATAACTCGGGGGTGTGTTTGGCTATTACCACCTCGCCGCATTCCTCGCAGTAATAGGCGGGAATCCTGTGACCCCACCAGAGCTGACGGGAAATGCACCAGTCCTTAATGTTATACATCCAGTTGAAATAGACCCGCTTGAAACGGTCGGGAACGAAGTTGGTCTTTCCGCTTTCCACCGCTTCTATGGCGGGGGCGGCGAGGGGCTTCATATCCACAAACCATTGCAGGGAAGTGATGGGTTCCACCGTGGTGCCGCAACGATAACACTCGCCCACATTGTGAATGTGCTTTTCGGTTTTGACAAGGGCGCCTATTTCTTCCAAATCTGTCAAAACCATCTTCCTCGCTTCGTAGCGGTCGAGCCCGGCGTATTTTCCGCCCTGTTCGTTCACCGTGGCGTCGTCGTTTAATATCCTTATCTGCTCCAAACCGTGACGCTGACCGACCTCGAAGTCGTTCGGGTCATGGCAGGGGGTAATCTTTACACAGCCCGTGCCGAAGCTCATGTCCACATAGTCGTCCGCCACAATGGGGATTCTTCTGTCCATCAGGGGTAAAACGGCGTATTTACCGATGATATCAACATATCTTTCGTCCTCGGGGTTTACCGCCACTGCGGTGTCTCCCAGCATTGTTTCCGGGCGGGTGGTGGCTACGGTGACGAATTTATCGGTGTTTTCGATGGGATAGCGGATATACCAAAGACTGCCCTCATGCTCCTCATATTCGACTTCGGCGTCGGATAGGGCGGTTTTGCAGTTCGGACACCAGTTGATTATCTTGTTGTCCCGATAGATAAGTCCCTTGTTGTAAAGGCGGATAAAGGCCTCCAAAACAGCTTCGTTGCAACCCTCGTCCAGGGTGAAGCGCTCCCTGCTCCAATCAAGGGAACTTCCGATGGTGCGGCATTGTTCGGCTATCCTTTTGCGATAGATATTCGCCCAATCCCATGCCCTTTCCATGAAGCCTTCTCTGCCTATTTCCTTCTTCGTTTTGCCTTCGGTTTTCTTGATGTTCTCGATGACCTTGACTTCCGTGGCGATGCTGGCGTGATCCTCACCCGGCAGCCAAAGCGCCGCAAAGCCGTTCATGCGTTTGTAGCGGATTAAAATATCCTGCAGGGAAAAACAGAAAGCGTGGCCGATGTGAAGCTGTCCTGTGATATTGGGAGGCGGTAAAACGATCGTGAAGGGTTTGCCTTCGGGATTGACCTCGGGCTTAAAATAACCTCCCTCCTCCCACATCGCATAAATTCGGCTTTCCACCTCGGACGAATTGTAAATCTTTTCTAACTCCTTCATTGATTCCTCCTTGAGATTTGCGGCAATAAAAAAACCGCAATCAACGGGACGGATATTATCCGCGGTACCACCCGTTTTAATTCACGGTGAATTCTCTCATGGGTTTAACGCACCTTAGACGCCCTTTCGGGTAAGCTCCCGTGCGACATTCGGTTTAAGCCCCGGGAATCTTTCAGCAAACGTTCCTCTCTGTACGGCGACCAAAACCTACTCTTCACGCTCAACGCTCATTATTTAATACTGTAATGATTATTATAAACTCGACAAACTTATTTGTCAATGTATAACCTTGCATATAACACCGCGGAAAGGTATAATCTAAGGCGGTGGAAGAATGATGAGAAGAAGGGTACTTTGCCTGTTGTTCATATTGCTTGCGGCCATTTCCTTTTGCGGTTGCGGCATTGAAAACGAATACGAGAATTATCACGAAGTTTACAGTGTGGACTACGAGTATTATTTCTATGTCCCTTCTAAGTACGAAAAATTCATATCGACCTTCGGCTATTCCAGCTCGGTGATAGTGAGGTATTCTTCCAATGCCCATGTGATGGTGAGCATCGGCGAATACTATTCTTCTTTGAATGCGGAGCAAAGAGACGCCAACACCCGGGAAAACTACACCATGGGCGACCCCGCCCTGAACGATACCTTCAATAACAAAGAATACATCAAAACCTTCTTCGAAGATTATTTCGATTCCATAAGCTCCCTTTCCGATGTTTCAAACCTCAAGCAGGTGGTTATCAATTCCCGAAGCTATTGGTGTTGCCGAGCCTATACCTTTTATTCCGATTACAATGCGGCAAAGGACGGCGTAACCGATAAATTCAAGGGCGAAACCGTTTTATACTATACGATTTACAACGGTATGACCTATCTTATCAATATTTCCTCCTCGGGAGGTTTTCTGATAAGCGACACTGCCATGGTCGGGGATTTCATGAATAACTTCCATGTGGGCGTGAGATTATCCCCGAACATTCATTATATATGGGCGGCGGTGATATTGCTGGTGATACTGGACATCGTATTTATATTCTCGGTGTTCTTCAAATTCAGTTGGGAACCCTTGTATCTGCCGGAGGAAGAACCCTATTATATCTCGCCCTTAAGCCTTATTTCGCCCCTTGCTTCCTACGGCAGTTCCCATATCGCCGCCATCAGGGAGGGGCTTTTGATGGATAGGATACTCCAAAGAACCGACGAGAGTATCTCCGTTGAAGAAACCGACAGCCTTCTTTCCAAAATGCAGGCCAGAGCGAAGATGGACGAGATTTTGGATAGGAAAGGCGAGGAAGATGAAGTAAGCCCGCTTACAGAAAATCAAATAGATATGCTTTATTTTCCCCAAACCGATCCCTTAAGCATCGGGGCGGCCAAAAGGGCGGAAAAGTTTGAAAAAGCTTTGAGCGTCAAAGACGCCACCGTTTTCAACGAAAGCAAGCCCGACAAAAAGCCCATTTCTTTCAGAATAAGGGAAACTATCGCTAAAATTGGGAGCAAATGGGAAAACAATCGCATGAAGCTCGCCCAAAAAGCGAAGGATTCTTTGTTGCAAAGCAAGAAAGCGATAAAAGAGGGGGCGCGCAATATCTCCGACGGATTTATCAAGCTTTCCGACAAGCAGGACGCAAAGGCGCAGGAGAGACTCGAAGAAGAACTAATAAAGAAAACCCTTGCGGATCAAGCCGAATTAAAGGCTAAAACGGAAAAAGACGATGCAAACGAAGCGGAATATGTTTCCAAAACGGATATAACACCTCAAAGTTCCCCGCAAGCCGCCGAGAAGGAAGCGGGGCAAAACCTCCAAACCGCGGATATAAGCGAAGCGGAGCAAATGCGGAACACGGAAGCGGAGGATATGCCGCAAGCGGAAGAAGCGGAACTTACCCCCGCCGAAACCCCCGAAACCGCCGAGCTTGAACCGGAGCATATAGCAATCCCCGAAGCCTCGGATATAGTAACAACAAAGGAAGCAATACCGGCAGAAAACACAAACGAAGAAGCAGAGAACAAGCCGGAAACGGAAGAAGCGGAGCATACCCCCGCCGAATTCCCCGCAACCGCCGAGCTTGAGCCGGAGCAGATAACAATCCCCGAAGCCTCCGAAATTGTCGCCGCAACTCTACAGGCGCAAAATAAAACTTCTGATCCGCAAGAATCAAAGGATTATATCCCCACCCACGGGGGCAATATGGACAGAATCCTCGAGAGAAGGGTCGGCAGGGCGCCCGACGAGGGCAATGTGAATTTCGATAATGAAGATGAGGGAAAAAGGGAACCATGAAAATAGGAATAATTGATGCGGGTTCCAATACCATAAAGGCCTTTATTTATGAAATCACCCGGTCCGTTTCGGGCTCCGCCATTACGGTGATTGCCCACCGCAGTGAATACGCAATGCTTCTCACCCATATCAGAAACGGTTATCTGACCGATGAGGGGTTGAAGGTGCTGAAGGACAGTTGTCTGAAATTGAAATATTTCATCGAAGCAAAGGGCGTTTATAACATTCGCCTTTTCGGTACGGCGGCTTTGAGAAGCGCGATAAATCGCATGGAAATAACCAACGGCGTTCTTGCCGCCACGGGAATGAAGATAGACATATTATCCGCCGAGCAAGAAGCTCTTTGCGATGCGTTGAGCATGAGTTACTTTTCCCGCACCGAGGACGGAATCGGAATGGATATCGGCGGCGGAAGCGGGCAGATATTCGTTTTTGAAGGGGGAGAGTTGAAATCCTTCATAAGTTCGCCCATCGGGGCATTATATATAAAGGAGCGCTTCGTGAAGGGGGCTTTCCCCGTCGAATCCGAAGAAAGGGCTATCCGCGATTTTGTTGTCGATTCGATAAAGGACATCGGAAAGCACTCGGCTGATATTTTATATGTGATGGGGGGCAGTGCGGTGAGCGCAAAGGCCGCAATGGGCATAACCGAGGAGGAAGCCGTTATTCCCATTGAAGAAATGGATAAATGCAGAAAAAATATTTCGTCCATGGAAAACCCCGCCCGCCACATATCTGCCTTTGCCCCGGGGAGGGAAACCACCCTTCTGCCGGGAATGTTGATAATTTCTTATTGCGCCGAATATTTCGGGGCAAAGAGCATAAGGGTTTTCACCAACTCGGCCCGGGAGGGTTATATAATTAAAAATAACTATTTTATATAAAACTAAAATACCTAATGGGGGAAAATGGATACGACATCAAACAACAGCGTCGCCGCAATCATCTATGCCATCGGCTCCGTTGCCGCCTCGGCGCTGATGATCTGCGGACATAATGTCATCGGACTCACGGTTTTGATACTGTCATTCGTGCTTTGTGTCTTTTTCCTGTGCTATCAATGTATAGTAAGCCTTTCGGCAAGCTATCTTTCCATAAAAGGTCAAATAGCCAATCCCCCGGGAAGTTTCCGTGAATATAAGAGCAGGCGCCATATTTTTTCATTGGAGGATAAGGCGACCCTTCTGACGGAAAGCGGCTTTTCTTTGGTGATAATCAGGGTTGTAATAACCTTCCTTTTTTGCTATCTGTGCTTTTACAGCGCCATAACGGGAAAATTTGCCTTTTTCAATGATCCCGGCTTTGATAATGTGGTCTATGCGGCGGTGATGACCGCCACCTTTTCCTATCTCACCACAGGTCTTCGTTTCACCGCCCTTCCCGCCTTTATTTCCTATGTTACGATAATGAGCTGTTATTTTTTGAAAGAAATAGCCGACTATCTTATCCCCGGCAATGTCAAAGAAGCCAATTTTGCCATACTTTTTATCGCATATTCGGCTCTTATTTTCATTTGGGCGGGTTTTCTAAAGGGGGCGAGCGATTACAGCGACTTTTGCACCTTCGAGTGTGATGAGAATTCCTATTGCCGCACCGACCTTTTCATAAAGCAATTCGCCCCGATGACGGGCTTCACCCACTGCGCCGAAATAACCGCGGAGCAAACTCCCCGGGAAATTTCCGATACGCTTTGCGAAAGGCTTTCCTCCTGTGCGGTGGCTTCGGGGGTGGTTTTCGTCGGGGTGACCTCGAGGGTGGAGGGAGTGTGCTTTTGCTTTTATTTCAGACCGGAGGATAAAAAAGCGAAGCGTTTCTTCGATAAAAAGGTTTTGAAATTGCTTAAAAAGGAGCATTTTGACCGAATTTCCCTTGAGATAACGGAGCAAAGGGATTGGGGGGAGTATATCAACGAACTTTTCCCGGACAATGAAAAGCTCTGCAACATAATCAGCCAAAAGCACATAGCCGAACTTTTTTACAGCGGAGAGAGGCTGGACAGGGAATTTGACATCACCTTCTTTGTGGATTTCAAGAATAAAGAGGATTTGATTGAATTCGACAAGCTGATGAACAGTTACGGACTTACACTTTCCTGCGCCTCCTTCGGAGATGAGCAGGGTGCGGTTGACCCCCAATACCCTTACAGCGGTGAATTCGTTATTCGCTCCTATGTTTCAGCCCGCCGCCTTGAATACCTCAACGACCTTCTCGTCAGCGAATCCCTGAAATTCGGCTGTCTTTATGTGGGGGAATGGGTTATAGATTAAAATACGGTAGCGTAACATGAAAGAAACATCAATAGCTTACTGCGGATTGGTCTGTGCCTATTGCAGTATGGATAAAAAAGGCGATTGCAGTTGTAAATGCGGCTGTAATTGCGCGAAGACGCTCGGTGAAAAGGGTTGCCATCAATATAATTGCTGCATCTCAAAGGGCATTAAGGGCTGTTGGGAATGTGACTCGGCTCCCTGTGAAATTGATATGCTTGCCGCCGATAAAATTAAAATCAGGGCTTTTGTGCGCTGTATCAAGGAAGACGGGATAGATAAATTCATCGAATATTTGGAGAAGAACGAAAAAGAGGGCATCGTCTACCATACATCGGGGATTATCGGGGATTACGACCTTTCGAGCGAAGAAGAAGTGCTGAATCTGTTAAGGGGAATAAAACCCGCAAATTAAAAAGAACCCGCTTTATTCGGAAGACGGGTTCTTTTATTTGTATTAAGCCGCCGCAGGTAAGGCTTCGTCCCCGATGGCTCTGTAAGTCTTGCTGGTGCGGGTAATGCACAGAATACACATCGTCAAAGTCATCACATCCGTCACGGGATATGTCCACCATACTCCCTCTATACCGAAATTGAAAAGATATACCAGACTGTATAAACTGACTAAAACAAAGCCCGTGTTCTTCAGAAGCGTCATTATAGTGGCGGTTCTCGATTTATCCACCGCCTGATAGAAGGCGAGAACGCAGTGCGCCATGGAGGTTATCGGCATGGAAAGAAGATTTATTCGGGTTGCATGGGTAGCCATTTCTATGAAAGCCCCCTCGTTGTCGTTTATAATCATCACGATCTGCTCGCAGTATACAATGCAGATGCCCGTGGCGATCACTCCGAATACCGTTCCCAATATGATCCCGTATTTTAAAGCTGTCAAAACCCTCTTTGTCTGCCCCGCGCCGTGGTTGTAGCCGATGATCGGCGTTATGGCGTTTGCCACCCCGTATATGACGAGCCAAACGAAATTGATTATGGTAAACATCACCCCCATTGCCGCAATGCCCGTTGTGCCGGAAAGGGAGCGAAGGGTGCGGTTCAGGAAAATGG
>JAAYHF010000042.1 GCA_012727485.1 Eubacteriaceae bacterium
CCCCTCACCCAGCTCCCCCCGACCTTCACCCACCCCGCCGCGCGTTTCCACTCGCCGTTATTCTTGACGAGCGCCGTGCCGCCGATCTTGCCCGTTGCCCGGGCGGTGGTTGTGCCTATCTCGGTTGAGGAATAAGTTGTGGTGATTTCAAAGGTGAACTGCTCTTGGGAGGCGACCCCCATGCTCTCATAAGCCGAGAGTATCTCCCCGACGCTCAGGGCAATCTCTCCCCCGCTTTCGTAATCGGTCAAGGTCTTAATCACGCTTTCCCCGAGGGAAATCGTCAGGGTGTCCTCAAAACTTTCGCTTTGCTTTTCGGTGGTAATAGAAAAGGTGTCTTCGATATTAAAGGGGGAAATTTCCCCGATTATCGTGGCCCTCTGATTGGCCTCGGCTTCGAAAAGCTTGTTGGCAATCGAAAGGGTCTGGTTGAAATAGGGGTTTGAGCCGGTGCGGTAGGCGGAGGCGTTGAGGGTGAGATTGAGCGTGCCGTCAGTATTGTGAGCCGCCCCCGTCACACTGCCCGAAAAGAGGGTAAGCGGGGAGGAACTGTTGCAGGAAGCCCTTGCCGAATAGCTCTTGTTTACGATATTCGCCCCCGCCGCATCGGAATAAACGGTGAGCGCCCCGCCCGTGTCGTAACTGCCGAAACCGCTTCCCGTCACCGAAAGCACAAGGCTGTAAGTGATGTCCGAAGTGTTTGCGGCGATATTTCGATTTGACTGTCCGAGGGTGAGCGTTAAGGTATAAGCGCCCGTCGCCCCGGAATGGGTATAACTTGCGGTATACTGCGCCATATCAGCAATATTGGAGATAAATATCTCCGTTTTCCCCGCCCGTGGGGGCCTCACTGCCGCAGGTGATCGCCTTTTGCAGGGCATTTATCTGGGTTTGTATGCTCGAAGTCACCTCCGAAAGATAACCTATCTGCTGTGCGCTCGCACCCCCCGCCGCAAGTTTCCCGTCGGAGTCGGTGACCAAAGCCTTCCCCGCCGTCAACGAGATCGCATCTTCCTTTCCCTCCAAAGCCTCCTCCAACTCCGGCAAATGGGTGGTGTTCAACCAAGCCTTCACATTAGCCGCCGATTCGTCAAAAACCGCCTTCAACTCCGCCGCCGTCAAAGCCGGCTCATCCGCCAAAGCCCCAACCCTCGCCGTATCCGCATTACATTCCGTAAGCGCCATATTTTTTCCTCCTTGATTTAATTTAATTGAATAATCCGAAAATGTTTCCAAGTCCCCAAGTTCACGCCTTCGGCATGAAAAAGTTCCCGCCTTCGGTGGGAACTTTTTTGAAAATTCGCCATAGGCGAATTTTTATTTGCCACAGGCGAATTTTTTCGCCGTATAATTTCCCACTATTAGCTATTCGTATACGACATTGAAAAAGCAAGCGAAGCAAAGCTTTTTCAATAAGCGATATACTACCCAACCCCCCATGCCGAAGGTAAATTTCCCGAAGAAAGCCCCTCAAAGAAAAAGCCCCGAGTCACTTCGAAATAGAAGTTCACGCTTTACGGCATAAAAAAGTTCCCTCCTTTCGGCGGAAAAGTTCACGCCCATGGCATGAAACAGTTCCCGCTGTAGGCGGGAACTGTTGAAAATTCGGCAAAGCCGAATTTTTATTTGCTATACGACATTGAAAAAGCAAGCGAAGCAAAGCTTTTTCAATAAGCGATTTACTACCCAACCCCCATGCCGAAGGTAAATTCCCCGAAGAAAGCCCCACAAAGAAAAAGCCCCGAGTCGCCCCGAAATAGAAGCTCCGGCAGGCGAACACTTTAATAAAATTCGCCACAGGCAAAAGCTCCCGCCAAAGGCGGGAACTTTTGCCTCAAATTCTTCACTATTCATTTTTCATTCTTAATTTTTAATTGTTAAATGATTTTTGCAAAACAAAAATCATTTAACATATCTCCCCACCCCATACTCCACCCAAGCCCCATAAATCCCAAAGGGTTTATCAAGCTCATCGGAGTAAAATTTAAGTCTCAGGTGCCTTATGTTATTCTTCCTTACGGAAAAGGCTACATACCCCCTAACCCCCGTGCCGAAGGTGAATTCCCCGAAGTTGAGCCCCACGAAGGAAAAGCCCCGGGTCACTCCGGAATATACATTTTCAAAGCTCTCCTTATCGGTGGAAACCGCCACCTTGAAAATGCTGTTGGGCACTCTTTTCACGCTTGCCCCCGCACCCCGCTTGCCGATGTTCTTGACCCGGGCGGGCTGGGCGAAGATGTCCTCCGGGGTGGTCCAATAACTCATTATCGCCTCCCCGTTGTCGTTCGTACCAGTAAAGCGGCATATCTGCCC
>JAAYHF010000043.1 GCA_012727485.1 Eubacteriaceae bacterium
CGCTTGCGAGTTCACTTTTGAGGGCGGCCGCCCCGACACCCTGCCCGCAGACAAGCTCAAACTCCTGAAGGAAAGGGGGGTAAGCAGGATTTCCGTCAACCCGCAAAGCGCCAATGACGCCACGCTAAAGGCGATAAACCGCCTAAACAGCTTTGAGGACTTTGCCCGCTGTATGCAAAGGGCTCAGGCGGCGGGGTTTGGGGACATAAATTGCGATCTCATCTTCGGTTTGGAGGAAGAAACCCCGCAGGACTGCCTGAAAAGCCTGAATAAGATAATCGCCCTTAAGCCCACCTGCATAACCCTGCATACCCTATGCAAAAAGCGCACCAGCGACATGGAGGAAGCCGCCCTTTATAAAAAGGAGTTCCCCGCCGCCCTTTTGCAGGACGAGGCGAGGGAGCGTCTGCGGGAGGAGGGATATTATCCCTATTATACCTACCGCCAGAAAAATGCGGTGGACAGCGCGGAAAACACGGGTTACAGCCTGAAGGGACACGAGTGCATATACAATATACGCATGATGGGCGAAAAACAGACCATCATCGCCGCCGGAGCAGGCAGTACCACCAAAATATGCTACCCCGAAACGGGACGGTTTGAGAATTTTTATAATCCTAAGAATTTGAAATACTATATTGAGGGGATTGAGGGGGTTGTCGGGAGGAAAAAATTCACCTGCGGTGAATTTTGAAAGTTCACGCCGCAGGCGTGAACTTTTGTGAATGATGTCGCAAAAATTCGGCTTTGCCGAATTTTAGCCGAATTTTCAAAGTTCACGCCGACGGCGTGAACTTTTGCTTGGTTCAAAGTGAACTAAGTCACTTTGATAAAAAAGGGCGTATTCGCTTGCGGAGGTAAGCTTCCATTACTGCTTTGAAGGCATATTTAAAGGCGTTTGCTTTTGCGAAGGATCAACTTTTGGTGGTTTTCCAAGGGTAAACCCTTGGTGTTTTACCAAGGGTTTGCCCTTGGTGTTTTTTTTGGGGCTTTTGGGAGTCCGGTCTGTTTGTGCCGATTAGGTCTGTGCGTCTTTCGCCTTTGAACTGTTTTTCCTTTTAGATTCGCTAAGGCGAAGGGAGAAGCAAGCGGCGATAAAGCAAGGGCGTTGCGGACGGCGCAATATATCTTTTAATCTTATAAGGTGTTATGAATTGATATGAGTATGTCCGCTTCGGAATTGTTTTTTGATTCGAATATTTTGAGCGTTTCATATAATGGTCGTGTATTGTGTTTTTTCGTTTTACGTTTTTGACCGGGTCACTTTGGAAAGATGCCTTATGCTTAAGGGCATACTGCATTAAAGCAAAACATTGAAAAGCAAGCGATCTCTGCTCCGAATGCTTCAGCGCCGCACAATGAAACAAAGCTTTTCAAATTATGACCAGTCACAAAGTGAACCATGTCATAAAGTTTACCGCATGAAAGTAAACCCGTTTAAATCGGGAGAAAAGCGGGCTAAGGGTAGGGACTTATTATTTCGGGTATTTTGAGGGCTTCGCATAATGGTCGTGAATTGTGGTTTTTTCGTTTTTATGTTTTTGACCGGGTCACTTTGGAAGGATGCCTTATGCTTAAGGTCATACCGCATTAAAACAAAACATTGAAAATCAACCGACCTTTGCCCCGAATGCTTCAGCGCCGCACAAAGAATAAAAGTTTTTCACATTATGACCGGGTCACAAAGTGAACCATGTCATAAAGTTTATTGCATGAAAGCAAACCCGTTTAAAATCGGGATAAAAGCGGGCTGAGGGTAGAGACTTATTATTTCGTGTATTTTGACGGATTCGCATAATGGTCGTGAATTGTGGTTTTTTCGTTTTTATGTTTTTGACCGGGTCACTTTGGAAAGGTGCCTTATGCTTAAGGTCATACCGCATTAAAACAAAACATTGAAAATCAACCGACCTATGCTACGAAATATGCTTCAGCGCCACGCAAAGAAAAAGCTTTTCACATTTTGACCCGGTCACAATCACAAAGCAAAACATGTGAAAATAGATATCGGTTCACAATCGGGGGCTAAACAGAATGTTCCATGTTAAACGAAAAACAAAGTCTTTATAAATAGTAAAAAGTTTCTAAAAGCAAAACTCCCCACGCAATAAACCCACTTTCTTTCCCATGCGAAAATATTACCCGCAAAAACCATTCCGTCAAAGGTATAAAAAACCATCTCGTTGAAGCAAAAAAGACCATTCCGCCAAGGCGGAATGGTCTTCGAGAAAGAACCGTGAGCAAAATTAATCTATGAGGTCTTCCACATCGCTTAGATCTTCGAAGTCCTCGGTTACGCCGTTGTAGCTGAGTTGGGGCTTATTGGAGAAGGCGGCACGGACCTTCGCTTCTATTTCGTCGCATATCTCTTTATTGTTCGTAAGGTAAGCCTTCAGATTTACCCGACCCTGACAAAGGCGGTTACTGCCGTAGGAATACCAAGAGCCGGATTTATTGATTATATCCGCTTCCACAGCCATATCAGCAATATCCCCGGTGCGGGAAATGCCCGTGCCGTACATGAGGTCGAATTCTGCGGTTTTAAAGGGAGGGGCGACCTTGTTTTTGACCACCTTGACCTTGGTTCTGCTGCCTATCAGCACCGAACCGTCCTTTATGGCTTCGCCCTTACGCACCTCAAGGCGCACGGAGGAATAAAATTTAAGGGCCCTTCCCCCCGGAGTGACCTCGGGATTGCCGAACATCACCCCCACCTTTTCCCTGAGCTGATTTATGAATATGGTGGTGGTGTTGCTCTTGCTTATTGCCCCGGAAAGCTTGCGGAGGGCTTGACTCATGAGCCTTGCCTGCAAACCCACATGGGCGTCCCCCATTTCCCCTTCTATTTCCGCCCGGGGAACCAGAGCCGCCACAGAATCTATCACTATAACATCAATCGCATTGGAGCGCACCAGAGCCTCGGTTATTTCAAGAGCCTGCTCCCCGGTGTCCGGTTGGGAGACGATGAGGTTGTTGATATTTACCCCCAGCGCCTGGGCGTAGATAGGATCCAACGCATGTTCCGCATCTATGAAGGCGGCTATTCCCCCCGCCTTTTGGGCTTGGGCTATTATCTCCAGGGCCACTGTGGTCTTGCCGCTGCTTTCGGGGCCGTATATCTCGATTATCCTGCCCCGGGGCACTCCGCCCACTCCGAGGGCGAAATCCAACGCCATCGAACCGGTGGGGATTACCTCTATCGGCTCGACGGGCGCTTCCCCCAATTTCATGACGGAGCCTTTTCCAAAGCTCTTTTCGATATTCTTCATTGCCTGCTCTAAATTTTTCTGCTTGTCCTCCGCCATATCTCTCCTCATCAAACTTATGTTCTAAACGAATTATATTTCATGCACCGCAAAAAGTAAATATCTTTTTTTGATTTTGCAATCTTTTTGCTCTCTGCGCCGAATCCGACTTCCGATTTTCCCGAAGCGCAGTCACCCCACCTTTGCCCCCC
>JAAYHF010000044.1 GCA_012727485.1 Eubacteriaceae bacterium
AAGGCCGTAACTTGGAGCATCGAGAACGGCACGGGGGAAGCTACCATAAGCGAAGAAGGACTGCTGACGGGAACCAAGGTGGGAAGCGTCACCGTAAAGGCCACAGCCAAGGACGGAAGCGGAGTTTACGACGAAGCGGCGGTTACTGTCGTCACCTCACAGAATTCACTCGATCTGCCCTGCCCCGTCGGTTTAAACAACATAACCGAGGTTTACATAGACGGAATAGAATATCAAGCCTTCTCGGAGAACGGCGAACTCAAGGTTTATCTCGGGGATAGCGCCCCAAAGACGGCGGTGGCATACGAATACAATACGGGCGGCATACCCGTGGGAATGTATGTATGGACCATAGAATATACCTCGGGGGCATACAGGGCGAAATACGAGCCGGCATTAAAGGATCTTCTCAGTTACCACGGCTTTTCGGTTCGCATTGCGGGAGTCTCGGGCATACGCTTTAAAACGGGCGTTTCCACCTCCTTGAGAAAATCCCTTTTAAGCGGCGGAGCGGACGGCTTTATGCTCACCGAATACGGAACCCTTGTCATGAACAACGCCAATCGGGGGAGCTATCCCTTGGTGAAGGGCGGGCAGAAAACCACCTTCGGCAGAGCCTATTACAGAAGCGGAGGCAAGGTCACGGACGCCATATTCGAAACCGTCGGCGGCAGACACCGCTTCGCTTCGGTGTTGATAGATATACCCGTTGCAAATTACAAAACGCAGTTTGCCTTCAGGGGTTACATCATTTTAAACAGGGGCGGCGAGCAGTATACCTTCTACGGCCCGATAGTATACAGAAGCATATATTATGTTTCCCAACAGGTGTTGGACAGCAGGCAGTTCCCCGAGGGTTCTTCGGCGGACAGATTCCTGAAAAAAATCATTACCGATGCCGATAGTTACGGCAGATAAGAAAGGTTAAAAAATGAAGAAAACAGTCATAGTAATTTTTCTCATGGCGGCGATGTTCCTTGCGGGTTTTTTTGTCAGACCCTTTACGGAAGGAACTTCCCTGCCCTCGGAGGAAGAAATAAAAGTCAGGGTCTTTGACGGGGAAATGCAATATTTCAAGGGCGGTCTGTGGCACGATGCGGGTTCGGCGAGCGAAGCGCTGAAAGATGATCCCTTCTACGAAGCCGAAGCGGAGGAGCTGACCCCCTCTGCTTCCACCGAAAAGATTCTCAGGCTTGCGGGGGATGTTCCCGTCAAGCGCACCGGCGGTACGGGTACAAAAAGACCCTCGGGCGGCAGTTCGGGGGGAAGCTCGGGCGGTTCGGACGGAGAAGATATGTGGAGCGGGGACATTTTATAAACCGTTGTGCCTTTAAGCTCATCGGTATATAATGAATAAAATGGTGACGCCGCGCGCAAAACAAGCGGGATAAATCAGCATAACCCCGTCAAACCGAAAAAAGCAAAAGCTTGTCTTATTGTCGGTTCGTCTTGTTTTCCGTACCGATAAGATGCTTTTTTGGCTATTCGGGGGAGAATTGTGCGTTGCCTTGGAATGAAACCGGGGGAAAATGGATTCGGATAAAATCACCTCAGGCGGGATTGAAAAGCAGGAAAGCTTCGGCGGAATAGGCACTCTTTCCGAGAAGGCCCTTCATGCGGCTCTAAAGGACTATTTTCAGCCCGATAAGGATAAACAGGAAATAAAGGTAGGCAGATACATTGCGGATATTGCTACCCAAGAGGGCATAATCGAGATTCAAACCCGTAGCTTCGACAAGCTTCGGGCGAAGCTGAAGGCTTTTTTGGAGGTAAGCGGGGTGACTGTGGTTTACCCCATCGCCGGGGTAAAGTATATTTGTTGGATAGACACCCAAACGGGCGAAGTCACCAAAAAAAGAAAAAGCCCGAAAAAGGGGAGCTATTACGATTCGTTTGCCGAGATTTACAAAATAAAGCAAATGCTTTTGGAGCCGCGCCTGCGGCTGTGCCTTGTGATTGTGGATTTGACGGAATACCGCTTTCTGAACGGCTGGAGCGAGGATAAAAAGAAGGGTTCCACCCGTTGCGAAAGAATACCCGATAATATATCGGAAAGTCTTTACATAAATAGCCCCGGGGATTACCGCCTTTTGATCCCGGGGGAGTTGCCGGAGGAATTCACCGTGAAGCAGTTTGCCGCCTTGGCCCATATAACCCGAAGGAAGGCCGGGGTCGGGCTGAACATATTGAATTATGTGGGGGCAGTTACCCACATCGGTAAAAAAGGAAGGGAATATTTATATAGGCGCAGTGATTTGATCAACCCCGGAAAGAAGGGGGTTGATTAAATCCTTTATACTGCCGTGTATTTAAATTACCTCGGATAGCCCCGGAAAAATATGGTAAAATATTCGGGGAGCTTATATGGACAGAATATACCTTTGCATAGATTTGAAATCCTTTTACGCCTCGGTTGAATGTGTGGAGCGTGGGCTCGACCCTTTGACGACCAATTTGGTGGTGGCCGACGAGAGCAGAACGGAAAAGACCATCTGCCTTGCGGTTTCCCCCTCCCTTAAAAGCTACGGCATTTCCTCAAGGGCAAGGCTTTTCGAGGTCAACCAAAGAGTCAATGACATTAACGCCCAAAGAAAAGCCAAAGCCCCCGGGCGCGCCTTCAGCGGTTCTTCCTATGACGACAATGAACTAAAAGCCTGCGACTCTCTCAAGCTCGACTTTATTAAAGCCACCCCCAGAATGGCTTTTTATTTGGATTACAGCGCAAAAATTCACGATATATATTTGGAATACATCGCCGCGGAGGATATCCATGTTTATTCGATAGACGAGGTTTTCATGGATATCACGGATTATCTTTGCGCCCATGATATTACCGCCGAGGAGCTTGCCATGAGAATTATCCTCGATGTCGTCTATACCTCCGGTATAACCGCCACTGCGGGCATAGGCACGAATATGTATTTAAGCAAAATAGCCATGGATATTCACGCCAAAAAAATACCTCCCGATAAAAACGGGGTGAGGATAGCTCGGCTTGACGAGATGAGCTATCGAGAGCATCTCTGGGCTCACCGCCCGCTGACCGATTTTTGGAGGGTGGGCAGGGGCTATGCGAAAAAGCTTGAAGCCCTCGGGCTATATACCATGGGGGATATTGCCCGCTTTTCCTTGGAAAATGAGGAAAGGCTTTATAAGCTTTTCGGCATAAACGCCGAACTCTTGATTGACCATGCCTGGGGCTGGGAACCCTGTAAAATGAGCGATGTGAAGAATTACAAACCCTCCTCCTCCGGCCTCGCTTCCGGGCAGGTGCTTCAATATCCTTACACCTTCGAAAAGGCTAAGCTCATAGTTTGGGAGATGGCGGACAGAATGGCGCTGGATTTGATGGAAAAGGGGCTTGTCACGGATCAGGTGACGCTCACCGTCGGCTACGACGCCCAAAACCTTACCGACCCGAACAGGGCGCAAAACTACAAGGGGGAGATAAAAGAGGATTTTTACGGCAGAAAAATCCCGAAACATTCCCATTCAACCATAAATTTATCCGAATATACCTCATCTTCGAAAAAGCTTGTCGAAGCGGTTGTCAAGCTTTACGAGAAAATAGCAAACAGGGATTTGCTGATAAGAAAAATAACCGTCGGCGCAAATCGGCTTTTACCCGAAGGCGAAGCTTCCAAAAAACCCGAACAGCTCAGTTTGCTCACCGATTGCGGACAGCTCGGAGAAAAACAAGAAAAGAAAGAATCGGAAAAGGAAAGGCGCACTCAAAAGGCCCTTTTGGAAATTCAAAGGAAATACGGCAAGAATGCGGCGATAAAGGCTGTGAATCTGCGGGAGGAAGCGACGGCGATACAGCGCAATAAACAGATAGGGGGGCACAAGGCATGAAAGGCGAATACGAGGACATTATAAATATGCCCCATCATGTTTCCGAAAAGCACCCTCCCATGCCCATGAAGGAAAGGGCGGCCCAATTCGCCCCCTTCGCCGCCATTTCGGGACACAAGGAGGCGATAGAGGAAACCGCAAGGGAAACGGCTGAGCGCATCGAGTTGGACGAGGGTGAGAAAGCCCTTTTGGACGAAGGGCTGAAAAGGGCCGCCGCAACGGGGGAGATCGTAGTCATCACCTTTTTTGTCAGCGACGGGAAGAAACCCGGCGGCAGTTATCAAACCCTGCAAGGAAGGATCAAAAAGGTCGATGAGCATGAAGGGGTGATCCTTATGGAGGACGGAATCAGGATAAACTTCGAGGATATTTACGGCATAGAGCAGATATAGCGTGATAGTGCGATATATTTCATTGTTTAAGGTAAAAAGCGATGCTCTCCCTTGTTTATTCGGCAACCATATCGGAGAGGACGGCGGATTTCAGATAGCTCGGTATTAAATAAGGCAAGCTGAAAATACCCTCAATGCCCTCAAAAGGCAACATTACTTCGGCAAATGGGTTTGCCGTTTTTCTCACATACATATTTTGAATAAATATGCGAGCCTGTTTAGGCGCTTTTATTTCATTCAAATTCTTAGTTGATAATGTGACCTGTGTTAATAACCATAACCGTAAATTTGTGTATTTTGTTTATACATCAAGCTTAAACGATGCTTTTTATCATGCAAATTACTTTATCCTATATTCACGCCTCCGCAATCAAGAATAAATATTGTATATACAAAGGTAAAATCCCTTCTTAGGGGCTTTACAAGAATTTTACTTTGAAGAAATATTAAAACTGTATATAATAAATATGTCAGTTTCGAGAGGATAAATGATGACTAATGAATTTATCAAGATAAAAGGATCTATTCGGCAAAGGGGCTTTAATCTTAAAAAAGCGGCGGCGCTTTCTTTGATATGCCTCATGTTTTTTTTAAGCGCCTGTAAGGGCGGGGTAAGCGAATTCGAGGAGACTCGGGAGATAACGGTCATATCCCGGGAGGACGGCAGCGGCACCCGGGGGGCTTTCACCGAGCTTTTCGGCGTTTATACAAACATGGAAGGCCACGGCAAAGTGGACGCCACCACCGAGGAGGCGATAATAACCAACAACACCGCCGTTATGCTTTACTGCGTTTCCACCAACCCCTATGCGATAGGTTATATTTCGCTTGGCTCCATGAGCGATGTGGTGAAATCGGCGAATGTGGACGGGGTGGCCGCTTCTTTGGAAAATGTAAAAAACGGCACTTATAAAGCCTCCAGACCCTTTTACATCGTAACGACCCAATCCCTAAGCGCCCCGGCGAAGGATTTCATCTCCTTCATTTTAAGCGATGGGGGTCAGGAGGTGGTGGAGAGCGCAGGTTATGTGCCTGCCTTGGCGGGAAGGGAATATACCCCCTCGGTGGATTCGGGCAAGGTTGTGGTGGGGGGTTCTTCCTCGGTCACTCCCGTCATGGAAAAGCTCAAGGAAGCTTACGGGGCTTATAATCCGGGGATCGATGTGGAAGTACAGCAGAGCGACTCCACCACAGGGGTAAGCAGTACCCTCCAGGGTATATGTGACATCGGAATGTCCTCCCGGGCATTGACTGAAAACGAAAAGCACTCCGGAGCCTTGGCGGAAACGATAGCCTTGGACGGTATTGTTATAATAGTGAATTCAATTAATCCCAACGATGATTTCACCTCCGAGCAGATAAAGGGGATTTTCCTCGGTGAGACAGCCTATTGGGATAGTTTGGAGAAGTAAGATGAAAAGCAAATCCATAAAAGAAAAAGTGATGCACATTGTTTTTTTGGCGGCGGCAATGGTGTGCATCATGGCGGTGGTATTGATATGCGTATTCCTTTTGGCCAACGGCGTACCCGCCATGGGGAAAATCGGCGTCTTTAACTTCCTGCTCGGCAAGACTTGGCGGCCGGGACAGGATATATACGGAATTTTGCCCATGATCCTCGGGAGTATTTATGTTACCGCGGGGGCGATCATAATAGGAGTACCGATAGGAATAATGACCGCCGTATTCATGGCAAGATACTGCCCCAAGAAAATTTACGCCCCCCTAAAGGGAGCAATAGACCTGCTTGCGGGCATTCCCTCCGTGGTTTACGGTTTTTTCGGGCTGGTGATAATCGTACCCTTTGTGAGGGATACCTTCGGGGGAAGCGGTAACAGCATTCTGACTGCCTGCGTGCTTTTGGGTTTCATGATACTGCCCACCATCATCGGCGTGTGTGAATCCTCGCTGAGGGCGGTTCCCGAGGAATATTATCAAAACGCCCTTGCCCTTGGCGCGACCCACGAAAGAAGCATTTTCAAGGTCGTTTTACCCACCGCCAAATCCGGGGTGTTGACGGGGGTGGTGCTGGGAATAGGCAGGGCGATAGGGGAAACGATGGCGGTGATAATGATCGCGGGCAATCAGGCTCGTATGCCGAAGGGATTATTGAAGGGCGTGAGAACCCTCACCGCAAACATCGTAATGGAAATGGGCTATGCGGCGGATTTGCACAGGGAAGCCCTCATCGCCACCGGGGTGGTGCTATTCGTCTTTATCCTATTGATCAATCTATGCCTTGCGGCCATTAAAAAGGGGGTTGAGCAATGAAAAACCCGATAAATCAATCCACCTTCAAGCGGCGTATGCGGGAATATCAAAAAAGACCCGCCTCCTTTGTAATGTTTATTTTGGTGATGCTTTGCGCCTGCGTGACGGTATTATCCTTTGTTTTCCTCGTGGGCTATTTGCTTTATAAGGGAATACCAAATATAAGCTGGGATCTTTTTGCCTTGAACTACAATTCCGAGAATGTTTCCCTTCTCCCCTCGCTGATAAACACCGTCACCATAACCTTTCTGGCCCTTTCGGTCAGCGGTCCGACGGGCATCTTCGCCGCCATATATTTGGTGGAATATGCGAAAAAGGGCAATAAGCTCGTCAAGCTGATGGATCTGACCTCCGAAACCCTTTCGGGGATACCCTCCATCGTCTATGGGCTTTTCGGTATGTTGTTTTTCGTCGTGGCGCTGGATTGGGGCTTTTCCGTATTGGCGGGGGCTTGCACCCTTGCGATAATGGTGTTGCCGCTTATCATGCGAACCACTCAGGAGGCTCTGCGAAGCGTTCCCGCAGAATTTCGGGAGGGGGCCTTCGGTCTGGGGGCGGATAAGGTGAGGGTCATATTTAAAATAGTGCTTCCTCCGGCTGTGCCGGGAATTCTTTCCGGGGTAATACTTGCGGTGGGAAGGATCGTGGGGGAAACGGCTTCGCTGATATATACGGCGGGCACCGTGGCGGAGATACCGGAAAGCCTGTTTTCCTCCGGGCGAACGCTGGCTGTGCATATGTACGCCCTTTTCAACGAGGGACTTTATATAGAAAAGGCCTATGCAACGGGGGTGGTGCTTTTGGTGATCGTATGCGCCATGAATTTGCTTTCCAACTATGTTGCGAAAAAATTGACGAGGTAGGGGATATTTATGATAAAATTCGAACTGAAGGATCTTGAGGTTTTTTACGGTGATTTTCAAGCCTTGAAGGGCATTGATATGAAGATTCCCGCCAACGAGATAACCGCCTTTATAGGCCCTTCCGGTTGTGGGAAAACCACATTTTTAAAATGTCTGAACCGAATGAACGACCTTGTGGAGGGTTGCAGGGTATACGGTCAGGTGACCTTGGACGGTGAGGATATTTACAACGATTACGATGTGAATTTACTCCGCAAAAGGGTGGGCATGGTATTCCAGAAGCCCCTTCCCTTTAAAATGAGTATTTATGACAACATCGCCTTCGGCCCCCGCACCCACGGCATACGCTCGAAAAGCGCCCTGGACGAAATAGTCGAGCAATCCCTCACCCAAGCCACCCTTTGGGACGAGGTGAAAGATAGGCTCAATATGGACGCCCTCTCATTTTCAGGCGGACAGCAACAGCGTATCTGCATCGCAAGGGCCTTGGCTGTGCGCCCGGAGGTGCTTTTGATGGACGAGCCCACCAGCGCCCTCGACCCCATAAGCACGGGTAAAATCGAAGAAGTGGTTATGGAGCTGAAGAAGAAATATTCGATAGTGATAGTCACCCACAATATGCAACAGGCGGTACGCATTTCCGATAAAACGGCATTTTTCCTTTTGGGTGAGGTGATAGAATTCGGAGATACCGAAAAGCTCTTTTCCGTGCCAAAGGACAAGCGCACGGAGGAATATATTACCGGGAGGTTCGGCTGATATGAGAAGTAATTTCGTAAGACAGCTTGCGAGACTTGACGAGATGCTCTTGCAGATGTGTTCGCTTTGCGAGCAGGCCATAGACGGTGCGGTGGACGCCCTTTTGACCGGAAGCGCGACAAAGGCGAAGTTGGCGGTGGAAGCGGAGAAGAAAACCAATACCATGGAAGCGGAGATAGAATCCCTCTGCCTGAAACTGCTCCTGCTCCAACAGCCCGTTGCCAGCGACCTGCGTAAGATTTCCACTGCGCTCAAGATGATAACGGATTTGGAGCGCATAGGCGACCAGTGTGCGGATATAGCCGCCATAATCACCACCACCGATGTGGAAGCCGGTATACACTCCATCAACATCGACAATATGGCGGACATCATCACGGGCATGGTGACGGACAGCATCAAATCCTTTGTGGATAGGGATTATGATTTGGCCGAGGAAGTGATACAGCGGGATTTACAGGTTGATAAAATTTTCGAGGACATCAAGCAGGAGATAGTGAAAAACATTATCACCGACCCGCATAAATGCGATTATGCCTTTGATATGATAATGCTTACAAAGTATCTTGAGCGCATAGGCGACCATGCCCAGAATATCGGGGAATGGGCGAAATACTCCATCACCGGAATTCATACCTCCACCGAACCCTGATTAACCGCCCCGATAAGCGAATCAAGAGCATATTGCCTATATAAAAATGTACTTTAAATCACTATTTGTAAAAAGATGTCGCTCGATCTACGGAGTGGGTATCTTTTCATTGACATTTTAAGGACAGTGAGTTATAATCTTATCACCACATGATACACAAACCTGTTTCGGCGAGAGTCGGGGCGGGTTTGGTTTTTTATTGGCGATGCCAACTTCCTATAACCGACAGCACAAGGGCGGGTCACTTGCCCGCTTGATCGTAATAAGCGCCGGCAGTTATGTTAACCGTATTTAAAATGTAAAAATCTGACGCAGAAAGTAATTGCGAATAAACAGCCGGCACATCGGCTTAATGAAAAGATACGAAAAACGAAAATTAAGACAGAATTCAAAATGCCCGAATGAAAGTGAAGTAAGCATTGCCAAACTATTGAACGCAAAAGCTTAAGTCGATTTGCTTTAGCGGCTTAATGGGGGGCGTAAGTTTTATTGCGGTTGTCAGTGAACCTTTGCTATCGTTAAAGCGGTAAAAGAAAAAGCCGAATAATCGGCTTAATGATGCAAATATACGGTGCCGATACGAGGACTTGAACCCCGAACCCATTGATT
>JAAYHF010000006.1 GCA_012727485.1 Eubacteriaceae bacterium
CATTTGCAAACCTTCAACCTGTCGGCAAACTGCTCTGCTATCTGCTGAATGGTGGGAGTCAAGGCTTTGCAGGAAGGACACCAATCAGCCCAAAAATCCACAAGCACCGGTTTGTCCGAAGAAAGCACCTCTGCTTCAAAATTTTCACCCGTTACATCTATAATCATTTCTGAAATTTACTCTCCTTTGCTCTTTAAGTATATCATTACCCTTTAAAATTGCACTAATATTTTTAAAATATACCTTAAAATGGAAATACAACTAACTTTGAATGTTATAGAATAGCAGTGTATGGTAAAATGCTTTGTTTGCGAAAGCAATGCGAAGCGTCTTTCGGAAAGGTTGGCTATATAATGAAAATCGGTATCATAGGTTTGCCCAATGTGGGCAAAAGCACTTTATTCAACGCACTTACAAACTCCCAAGTTCCCGCAGAAAATTATCCTTTCTGCACCATCGACCCGAATGTGGGTGTGGTGGAGGTGCCGGACAGGCGGCTTGATGTTCTGAGCGCAATGTACGATACCTTAAAGGAAACCCGCACCACTGTGGAGTTCGTGGATATAGCGGGATTGGTTAAAAATGCGGGCAAAGGGGAAGGGCTCGGCAATCAGTTTTTATCCCATGTGCGCAATGTGAGCGCCATACTTGAGGTGGTCAGATGCTTCGACGAAACGAACATCACCCATGTGGACGGGAGCGTTGACCCCGTCAGGGATGTGGAAACCATAAATTACGAATTGATTTTTTCGGATTTGGAAATTCTCGAAAAAAGGATAAAGGGGTGCGAAAAAGCCGCCGCCCACGGAAGCGCCGAGGACAAGCTTTATTACAACACCTTGGTTGCCGCCAAAAATCTTCTTGAAGCGGGAAGGTTCATTGATTTGGAGGAAATTTCCAAGGAAGAAAGGGAAATTCTTCAAGCCCAGGATCTGCTGACCACGAAAAAAATTATGTATGCGGCCAATGTCGGGGAGCAGGACGCCCTTTCCGGCAACGATTACACCGCCGCCCTTACCGAATATGTAAAAGAGAATTACCCGAAGTCGGAGGTAATAATAATATCCGCCAAGATAGAATCCGAGCTTTCCCAACTCGACGAAGAAGAAAAGGCGCTTTTCCTCGAGGAGCTGGGGCTGGCGGAAAGCGGCATGGAAAAGGTTATAAAAGCGGGTTATGAGATGCTGGATTTGATAGTCTATTTCACCGCCGGCAAAAAGGAATGCCGCGCATGGCAGATCAAGAAGGGAACAAAGGCCCCCAAAGCCGCGGGTATTATCCACAGCGATTTCGAAAGGGGTTTTATCCGCGCCGAGGTGACGAAATACGAAAAGCTTGTGGAAGCGGGCAACGAGGTTAAAGCGAAGGAACTCGCCTTCACCCGCATCGAGGGCAAGGATTATGTCATTCAAGACGGAGATGTGATTTATTTCAGGTTTAATGTATAACCTTTAGTGCAGAATAAAACAGCCCCCTCAATTCTGACCGTCTGAGTCGGTTTGAAGGGGGCTGTTTTTTATAGTTAAAGACTTAATCCGAGCCGTGTGTTTTTATGCGATTGTATACTATTTATTGTTTCCCGCCGAATTAACTCTATAGCGTATAAAAGCAAACTATCATAAAAAAGCAACCGAATAATAGTCTCCGAAATGAAAATCGCAAGAGATTCTCTTTATTCTCTTGCGACCTCAAAAGATAAATATTTGCGGCAAAAAGCATATATTGTGTTTGCCGTTGCCTGCCTTAATCGTCTAAACCAAACCGCCGGACAAACTTTCTAAAGTCCTTATTACTCGTTTATCTTCGCCCTCACACCCGTTTGCGCAAAGAAATCCTCGTGCATCAAAAGGGCGTTTTCCTCAAGGGTGTTTCCCTTCAGGAACATGGAAGCGCTTCCCATTACAAAGGTATCCGCCCCCGCCTCCCAAAGCGGCTTATATACGGCTTTGCCCACATTTCCGTCCGCCTGTATACGGTAATGCCAACCGTATTTTTCCCGCAGTTCATAGGCTGCCGCCACCTTTTCGAGCATTTGGGGAATGAATTTCTGACCGGAATAACCTATATCCACGGTCATTACGGTGAGATAATCCACCTGTCCGATGTAGCTTTCTATAAAGGAAAGGGGAGTGGCGGGGCAAAGCACAACACCGAACTTTTTCCCCGAGGCCTTTATTTTATTCAGGGTTCTGTATGCGTCAACGCTGATGGTTTCCGCATGAAGGGAGATTATATCGGCCCCCGAATCCATCATGGAATCCACAATGAATTCATTGGGGCGCTCCACCATCAAATGACACTCTATTGGAAGGGAAGTCACCTTTCTCACCGCCTTCACGAAATAGGGGGGTATGGCGAGATTTTTAGCGAAATGTCCGTCCATCACGTCCATATGAAGCATATGGCAGTATTTATTGAGTATTTTCATTTCTTCCGCCACATAAAGCGGGTCCAGCGACATCAGGGAAGGGGAGAATGTTGGTTCCATCATTACCTCTGTATTAAGAAATTTCGTTTTGCTTGACTGAAAGCTTCGCAAACCTTAAAATCATTATACAATAAAATTGGGGGTATGCTATGCTAAAAGAATTCAAAAAGTTTATTTCCAGGGGCAATGTGATGGATCTTGCGGTGGGTGTCATAATAGGGGGAGCCTTTTCTTCCATCGTAACTTCTTTAGTGGACAATATTATCACCCCTCTCTTGGGGATTATCCTCGGCGGCATAGATTTTTCGGGGCTTCAATTCACGGTTTTGAGCGCCACCGTCCATTACGGCGTTTTTATACAGAATGTTGTCAATTTCCTGCTCACCGCCTTCTGCCTGTTTTTAATAGTCAAGGGCTTAAACAAATTTGAGAAAGCGCTTGCCAAGAACAAGGAAAAACAGGAGGAGGATAAAAAGGAAGAAGTCAAGAAAGAGGAAATTCCCACCGATGTGAAACTTCTTACGGAAATAAGGGATTTGTTGAGGAAAAACGAAAAAGCGGGGGAATAAAAGCGCCGCATGAAATTCGAGTGACTTCGCTTTGAATAAATAGTTCCCATGCTTCTCGCACTCTATACAAAACTCTCAGGTTAAATAAAAGGCGCACAGTTTGCTTAAGCTGTGCGCCTTTGTCTTTTGAGGATTCAAGATAAATACACTATCCTATATAACCACAATCGGCTTATATTACATATTGTCGAGGTTTATACATAAGGCTTTCATTGTACAACAGTAAACCGAGAAAAACGACCGCCCTATGACCCAAACGATAAAAAGGAAACACACTTACAATTAACGCTTGGCTTCAAAAAGGATTACTATGCGCACCAAACCCTTGCAAAGAAGAAATATCATCTCTATGCGGGTGAAAAGCCTTTTGGGTGTATGTCATATCGTTAAAGCTTAAGGCGGATTGCGCGGTGTTGTTCCAACTTTATTCTATAACCACCTGCCCCAAAACTTCCCCGATCCTGTCGTTGATGATGAGGTTTGCCTTGCTGTCGTAGGGGGTGGAGGATTTATTTATCAGCACAAGGTTATCTCCGTTAAAATAATTCAACAGCCCTGCGGCGGGGTATACATTAAGGGAAGTCCCCCCGACTATCATAACATCGGCGTTTGCAATGCTTTTCACCGATTCCGTCAGGGTTTCGGTGGAAAGGGATTCGCCGTAAAGCACCACATCGGGCTTTATCATTCCCCCGCATCTGTCGCAAAGGGCAACAAGCTTATCGCGGCAGGAATGTATATAATCCAAATCGAAGAATTTGCCGCATTTGGTGCAGTGATTGCGGTGAATACTTCCATGCAGTTCGTAGACCGTCTTTGAGCCGGCCGCCTGATGAAGCCCGTCGATATTTTGGGTAATGACGGCGGCAAGCTTGCCCGCTTTTTCCATTTCCGCTATTTTCAAATGGGCCTTATTCGGCTTTGCTTCGGTATAAACCATTTTATTGAAATAAAACCTCCAGAATTCCTCCGGGTGGTTTTCGAAGAAATCATGGCTCAATATTTCCTCCGGGGGATAATCGTACTCCATTTTATATATCCCGTCCTGTCCCCTGAAATCGGGAATACCGCTTTCCGTCGAAACTCCGGCGCCTCCGAAAAACACCGCCCTTTTCGCATTGTTTATTATCTCGCAAAGCTTATTGATTTTTTCCATAATCACCTCCGATTTAATTATATCCGATAAGAAGGGCTTTTGTATGTTTATCTTTGTATTTTCTGTTATAATACTTTTCGGAATATGGAATACTATACGGTTTTTACGCCTGCAACGGCAGAATACGAAATAAAAAAATCCCGCTTCATCGCAAGGATAGAGCATATCACAAGCCCCCGTCAGGCTTCGGATATATGCGCGGGGCTTAAAAAAGAGCATTACAAGGCCAACCATGTTTGCTATGCCTATATTCTCGGAGAAAACGCCCGGGAAAAGAAATTTTCCGATGCGGGAGAGCCTGCGGGGACGGCGGGAAAGCCGATTTTGGGGGTTTTGGAAGCCAACGGACTTACCGATGTACTCGCAAGCGTGGTAAGATATTTCGGCGGGATAAAACTTGGCGCTTCCGGGCTCACCCGGGCTTATTCGACAGCCATTGCAAACAGCGTTAATTCCTGCGAGATTGTAAAAATGATTTTATGCAGAAAAATCAGCGTCGAGGCGGATTATTCCGATTATGAGAAGGTAAGGCAGATGGTTTCTTCCTTCAGCGCCACAGAGGTTATAAGCGATTTTGCTCATAAGGTTAATATTAACGCCGCAATACCCGAGGACTGCGAAGAAAAGCTTTTAGCCGCATTAAGGGAGATCACGGGCGGGAAATTCGGCTTCAGCCGATATGAAACACAATTCGTAAAGGAAACCAAATCGCAGAAGACATCAATATCGTGAAAACACGAATTCATAAAGGACATAAAATATAATGTATGATTACATAAAAGGCACCGTTGAGGGTTACGGCCAAAACAGCGTGGTAATGGAGCGCGCGGGGATAGGTTATCGCTGTTATTGCTCTTATAATACAATGCTTTATCTTCAGTCTCAAAAGGGGGAAGTGAAGCTTTTCGTCAATCTTTCTATCAAGGAAAACGCTCTGGAGCTTTACGGCTTTGCCAACAGCTCGGAGAGGGAAATGTTCATCGCCTTAACCGGAGTTCCCAAGGTGGGGCCGAAGGTGGCCTTGAATATCCTTTCCCTTTTCACCCCCGATAAGGTCATCTCCCATATCAATTCGGAAGATGTCAAGGGGCTGACAAGGGTTGGCGGAGTGGGCAAGAAATTGGCGGAAAGCATTATTTTCAACATGAAGGATAAATTCGGCGGCCTAACCTTAGAGGCTTCGGCGGACGCTTCCGAGATACTGAAAAACGCCTCCGCCAAGGACGAGGCGCTGATGGCCCTTGACTCCCTCGGATTTGACAGGGGATATTCCATAGAACTTATTAATTCCATATATAAGGATTCAATGGGAGTGGAGGATATTATATCCGAAGCCCTCAGGAAGGCGGGAGAAGAAAAGTGACGGAAAAAAGGATAGTCACAAGCAAGGAAATATCCACCGACAAGGAGCTTGAAAAAACCCTTCGCCCCCTTACTCTGAATGAATACATCGGTCAGGAAGCGGTGAAAAGGCGACTGAGCATATATATTCAGGCGGCAAAGGAAAGGGGAGAAGCCCTCGACCATGTTCTTCTTTACGGCCCTCCGGGTTTGGGAAAAACCACCCTTTCTCACATCATAGCCAACGAATTGGGGGTGAATATTCGCATCACCAGCGGGCCTGCGATAGAAAAAACCGGGGATCTGGCGGCCATACTCACTTCGCTTAAAAGAAACGATGTGCTTTTCATAGATGAGATTCACAGGCTCGACAAGGTGGTGGAGGAGGTGCTTTATCCCGCCATGGAGGATTACAAGCTTGATATTATCATCGGTAAAGGTCAGGGTTCCAAGGCCCTTCGTTTGGACGTTCAGCCCTTTACCCTCATCGGAGCCACCACCCGTTCCGGGGCAATATCCTCTCCCTTAAGGGACCGCTTCGGGATAATCAACAGGCTTGAATATTACACCATGCCCCAGCTTAAATCCATAATAACCCGAAGCGCTTCCATATTGAATTTCGAAATAGAGGACGAGGGAGCCTTCGAGCTGGCTCGGCGTTCCCGGGGAACTCCCCGTATAG
>JAAYHF010000007.1 GCA_012727485.1 Eubacteriaceae bacterium
AAATGTCTTTTTTTCCTTGTTTCGGCGGGTGTTCCTCTTGTTCGTGTCTGTATTCTATAAAGCCGATTTGCAAGCTGCTTTCATGGGTTCCTTTCGGTGTTCTTTCCATTATTTCGGCGGGTGTTCCTTTTCGTGTTTGTATTCTTTAAAACGATGTGCGGTTGTTTTTTATGGGTTTATTTGCATTGTGTTACGGGAATCGCTCCCAATGTATTAACACCGTAATCAATACAAAATCCATAAACCCACCCGATTAGCCTTTACTTCTGTTCGGCACTTACTGTCACCGGGGTTTATCCGTCATAACCGATATAAAGCGGCATATATTTACTGCTTACCCCCATTGCTCGATTTTCGGGGAACGATTAAAAGAACATCAGAAGCGGGTCGGTGTGTGGGTATGACTGTCACCTATTGCGGGGTTTCTCTGTCAGCTTGTCCTATCGGTCTTTTTTTCTTTGTTTCGGCGGGTGTTCCTCTTGTTCGTGTCTGTATTCTATAAAGCCGATTTGCACGCTGTTTTCATGGGTTTATATTGTCTTTGTGTTTGCGTTACCGAAAATTACACTTAATGTTTTCACGATGTTCCTTCCGGTCGAGTCTGCGGTTTTATTCTTTAAAGTCGGTGCGTGGCTTTTTATGGTTTTACATTATATAAAGCTTTTTAAGACAGCACAAACGATATAAGGCGGCATATTTTCCGCTTCTCCCACTGCCCGATTTTTGGTGAACGGGGAACGGGGCATCGGGGTCAAGTCATTGTGTGCGTGTGTCTGTCGCCGATTGCGGTTTCCTATGTCGGTTTGTCCTTTCGGTGTTTTCTCCCTTTGTGTTTGTGCTATCGGAAAACTCACAATGTATTAACACCGTATTCAATACAAAATCCATAAAACCACCCGACTAGCCTTTACTTCTGTTCGGCACTTACTGTCATTGGGGTTAATCCGTCATAACCGATATAAAGCGGCATATATTTACTGCTTCCCCCCATTGCCCGATTTTTGGGGAACTAAATAACGGAGCATCGGGGGCGGGTCGGTGTGCGGGTGGGGCTGTCGCCTATTGCGGTTTCCTCTGTCGGCTTGCCCTTTTGGTGTTCTTTCTCTTGTTTCGGCGGGTTTCCTTTTGTTAATATTTACGGTATTTATTGCTTAAAACCGAGGGTTGCTTATCAAAGCTAAAGGAAACTTTTAAGCTTTCCCATTCCTTGCGGGGCTTCGCTCGCTTCGCGAAGTAATTATGCCTGCCGTTACCTGTCGGACAGCCGCTTTATTTGGGGGTTTCTCGTTCGGCTTTGGTTTTTTCGGCGACTTGTCCTTTCTTAACTTACCTGTAAAATCCGCAAGCCTTAAAGAAAGTCTTTTTGCAGTTTGAGTTGTCGAAAAGGTCTTTTACGGTATGAACCGTGAAGGGGTTGCCTCCCTTCGATTGTTCTCCCTGTCGTATCGAAATTAGCCGCACCGGAAGGGGTATTCCGTATATATGCCGTCTGTCGGTAAGCCGCTTTTTCGTGGGTTTTCCCGTTTGGCTTTGGTTTCTTTTTGGCTTTGGTTTTTTCGGCGGCTTGTCCTTCCTTATCTTACCTGTAAACTCCGCAAGCCTTTATAAAACCTTTTTACGGTCTGAGCCGTCGAAGGGGTTGTTTTCCTTCGATTATTCTTCATTGCCGTATCGAATTAGGTCGCACCGAAAAGGGTTATTCCCTATATATGTTGCCTGTCGGTTAGCCGCTCTATCGTGGGTTTTACCGCTTGGCGGTTTCTTTTGGATTTGGTTGTTTCTGCGGCTTGTCCTTCCTTATTTTACCTGTAAAACTCCGCAAGCCTTTTAAAGAAGGTCTTTTTACGGTTTGAGCCGTCGAAGGGGATATTTTCCCCCATTATTCTCCTTGCCGTGTCGAAATAGGCCGCGCTGGAAGGCAGGGAGGCGTTCAGCACCACGGGAGCGCCCATATTTGCGGTGATGACGATGTTTTTGTCCTCGGGGATGACGCCTATCAGGTTGACGGGGAGTATATCAAGCATATCTTCTATGCTTATCATTTCCCCCTTTCTCATCATATCCTCCCGCGCCCTGTTGATGATAAGGCTTATTTGGGAAAGCGGCTGTTTTTCCAGCAGGGAGAGGATCTTGTCCGCATCTCTAACGGAGCTTACCTGCGGAGTGGTGACGACTATCGCCTCCCCCGCCCCCGCCACGGCGTTTTTAAAGCCGTGTTCAATGCCCGCAGGGCAGTCTATCAGCACATAGTCGTACATATCCTCCAACTGTGCGGTCAGCTCCTTCATTTGCTCCGGCGTGACGGCGGTCTTGTCCATGGTTTGGGAGGCGGGTATTATGGAAAGATTTCTTATGCGCTCGTCGTTTATCACGGCCTGCTTTATCCTGCATTTGCCGGAGGTTATGTCCACAAGATTATAGGTGATCCTGTTTTCCAACCCCAGCACCACATCCAAATTTCTCAGGCCTATATCCGCATCCACCACCACAACGCTGTTGTGCAGTATCGCCAAAGCCCCCGCCAAATTTGCGGCGCAGGTGGTTTTACCCACCCCTCCCTTGCCGCTGGTTATCACTATCGTTTTGCCCATTGTCATCCCCTTGTGGCGATAGATTAACAAAAGCGCAAATAAAATTTTGTCATGTGGTGGTCATATATGAATAAAACAATTTACCCCGGGCAAAGATATAGCCATGAAAGATATGAAAAGGTTGCGGGAAATGAAAAACAGACTTTCCTCCTCTTTGGGAGAACAGCTCACCGTCAAAATGAAAACAGTGAGGGGCAAAAGCGAAACCGTCAGCGGGAAACTAAGCCGCATCTATCCGAATATGGCGCTGTTGGAAGTAAGCGAGAGCCCTTGCACAAACCTCATAGGCGGCAGGGTTTGCAAGCAGAGGGTTTGCATTTCTTACAGCGACCTAATATCCGAAAGGGCACAGGTGATAAAATGGAGATCGGATTCGTAAAGAGGAATTTTTTCCTTTGGCATTTAATTTTTGCGGTGGCGCTTATAGGGGCCGGTTTTGCCGCGGGCAGATACTTCGCTTTAAATAACGAGGTTAAGACCAAGGCCGTCAATCCCCCTATACTCAGCGGGGTCGTATCGAATGAAAATGATGAGGTAACACTCTCCTCGGGGGCAAAACTTGCCCTCGGGGCCCGGCTGATTTTTTTGACCCACTACACGAAGGACGACAGGATAACCGCCAAGAGCATCACCGTGAGCGCACCTCTCATAGGAATGGACGAGCAGGACTTGGCCGCATATTATGACACATGGAAAATGGAGAGCTTCAAGGAAAGCGGCGCCGTACTTTCCAAAACCATAGACAGCTACTCCGAGGGCACCTACATTTTGACCGTCACCGGCGAAGGGGAAGCGCAGGTGCTGGCGGTTTACAGTTACGACGATAACGGTGTGCGTCACCTTATAAAGACCCTGGAAAGCCCCCTTTCAAACTTCGACGAGGCCACCCGCCAATCCCTGACAGAGGGCATTGCGGCAAAGGATCGCTTCGAGTTGGAACAGCTTCTTCAGGAATACGACGAATAAATGGGAAACTCATTAAAGTTTGTTTATTAGCGCTTTTTTATGTTATAATCGCTTCGGTGAAGAATGATGAGCAAATATGTATCTTTTAACAACCGAGGCACCTACGACTTTGATAATATCAGCGTTTTTTCCATGAATAACGCCGCCCTGCAATCCTTGGATACCGGGGCGGGGGGCTGGCTGATCGCTGCGGGAGTGTTTTTTTTCCCCGCCGCATTGTTTTTGGGCCCTTTGACCGCTCTTTTTGTCGGAGGCTTTGCCTTTGGCTTCATAAAGCGGCTTCGCAACAAACGGCTTAAGGATATGGCCATTAAATATTACGAGCTGCTCAAAACCCGGGAAAGCTGGTCCGCCCGGGAGATAGCCTTTTATCTGAACCTTTCCGTGACTCAAGTCAGGCAGGATCTGCAGGCCCTTTTCGATAAAAAGGTACTTATATTAAGCGAACCCAAAACTCCCTCCTCCATCGCCTTCGGCTGTCCTTCTTCGGATTACATCGACGGTTTTTACAGCTATGACCCGGAAAAGAAGGAATTGAAAACCTATGTGAAGCCCGAGGAGAACTTATCCGAGCAGGAAACGAAAAAGGAAGAAAAGAAGGACGAGCTTTACGGGGAAGCGGAGGAATTCCTTCGTCAGATAAGACAGGCCGACGAGGAGATCGACGACGAGGTCGTCAGCGAACGCATAAAGAAGATAGAGCAGGTCACCTATGATATATGCAAGGCTGCCGGGGAAAATCCGGAGATGGTCAAAAAGACCCGCCGCTTTATGCAGTATTATCTGCCCACCACCGTCAAATTGTTGAACACCTATGTACGCATGGACAAGGCGGGGGTGCAGACGGACAATATTAAAAAGATCAAGAACGATATAGCCCAGTCCCTTGAAACCATTGTGCAGGCCTTCTACCGCCTCTACGACTCCCTTTACGACTTCGATGCAATAGATATTACCAGTGAAATAGAGGCTTTTAAGGGGGCTTTGGCGACGGATGGGTTGATTGAGGAGGGGATCGGGTTGGAGTTGTACGAAGATAAGATGAAGTAATCAAAAGCGAAGCTTTTGATTACTTCATCTCTGGAAATACGCAAACGCTTTGCGTTTGCGTATTTCTTTTTTTTGGTGGGAGTAAGTGGCCTGCGGTTGATTACTTCGTCCTTTTTTGGTGGGGGTAAGTGGCTTGCGGTTGAGTGTTTCTTTATGTGGGCGGAGTGAAGGCTTGCGGGTGATTGATTTGTTTTTGGGGAAGGCAGGTGTTTGCGGTTGCTTTTTTTAGGGCGTGGTGGGTTGAGATTGATTGATTTTTCTTTGGGGTGGGGGTATGGGTTTGCGATTGATTGTTTTGTCTTTGGGATTTGTTTTGTGACCCTGTCTAAATGTAAAAAATCTTCCGTTTCGGATTATTTGCGTTTCTGACCCGGTCAGAATGGAAAAAGTCTTCAGCTTTTTAGAAACACTATAATTGAATGGAGTGGTTAGGAAGGAATTGGTTTCTTTCTTCGGTTTCGGGCGTTTACGCATAAAACCATTTTCTTATTGTAGCCCAGTCAGAATGTGAAATATCGGGGGACAAAGTAATTATTAATTTGTTTGGTTTTGTGTTCTGACCCGGTCTAAGTGTAAAAATCTTCTGCTTCGAATGATATGGGGTTCTGACCCGGGCAGAATGTAAAAAAGTCACTTTTCAGCTTTTAGCGATGTGACCGGGTCAGAATGATAAACTTTTCGCTTCAAAGAATCCTACTTCTTTGGATAAGTCAGGCAAGAACAAATTGTTGTATTGTTTCGTTTTCAGGTGGAGTTTTAATTCTTGTTGTGACCGGGTCAGAATGTAAAAAAGGTTGTTTTTGCTTTTGGTGAAGTGACAGGGGCTAAATGTAAAAGAACCTCCGTTTCGAACTATTTGTGTTTCTGACCCGGTCAGAATGTGAAAAGTTTCTCGCTTTATAGAATCGCCATAATTGAATGGAGCGGATAGAAAGGAATTGGGGTTTTTCTTCGGTTTCGGGCGTTTTCGAATGAAACCATTTTTTGTATTGTGACCCGGGCAGAATGTAAAAAGTTACTTTTCAGCTTTTAATGATGTGACCGGGTCAGAGTTATAAACTTTTCGCTTCAAAGAATCTACTTTTTTGGATAAGTCAGGCAAGAATAAATTGTTGTATGGCTTCATTTTCAGGTGGAGTTTTATTTCTTATTGTGACCGGGTCAGAATGTGAAAAGGTAAATTTTTAGTTTTTAGTATAGTGACCTGGTCAGAATATTAAAAAGTCTCCTACTTTTTAGAGCCTGTTCACTCTAACAACCACATCCACCACCATCGCGAAATAGATAAACCCCGCATACACCACATCCAACTTATCATACCGTGTAAAAACCCTCCGAAAACGCTTTAAACGCAAGAAATA
>JAAYHF010000045.1 GCA_012727485.1 Eubacteriaceae bacterium
CCTTAGCCTCCCGTGGCGATGTGAAAACCGACTCCCCGCTTTGGGATAAAATTCTGCTCTCCTGCTTCTGGTTTTTGCACTATTTTGCGGTTTATTACTTCGCCGGGCTTGGGGAAAAGGGGGCGGGCAAGCTTAACGCCCTTTATTGGGCGGGGCTCATCTCGGTTATTATCGCCGGATATATCACCCTTAGAGCCACCCTTGAGAACACCTATCTTGAATCCACCGCAAGGCTTCAAAAGGACAGGAATCAGCGGGTCTGCACCACAGGACCCTATGCCGTTGTGCGCCACCCCGCCTATATAAGCATAATAATCAACTGCATCGGGCTTTCGCTCATCTTCCCTTATGCGCTGTGTATTCTCTGTTGCGGGGCAATAGCCCTGATAATCGTAGTTCGCACAAGCCTGGAGGATAAAATGCTCCTCGGGGGGCTTGAGGGTTACGGGGAATATGCGGCGAAGGTGAAATATCGGCTGATACCCTTTATATGGTAAAAAACAGGAAGGGCGAAACCATGGGGATAATTCCCGAAATGAACAAGGCAACGCCGCACAAACCGTTCGAGGCTCAAGCGGACAAGCCGCCGAACCGACTGCCCCAAGGAAAACGGGAGCGGAAAATGCCCTTCGCAAATATCCGGGCGTTATCCGAATCCGACCGAAGGGGTTGCTCGGCGTTTTGGGCGAAATCTCCTTCGCTTACCCCTGCGTGAAGGGATTTAAGGCGCTTTTATTGGGGGCGGGCTTGGGGGAAGGAATTGGGCGGGTTATATCTCACAGATAATACCGCTTCAAAGCGAAAGCTTCGCCGCTGTGGATATAAACTTAAAGAATTTAAGTTCAAGCATCGGCTTACTATTTTCAATGGGGGAGGGCTATGTACAGAATATATATTGTGGAGGACGACGAGGCCATTTCCCTGCTTGTGAAGGAGGTGCTCGAGCGCTGGGGTTTCGAATGTCGAAGGGCGCAGAACTTCGGGGACATAATCGGGGAATTCGGGGAATTTGCCCCGCATTTGATCCTAATGGATATTTCCCTTCCCTATTACAACGGCTATTACTGGTGCGCCGAAATAAGAAAGCGCAGTAACACCCCGATAATCTTCCTTTCCTCCCGCAGTGAGGACACGGACATCGTCATGGCGGTGAATATGGGAAGCGATGATTATATAACAAAGCCCTTTTCCACCGAGGTGTTACTGGCGAAGATAAACGCCATGCTCAGGCGCACTTACAGTTACAACGAGGAAATAACCTCCTTGGAAGCAAAGGGGGCAATTTTAGATGTGGGCAGATGCGCCCTGCTTTATAAGGAGCTTACCCTTGAGCTTACCAAAAACGAACTCAGGATCCTTATGACGCTTATGGGCAAAAAGAACAGCGCGGTCTCAAGGGAGGAAATAATGAAGGCCCTCTGGGAGGACGAAAGCTTCATAGACGACAACACTCTCACAGTTAATATAAACCGTCTGCGAACCAAGCTGACCCGGGCGGGGCTGACCGATTTTATAACCACTAAAAAGGGAATGGGTTACATGATAAATGATTAGGAAGTATCTTTCCCACAGGAAAAGCCTTTTTCTGATAAATATCATAAGCGGGGGCTGTTATTTTCTGCTTTTGCTTTTAAGCGCCTCCCCGAAGGATATTATCCGTTACGGCGCGCTGATGCATTTCACGGTTTTACTGCTTTTCTGCGCCTTCGATTACCCCGCCTTTGCCCGCAAGGTGCGCTCCCTGAACGAAATCAACGAAAATCTGCGGGAAGCCCCACAGGAATATCCCGAGGCGGCAAACGCCTTGGAGGAGCAATATCTTAACATTATCGGGGATCTTTATGCGATGCTTTCGGAACAGCGGGATAAATACGATGCCTCCCGCAAGGAACTCATTGATTATTACACCCTCTGGCTGCATCAAATAAAAACCCCCATTTCCGCCATCTGCCTCACCGCCGAAAGCCCCGCCCCCTCCGGGGCCATGATACTCAGGGAGATATTCAAGATAAGCCGCTATGTGGAAATGGCCTTGCAATATGTGAGAATGGAGGACATTTCCTCGGATATGGTGGCGACAAGATGCGAATTGGATAAGGTTATCAGCGAATGTATAAAGAAATATTCGGATCTTTTTATTTATAAAAACCTGAGCGTGACCTTTGAAAAAAGCGGGGCGGTCGTCACCACCGACGAGAAATGGCTCACTTTTATCATTGAGCAGTTTTTAAGCAACGCCATTAAATACACCAACCTCGGCGGGGTGAAGTTTTACTTTTCAGAGAGGACACTATTCATAGAGGACACGGGCATAGGGATATTGCCCCGGGACATTCCCCGTATATTCGAAAAGGGTTACACAGGCCACAACGGCAGGCTCGACAAAAAAGCCAGCGGCCTCGGACTGCACATGGCAAAGACCATCTCCGAAAAGTTGGGGCTTACCCTCGGGGTGACCTCCTCCCCCTCGGGCAGTTGCGCTTCGATTTATTTCGGCAATCTTACGGAAATGTAAGTTTATTTCCCTCCCCTGTAAGGCGAAGTTATGGCAGAAAATTTTCCGAGGGCGTATACTCGGCTCATATTGATGGTATCGGAGGAAAATTAATGGAACTGCTGGAAGTAAAACACATAAAGAAAGTATACAACACCCGCCTTGGGGCAAAACAATGCGTCGCCTTGAGCGATATATCCTTTGAGGTGGCTCGGGGGGAATTTGTGGGGATAATGGGGCCTTCCGGTTCAGGTAAAACCACCCTGCTCAACCTCATCGCTTCGTTGGATAAGCCCTCCGGCGGAGAAATTCTCCTTTCGGGCAAAAACTTCTCCCAAATAAAAAACAGGGAGCTTTCCAAATTCAGAAGGGAAAACTTGGGATTTGTTTTTCAGGATTTCAACCTTCTGGACACATTTTCGATAAAGGACAATATCCTTTTGCCCCTGGTTTTGGCGGATACACCCGTGGCGCAAATGGAGGAGAGGATTTCTCCGATAGTAAGGGAGCTTGGCATAGAAAGCCTTACGGAAAAATTCCCCTATGAGGTTTCAGGGGGAGAGAAGCAAAGGGCGGCCATAGCAAGAGCGATAATCACCAATCCGAAGATAATCCTGGCGGACGAACCCACCGGGGCGCTGGATTCCAAATCCTCGGCAAATCTGCTCAAGACCTTTGAAACCCTCAACAAAGGCGGGCAGACCATATTAATGGTTACCCACAGCATCGACGCCGCAAGCTACGCTTCACGGGTGATATTCATAAAGGACGGAATGCTCTACAATCAAATATACAAAGGCGGGGAAAGCCGCAAAGCTTTCAGGGAGAGGATCATGACAAATATGAGCCTGCTCACCGAGGGGGAAGGCGAAGATGAATAAGAACAACTCCCTTTACCAAAGGCTGGCCAAGGCCAACATCAAGCGCAACAAGCAGATGAACCTGCCCTATTTTGTAACCGCATCGATCATGGTGGCGATGTTTTTCACAATAATCAACACCTATTTCGCCCAATCCGTGAGCAATGTCAAATATGCGGGAACAACCACCACCGGGGTAATGCTGATTTTCGGCATTATAGTGATGTCGTTTTTCACCTTCGGTTATATATTTTATCTGAACAGCTTTCTCATCAAGCGCAGAACAAAGGAATTCGGGCTTTACGGCATACTCGGGCTGGAAAAACGCCATGTGGGAAAGATAATCGCCAAGGAAGCCTTCATGGTCAATTCCGCCGCGGTTTTAACGGGCATTGCGGGGGGGATTGTTTTCGGAAGGCTCATATTCATGATGTTAATGGCGATGGTGGGGCATATTGCGGAGGGTACCTACGCCCTCTCCCCGATTTCCTTCATCGTAACCTTCATATATTTCGGCCTTGTCTTCACCTCCACCACCCTTTATAACCGCTTTAGGGTGAGCCTGACGGATCCGATAAACCTTTTGACCAGCGAAAAGCAGGGGGAAAAGAAGATAAAGGGCATTGTCCCCATAACCGTTGCGGGCGCTTTGCTTTTGGGCGGGGCTTATGTCTTTTCCATATTCGTGAAGGTGGGGGTTCTTGCCATTACGATGTTTTGGCCCTGCGTTTTTGCGGTTATCCTCGCCACCTATCTGCTTTTCTATGCGGGCAGTCAATTCGTTTTGGGCGCTCTCAAGAAGAACAAAGATTTCTATTATAAAGCCCGCAACTTCGTTTCGGTTTCCTCCCTTACCCACCGCATGAAGCAAAACGCCACGGGCTTGGCGAATATCTGCATTCTTTCCACCATGGTTTTGGTTACGGTTTCCTTCTGCTGTGCTTTGTATTTCGGGCAGGAGAATATACTCGCCTCCCGCAACCCCAACGATGTGACCTTCAACCTTTTCCACGATAAGAGCGCCGTCGCCCCCGAAAAGGAAGAAATGCTTCAAATAGCGCAAAACCTTGCGAAGGAAACAGGCATTGAAACGGAAAGCCTTTTCGGATATTACAGCCTTAAGGATACCTGCATACTTTACAAGGGGGAATTTATCTTTAAAGACGAAAACGCCAAAATGAATGGCGTTGACTTAGAAGCCTTCGACGGTTCTTTAGCTGTGCATATCATCACCTTGGAGGATTACAACGGCGTAACGGGGGAGAAGGCCTCCCTTGCTCCCGGGGAGATAATTGTATTGACCCCGAGGCCAATCAACGACACCGCCGAACTTAAAACCGCTTCAAAGCAGTTCGCAATAAAGAAGATCGTCGCCGACAGTCCCTTCACCAAGGGTAAAAACAGCGATGTGGAGGACATATTCTTCGTCGCCGCCGACGAAAAGAACGCCCTCGAACTGAGGAATGCGATAAACCCCGGCAATGAGCTTGATGCGATTTTCGGCGCAGATACCCGCTATTTCACAATCATAGCGAATTTAAAGGGAAAAAGCGACGATAAGATCGCCTTCGCCAAGACTCTGCCCACCCTCGCCTTTGACTCCATTAAGGCGGTGAGCCCCGAGGATTCCTACTATTACAATATCTATTCCATGGAGATAAACCGGATAGAAACCGGGGCTGTATACGGCGGACTGCTCTTTTTGGGGATGTACTTTTCGGTGCTTTTCCTCGTGAATACGGTAATCGTGATGTATTTCAAGCAGGTTTCCGAGGGTTACGACGACAGGGAGCGCTTCAGTATCCTTCAACAGGTGGGCATGAGTTCCGAGGAGGTGCGTTCCACCATAAACCGTCAGGTGCTTATAATCTTCTTCGCCCCTCTCCTCGTCGCCCTGCTTCATGTGCTGGCGGCGGGAAATATATTAAAGCTGATGGCTGATGTGTTCGTTATGGCGGAAACTGCTCTCGTTATAACATGGATATTCATCACCGCCGCGGTGTTTTCGCTGATATATATCATCGTTTTCAGGCTCACGGCGAAGACTTATTACAGGATTGTGGAGTGGAAATAGTTAAAAAGAGAATTAAAGGAATTAAAAAAGGCGGCAATACCGCAGGGGCGGCACAATACCGCAAAGGCGGCGGTATTGCCGCCTTTTTTTATAAGCAGAAAAAGTATTACCGCATAGATTACCCCGTCATTTGCCCCCTCGGAATAAAACGGCTTACCCGCTTAAACGCTCGCCGCCCCAAAAGGCAAAAATGACAAGCCGTTTACGGGTTGACCGCTTTCGGGTTAGTTGCTTTCGGTTTGGTCGTTGAGGTTTGGCTTTTTCGGGTTTGCAAAAATTTTACAGAAGTTTTTTCTCCCTTGATACGGCGTTGAGGAAGTCTTTTCATTTGACAAAATGCCCAAAACAATATGCGAGCAAGGCGCATATTCCCGACAGAGCTTTTCTTACTTCCCCTTTTTATCCGCCAAAAGCGGCTTGACCGCCTTATAGATTATCCCGGTTTTCTCACTGCCGAAATTTTTGGTCAAAGCGTTGTTGAAGCCCTGCTTTGTCTTATATTGCTCAAGCATTTTACATATGGCGGGTATATCATCTTTAAAATCGGGGATAAGGCTTTCGAGCTTCTTTTCTGTCTCGCTGACGGTTTGGCGCATGAGGTTATTCGCCAAGGATACCCTCACTCCCCTTTGTTCCCAAAAGGCGGCGGTGGAATTAAAGCCGTTGTCCTTGGTCACAAGAAAAAATTCCTCCCTCTCGTTTTTGGCGATGAGATAGCCCAAAAAGGTTATAAGCTGGAAATCCAGACTGTTCTTGCCCCCGGTGGTGACATTCACATAATCTATTTTCGCATGGGATTCGTTTATCAGCTTGTGCATGGCGAAGGTGATGTTATTCGCCTTTTCGCTGTAAAAAATATGAACGCTGTCCTCCTCGGTGAGCTTTTCAACCCCCGCAAGCCCCTTTAGGGTGACATTTTCGTAATCGACCAAATATATTGACATTTTAACTGCTCCTTTCTCGGAGTGAAATTTTTTAAATGAATACGGTTCGCCCTTCGAACCGCCTTTATTTTACTCCTATTATTCACTCCGTGCAACCCACGGTAAGCCTCCCTTCCCGTTTTTCGGCGGTTTTTCGGGGGATTGGGAATGATACCCCATTGATAAGCCGCAGATAATATCCCTAAGGCAAGCTTAAGGCATTTTCCATGCCTCCGCTACTTTTCACCGTACAAGTAGGTAAATACCCCTTAAGGCAAGTTTAAGGCTCGTTTTCGGCTTGCTCGGTTTGCGGCAGGGTTTTATGGGCGCAAAGCGAAACAGCACATTTAAACCTTATGATACGCTCTTTGCAATCGGGCGCGATGCCAAATAAGGTATAATAAACCGAAGGGGAGCAAAAATAATGAAAATACTAATCATAGACGGGCAGGGGGGCAACATAGGCCGATCTCTTGCGGAAAAGATAACCGCCGCCTTCCCCGGGGAAGAAATAACCGCTGTGGGAACAAACAGCGCCGCCACGGCAAATATGCTCAAAGCCTCCGGCATAAGGGCGGCTACGGGGGAAAACGCCCTGAAGGTCGCCTGTAAAAAAGCCGGGGTCATAATCGGGCCGATCGGAATTATTGCGGCGGATTCCCTCATGGGGGAGGTTACGGCGGAAATGGCGGCGGCGGTGGGAAGCAGTGATGCCGTGAAGATATTGATTCCCATGGCGCAGTGCGGGATATTTGTGGCGGGGGTGCGGGAAGCGGGCGCCTCGAAGCTCATCGAGGACGCGCTGGAAATTTTACGGACAGTCATTGATGCGTCGCAGAAGGGTATTATATCTTGATTTTGCGGCGATATGGCCTTTGATCTTAACTCGAATAATTAAGCGTCCGTAATCGGGATATGATTGATACCGCTTCAATGGGGATTGAAGATAGGATTTTAATGCTTTGCGGCTTAATTTGCCTGTTCGGGAAATAAACGCTTGACGAGAAGGCTTTATCGGGTCACGGCGGGCGACATGGAAAAGCAAATCGAAGGAAGCGGAAAATAAGCCAAAAGCCAAGATACTGCGGAGGTTTATGACAGACCGAAAATATCAGGGGTTTTGCGAAGTAGACCCGGTCAAAATAACAAAACCATACATATAAAATAATTTCATAAGCAAAGCGCAAGCGCAAAGACACAACATTTTCGCGCTTGCGTGATTTTTTTATTCAATTATGACCGGGTCGGTTTAACAAGTTCGGTTTGCCTGATTATGGGAACTTTCTTACTTGATAAGTATTATCGTGTTTTATGCGGCGTTGCCCTTAAACCTTCTCAAAACTATCCGTATCATAAAACAACCTGAAAATCAAGCTGCCTTGCCCCCCCAACTATCCGTTCACCACCAACTTCGCCTTCTTCAAAGCGATGACAATCGGCGGGATTATCGCAATATGCAGAATTATCCCGGGTATGCCGTTGGTAAAGGCCCCCGCGATGAAGGCGGCAAAGGGAAACTCCGTGGAGGTAAGCCCCGCTATGATAAACCTCACCGCACCCCATACCACCCTGCCCGCAAGCATGGAGATGATGAGGGTGAGATAAATATAGGAGTTCTTTTTCGGGAAAGCATTGTAAAGCGCGCCGCAAAGCGCTCCGTAAATCGCCAACTCAAAGGCCATGGCCACCCCGGTGGGAAAAACGGGGGGCATACCGAAAAGGGCGAAGCGAAGCAGGGGAGCGATAAGCCCCGTCAGAAGTCCCCAGGGCCAGCCGCAGAGGAAGCCGCAGATAAAAACGGGGATATGCATGGGAGAAAGGGCTCCGCCTATCTGGGGAATCTGCCCGGTCAAAAGGGGCAACACCATGGCAAGGGCAAGGCAAAGGGCGCAGTAAACGATTTTTTTAACGATGTTAGGGTCTTTCATAATTCATATTTCCTTTCTATGGAAATTGGTTCCTTTCTTTAGTTCTATCTTTTGGAATATAAAAAAGCATATTCACAGCCTGATAAAGACCGTATTTATGCCCTTCGGGGATAAGATACCTTCCTTGGTAAATATAATGAACGGTTATGATCAAGGGCTTCAGCCCTGCCCTTGGCTTATGCCTTGGGCTTTCGGGGCTGTTTTCTGCTGTAAGCCCTTCGATGACTTTATAATACATTATGCGACGGAGAAAAGTCAAGGTTTGGGGAATGTAATATAGCATTAGGCAATGCAACACAAGACTCAACGCAGGACAGTAGCAATGCAACACAGGACAGTTGCAATGCAACACCGTACAGTTGCATTGCAACTGCTTTGTGTTGCATTGCGAGAAACAACTTCGTCGCATATAAGACACTTGCTTTAAGCCGCGCGAATAATTCAATTATAAGAAACCACCGATTAAATACCCACACAAACCCCAAAACTATAAACAGCCCTCAACAGCCCTCAAAAAGTCAAAAAACCGAAATCTCCGCCCGTTTTCGCCGTTTTACCCAAAATAGTCAGACCTCTCCCGTCAGGCCGAATAAGGTTATCTACCGCCATATTGTTTTTCGTTGAGGAATTGGGTCGGAATGATAAGTCAACGCAACGATATTGCGGTATTATCGCAGGTGAGCCGCAGTATTTTGGAATTGTCGCCTGTCATTATTTGCGCCCTATGGAATCGAGATTTGCTCTCTTTACTTCCCGCCAAGTAAGTAATATCAGCCGCAAATGCAACAAAGCATTACGACGGCTTTTTCCGCCGTGACCCGGTCACTTCGCAAAAATCAACTAAACATACTCATTCGATATTGACCCCACCCGCCCCCTTTCTTTGCCCGTAATATCCGATTACGCACACCCCCCCCTTCCTCTTATTTACCCTCCGGTTAAATTTCCATGAAGAAACAATTAACTCCCTTTACATCAAACCATGTCGGTATTAAACTGTCTACGCCCGACATAATTGGAGAAAAAAATGAATATTATCGAAGAAATTATCCGCCTTTCCGCCATACCCATGACCCCGCCCAAACCCTACGGCCTCTTTCACCTGATTTTCTTCACGGTGGGCTTTACCTTAAGCATACTCATCGCCCGCCGCCTGAAAAACCTTTCCGAAGGGGCGAGCCGCCGCCTCATCTTCGGCGTGGGGCTTTTTTTGGCTTTATGCGAAATCTATAAACAACTTTTTTATTTTTATGTGATCGGCAATCATTCCTATCAGTGGTGGATATTTCCCTTCCAAATGTGCAGTATCCCCATGTATTTCTGCCTTATCGCCCCCCTGCTGAGGGAGGGGAAGCTCAGGCGGGGTATGTTTGACTTCATGTTTTCCTATAACCTTTTGGGGGGCTTCATTTCCTTCTTTGAACCCTCGGGGCTGATCCACGACTATCTCTTTTTGACCCTCCACGCCTTTGTTTGGCACATGAGCCTGATTTTCTTGGGAGTTTATTTGGGATTTTCGGGGAAGGCGGGCTGTGAGAAGAAGGATTATAAAAGCGCCACAGTCACCTTTTTGGGGCTTTGCGCCGTGGCTTTTTTGATAAATGTGGCTCTTTGGAATGTTTCCGGGGGGGAGGTAAATATGTTCTTCATAGGCCCCGCCAACAGCTCTTTAGCCGTTTTCAAGGTAATAGCGGAAAGATGCGGCTGGTATGTATCGACCCTGCTTTATATACCCTGCGTATGTCTCGGTGCCTATCTTACCTTTTTGCCCTTTAAAATGGGCAGGCAACGCCTTAAGGCAATGCCTTAAGTTAAGGCAATGCCGAAAGAAAAGCCCGTAATTAAAATAAGTAACCGACACATCGGCATAAACGAAGAAAAACGCAAGCGCAAAAGCAGACTCCCTTTACGCATGCGATTTTCGCATTTTGCGAGTATCTGTTACTTGCCCCAAAAGTCCCTCTACCTCGAAAATACCCACGATTAAAACCCCATTTCTTAACTGCTTTTGTGCGGGGAAGTTTGCCGAAAATGTTTTTTAGCGGCCAAATAGGTGAAAAAGGCGGGCGGTGGGTTTTCCGGCATCTTCGGGGCGGTAAGGAAAGGCGCTTCTTAATATGGTGAAGCTGTCTTGATATAAAGTAAAAAGACCGTAAAGGCGGTTTTTTATGAAATGACCGGGTCACAAAATGAAGCTTTCTGCATTGTGACCCGGTCTGAATGTAAAATTAATGATGGCAGATCCTGTGCCGATATTCCGAGCTATTCCTCCGAGGTGTCCGCAGTGGGTGAGAAGATCTCCCCGGAAAGCCCGTCCAAATCCATCACCGTTTGAAGGGCTGAAATTTCAGCGGATATATCGGCGGCGGTGTCGGTTATGATCTCGTCGTAAAGTTTTTCAAAGGCGGCTTTAATATCCTTTATAACCTTTTCGATCTCCGTCATGCTTCCCCTTATTTTGGCTGTGCGAAGGGGTTTTTCGATGAGGGTCGTGTAGGTTGTGAGCAGTTTTACCGTGGTGGGCAGATAATAGGAGGTGAATCGGCTCAGGGAGGCGGCGTTCTCCTTTTCCATTGCCTGAGCGAATATCTCCGAGGTGATTTTTCGGATATAAATAATATCCTGCTTCATCTCCCCTTCTTCTGTTTTGCCGATGACCTGCCCGAATAGGCGGTCGTACTTCTTCGCCTGAACAGAAAGGGTCTCCTCGGGGGAGGGGGGAACTTTATAATTGATCCTTGCGCCCGTTGCCTTGGTTTCCTTATCGGCGGCGGGCTTTTTTGTGATTTGCTTTTTATCCTTTTCGTCTTTTATCGCCAAGGAAATCAAAAATGAAATAATCATCGCAGCCAATATGCCGCTTTTTCCCAGAAATCCCACGAACACCGCCCAAAATATCAGCGTTCCCCAACCGAAATCATCTTTCTTGCTCTTGTTAGCCATGTCAGCCTTCCGTTTATGTTGTTTATTATTGAAGCGTATATGCGCCTTTGCGTCAACCGAGATGTTTAGCGTCCGGTAAAAAGTCGCAAAAATTGCCGCCCGCCCCGTCGGTCATCGTTCTTTCTATTATATATGGAAAGGTTTTTACTCCTTCTCTGCTCTCCCGAAGGTCATCTGGCGCATCGCCTGCCCGTTGACTTTTCGGGGCAAGCCGAAACCTTCGCCTTTGTGACCGTTGCCGCCCTGCTTAGTCTTGCTTTTCCAAAGTGCCGCCATCGGTGCGGTGAAAGCCGTATTTAGCCGATTTTGCCGCATACTGCGCCGTTTTTACGTATATAAGAAGGGCGCTTAAGCATCTTTTACCGCCATGCTTCAGCCCTATCGAAGCGTTCACCGAGGGGAACAATCTGCGCTCATTTTCTCCGCAAAAGAATTATATCATAAAAGCGGCTCTTACCAATTCCGACAGACTTTCCCCAATGATTAAAAAGGGCGTTTTTATATGGAAAACCCTTTCTTATTGAGTTATAATAAGGAAAACAAATAAATACGGAGGCGCAGGAAATGTATAAATTATGGGACGAACTGAAAAGAATAAAGAAACTTCGTTGGATAGATCTCACCCACAGGCTGGATAACGACAGCCCCTTCTGGAGCGGCATACCCGAGGGGAGCGTGGAGCTTGCCAAAACGGTTTACGATTGGGGAGAGCCGATGCTCGAATGCCACATTCAAACATTTAAATTCCCCGGTCAATTCGGCACCCATATCGACTTCCCCGGGCATTTCATCAAGGGCGGACAGCTTTCCGAAAAATACGGCATAACCGACACCGTCTATCCCCTTTGCGTGGTGGATATAAGCGAGAAAGCAAAACAAAACCCCCGCTATACCGTGAGTGCAAAGGACATAATGGAATATGAGGAAAAATACGGGCAGATACCCGAGGGAGCTTTCGTGGCGCTAAGAAGCGATTGGGGCAAAAAGTGGCCCGATATGAACGCCATTTCGGGCTTGGCCGAGGACGGCAGCGAGAACTTCCCCGGTTGGTCGCTGGAAGCCCTGAAATACATATATGAAGTCCGCAATGCGGCCGCAAACGGTCACGAAACTCTGGACACCGATTCTTCCGCCGCCGCCGAGGAGGCGGGGGATCTGGCCTGCGAACGCTATGTGCTTGAAATAGGCAAGCTTCAGGTGGAAATGCTCTGCAATTTGGATCAGCTTCCCCCGGCGGGGGCAATTATAGTGGTGGCCTTCCTTAATATAAAGGGCGCCACCGGCCTTCCCGTGAGGGCATGGGCAATAGCCGAGTAGGTACAGACCGTCAAAAGCTATTAAGGGCATGGGCTATTGCCGAATAGTGAATCAAGACAAAAGCCATTGAGGGCATAATAGCTCAAACCAAGGAAAAAGCCTTTTAGAAGCATTTTAAGGAAAGGAAAGGTTTATATGAAGGATAAATACGATTTTTTAAAGTTCGCTCGGGAGAGATATTCCCTGAGGGCCTTTTCGGAAAAGAAGGTGGAAGCGGCGGATTTGGAAGCCGTTCTCGAGGCGGGAAGGCTCGCCCCCACCGCCCATAACGACCAGCCCCAGCGCATACTCGTTATACAAAGCGAGGAGAATCTGGCGAAGCTGAAAAAATGCACCATGAGCCATTACAACGCCCCGGCGGCCCTGCTCGTCTGCGCCGATAAAACCGCCTGCTGGAAGCGCGCCTACGACGGAAAGCTCAGCGCCGACATAGACGCCTCCATCGTCGCCACCCAAATGATGCTTCAAGCCCAAAGTCTGGGGCTGGGTACCACCTGGGTGATGCACTTCGACCCGGTTGCCATGAGGGAGGAATTTGCCGTCCCCGATAATTACGAAATGACTGCCCTGCTCGTCCTCGGCTACCCCGCCGAAGGCGCTCAACCCTCTGCCCGCCACACCGAGCGCAAACCCTTGGGGGAGACGGTTTTTTACGATGAGTTTTAAGCTTAAAAATAGTGTATTCACGGCGATTTATTAAACGAAAAAATTATCAAAGAGAAGGAAATTATCTCCTTCTCTTTGCTTTTAGACTTTGTATTGATATATGGTCTGTTTTTTATGAGCTCGTTATTAAAGTGTCAGCCGTCGGTTTGATTTCATAAGCCCCGAAGCTAAAAATTAAATTCGCTTTCCCAATCGAATTGCCCCGCGTCCTCGGTGTTTTGCGGCCAATGGGCGCACCATTCGGGAACGGAGGGATTTTTGACCCTGTCCAAACTCGGGGTGTAGGGCTTGATGTCCAAAACGGGGGTGGCGTTGAAGGCATCTATATAGTCAATTCCCACAAGGGCGTTTTTCTTATCGAGCCATATCAGCCCGCAGGTACTCACCGCAATGGGGTTGGGGCGCTGGGGGGAACGGGTGGCGAAGATGCCCAGCTTATCCGGGCCCTTTGTGTAGGGCTTTTCCGTGGCAAGCACGCCTCTGTCCTCGGCGGTGTCCGCCCCATCGAACCACCAATAAACCTGAATATGGGAAAATCCCTCCAAGCCCTCCAAGGCGGGGGCGTATTTCGTATCCAAAGCGATGTAATAACCGTCTTCTTTGCTGACTATCCTGCCTATGGGGTTAATTTTTATCTGCATTTCCTTTTCGGTGTTCTCCTTGTAATCGTAATAATTTGCGGCAAGCTCCCTGCGCTGTTCTTCCGTTAAGGTCTTGCCCGAAAGGGACATTCTAAGGCATTTGGCGGTGTTGGTTTGGGAATTTTCCGCCATTTCCGACGGTTTACCGCAGAAAACCACCTCGCCGCCGCCGCTTCCCCCGTCCGGGCCGATGTCGATGATATAATCGGCTCTTTTTATCACGTCCAAATTATGCTCTATGATAATAACCGTGTTGCCCTTATCCGCAAAACCCTCGAAAAGCTCCATGAGTTTTTCGCAGTCGGAGGGGTGAAGTCCTGTGGTGGGCTCGTCCAAAATATATATGCTCCCCTTTTTCCTTAAATATTTCGCCAATTTCAACCTTTGACGCTCCCCGCCGGAGAGGGTGGAGAGGGGCTGACCCAACCTCATATAGGATAGACCCACCTCGCAAAGGGAAGAAATACCCTTTGCGATCTTTTTATCATCGAAAAACTCCGCCGCTTCCCCGGCGGTCATGGAAAGCACCTCCAAAATGTTCTTGCCCTTGTATTTGTAGCTTAATGCCTCATCGCTGAAACGACTGCCTAAGCAGGCCTCGCAGGTGGTGACTATCGGATCCATGAAAACAAGCTCGGTGACGATCACCCCCTTGCCGTGGCATACGGGGCAGGCCCCCTCGGAATTGAAGCTGAAAAGTCCGGGGGAAACATTGTTTTGCGAGGCGAAAAGATTTCTTATGGCGTCCAAGAAACCCAAGAAGGAAGCGGGGGTGGAGCGATTGTTGGCGGTGATGGGGGATTGATCCACCTTTATCACCCTGTCCTCATATTGATTGGCAAAGACCTTGCTTATCAGCGTGCTTTTTCCGCTTCCCGCCACCCCCGTAACTGCGCATATCACCCCGAGGGGTATATCCACATCGACATTTTTAAGGTTGTTCAGATTCGCCCCCCTTACGGGCAAAAATCCCTTCGGAGTGCGGGGGGAGGTTTTAAGCAAAACATTGCGGCTCAGGGCTTGCCCCGTCAGAGTGCCGCTTTCGAGCAGTTTTTCATATTCGCCCTGAAAAACCACCTCTCCGCCGAGCCTTCCCGCCAGGGGGCCCATATCTATCACCTCGTCGGATATGGATATGACGTCCTTATCATGTTCCACCACAAGCACGCTGTTGCCCCGCTCCTTCAGATCCTTGAGCAGATTGTTCATTCTGTGGACATCTCTCGGGTGCATACCCGTGGAGGGTTCGTCGAATATATACATCATATCAGTAAGGCTTGAGCCCAAAAATCTCACCAATTTTAGCCGCTGGGCTTCCCCTCCGGAAAGGGAGGAGGTATCTCTGTTCAAATTCAGATAACCCAAACCTATGTCTATCATTCTCGTCAACCCCTCCCTTATGCGCTCAACCACTGCGGCCACCCTTTTGTCCTCGAGCCTTCCCAATAAATCCCTCAGCACGGGCAGTTCCATTTCGCACATATCGGAAATATTGTAACCCATTATCCAGCAGGCAAGGGATTCCCTGTTCAGCCGCTGTCCGTGGCATACGGGGCAGACCCGCCGGGAGATGAGCCGGGCGGATTTGTCTTTTTGATATTCCCCGAGTTGGGATAAATCCCTTGTGAGATAGCGCTTTTTATATGAATTGTATATTCCCTCCACCCTCTCGGAAACCCTTTCGCCTTCGGGAGTGGGGCTTGCGTAGAGCAGAAGATTCATTTCCCTTTCGCTGTAATCCTTGAGGGGTTTATCCATATCAAAGAGCTTCGAAGCGCCGTATTGCCTTAAATACCAACCCCCCACCCGAAAGGTGCTGTCCGTTATCGCCCCTTCGGAAAGGGATTTTTCCATATCCAAAATGGCGTAAATATTTATATCCGTGACATTTCCGAGCCCGGAACACTCCGGACACATTCCCGCGGGGTCGTTGAAGGAAAACATCGAAGCGCCCCCCACATAGGGCTGACCGATGCGGGAGAAAAGCAGGCGAAGGGCGGTGTAAAGCTCGGAGGCGGTTCCCACTGTGGAGCGCATATTCGTCCCGAGGGAGCTTTGATCCACCACCACCGCCGGGGAAAGGTTTTCCAGCAGCTCCACCGAGGGTTTTTCGTATTTGGGCATACGGTTTCGCACGAAGGCGGGGTAGGTATCGTTCATTTGTCGGGAAGCCTCCGAAGCTATCGTATCGAATACGACGCTGGATTTTCCCGAGCCTGAAACCCCGGTGAATACCACGATCTTGTTTTTGGGAATGTTCAGGGAAACATTCTTCAGGTTGTTCTGGGTCAGACCCTTAATGATGATATTTTTCATAAATCCTCTTTTCTTCTTTGACCGTAATCAAGCGTAGCATGATTAAAAATATACTTCAAGGGGTATTTAAGGGCTTTTTTACCGAATTTTTTAAGTGTTGGCAAAAAAGGGCTTGATTTAAAATGTCTTTTTTTTGTAAGGGAATTTTGGGGAGGGGTTGTTGAGTTTTGTTGAGTTTGTGTGAAATCATTTGCGAATGGGGCTTTATAAAAAGAACAGGTCACAATCAAGGCTTCCCGTTGCGGCCTGTCAGCCCTTAGTCCTGCGGTCGGGGCGAAATGTTTGGGCTTAAGCCCGTAAGGGTAAATCGCTGTAAATAATCTCCCGATAAACAATAAAGGGAAACTCTCTTTCGATCTTCGCTTAGTTTTGAAAGGGATTGTTTTCGCAATGGCAATCGAATCATTCCTTGCTTCGCCGCCACTGCGAACGGTGCCTTAAGGCAAAAGCGCACAGTGGGAAGGTCGATAGACGGCATAATTAAACCAAAAGGCAAAGGTGTTTGCCGCATGAAATAACCCTATTTCAAAGGCGAGATTTGTATTCATGAAACATTGCCCTTTATATCTTAAGAATAAGGTTGAGATTTCTTTTTCATGGATTGCTTTTGTGAGTTAAAGCCTTATGAAGAAACTCCATATTCATAAAGCGGAAACAAGCCGAATAACGGTAAAGTACTCGGAATGGGGTGAGGCTCAATCTATGAAAACCACGAAACTCATTTATTTTTATACTTTACACCCCGTCCCCCTTCTTCTAATCCTCTCTTAACATTAACATTGCTTAGCCCGATCAATAATCAAACCTTTATGATACCCTCCTTCGAATCGCCCGTTGGCTGCTTTTCAAAATAAACCCCTTCACCCCTTTTCCCCCGAAAAGAAAGCCGACTTAAACCATAATAACCGATAAAAAAGGCGCGGCATAAAATGCAAGGCCGACGCCCATTTTTATTTTAATTATTCATTAATCAATTAATTCCCCCCGCCCTGTCATATTTATACAAATTCCTGCATTTTATATTGACTATAAGCTACGCTTACTGTAATATATGAAAAATAATCACGCTTTACAGGGGAAATATATGAACACTTATCAGCAAAGACGCAAGAAATACCAAGATGCCATGAAGGACAATTCCATGGCGTTTCTTTACAGCGGAGACGAAGCGGAATCTTCCCACGACGAATGTTTTGCCTTTGAGGTATATCGTAACTTTTATTATCTGACGGGGGTGGACACGCCCAAGGCGATCTACCTCGTTTTCAAGGTCGCCGGGGTTGTCAGCGAAACCCTTTTGATGCACACCCCCACCGAGCATGAACAACGCTGGAGCGGCATCAAATTCGATATTGACGAATTAAAGGAGAAAACGGGCATTTCCGCCATACGCCCCTTGGAGGATTGGGAAGATGTTGTCTCCAGAGGCCTTTTCGGCAGCGGAGTGAAGGATTGCTATATGGATATGGCAAGGTGGAGAATGAGCTATCCCTATAACGGCGAACAAAAGCTTGCCCACCAACTTCTCAAAGCCTACCCCTATCTCACCATGCACAATTCCTATGAAACCGTCGCCCAAATGCGCACAGTAAAGACCCCGGAAGAAATAGCCGCCCACCGCAAGGCCTGCCTTATCACCGAGCAGGCGGTCAAGAATATGCTGGATAACATCAAGCCGGGAATGATGGAATATGAGGTGGAGGCCTATTACGATTTCGTGCTTAAAAGCAACGAGGTCATGACCCCCGCCTTCCCCACCATAGCCGCCGGCGGCATAAACGCCTGCTATATGCATTATATGAGAAATAACAGCCGCCTTGCCGACGGGGATATGATCCTGTTTGACTTGGGCGCCAGATGGGATTATTACTGCGCCGATGTTTCCCGCACCTATCCGGTGAACGGAAAATTCACCGCAAGGCAAAAGGAGCTTTACAATGTGGTTTTGGCGGGTCTTAACGCCGCCTTGGAAGCCACAAAGCCCGGTCAGCCCAAGGACGAGCTTCAAAATATCAGCAAGCAGGTCATGGCGCAGGAATTGATGAAGCTGAAAATGATCGAGACCCCCGAGGAAATATCGAAATATTATTTCCATGGGTCGGGACATTTCATCGGCCTTGATACCCATGATGTGGGCGCAAACGGCATGACGCTCGCCAAGGACATGGTTTTCACCCTCGAACCCGGGCTTTACTTCGACGATGAAAAAATAGGCATACGCATAGAGGACACGATTCTTATCACCGAGGACGGAAAAGAGGTGCTTTCGGGCGGAATTCCCAAGACTGTGGAAGAAATTGAGGCCTATATGAGCCGTCGGAAGGGGTGAGAATGTGTTCAAATATATAATGCGCAGGCTTTTCATTTCGATAGCCGTCATATTCATCATCGCCACCACCACCTTTTGGATGTGCCGTGCCGTTCCGGGGGGGCCCTTTGACAGGGAAAAACCCTTAAACCCGACGATAATCGAGAACCTGAACAAGAAATATCATCTCGATAAGCCGGTTTTCGAGCAGTACATAGATTATATGGTCGATGTGGCGAAATTCGATTTCGGCCCTTCATACTTCTATAAAAACGAAACCGTGAACGACTATATAGACAGATGCTTCCCCGTTTCCTTTATTTTGGGCATCTTTGCGATGATAGTCGCCATTTCGCTGGGAATACCCGCAGGAATCATATCCGCCTTAAAACAGAATAAATGGCAGGATAACATTTTAAAGGTCTTAACGACGATTTTGGTTTCCCTGCCGAATTTCGTCATCGCCAGCGGGCTGATGTATTTTTTAGGCTATAAATTAAGAATACTGCCCGTGGCGATGTGGGGTACTCCCCAGCAGGCGGTCATGCCCGTTTTGGCCTTAGCAGCCTACCCCCTTTCCTATATAACCAAAATGATGAAATCGAGTATGCTCGAGGTTTTGAATAACGATTATATCCGCACAGCCCGTTCCAAGGGAGTGCCCCGGGGCAAGCTCATTTACAAACACGCCCTGAAAAACGCCATTCTCCCGGTTATCACCGTTCTCGGCCCGATGTTTGCGGGAATAATTACGGGAAGTTTGGTGGTGGAAAAGATATTTACCATTCCAGGGTTGGGTCAGCAATTCACCGCCGCCATAACCAATCGGGATTACACGATGATAATGGGCCTTACGATCTTCTATTCCTCGCTTTTGATAGTGTCCATACTCATTGTTGACATTCTTTATGCCGTGATAGATCCCCGCATAAAGCTTTCGGAGGGAGCCTGATATGACAGATAGTTGCGAAATGATGGAAAAAACCGAGGAAATATCGTTCAAAAGGGTAAGCAAGGATCAAAAAGAGGCCGAAAAAATATTGCGCCCCGCCACAACCTTTATTCAAGATGCCTGGGCCCGCTTCAAGCGGAACAAGCTCGGTCTTGTGGGGCTTATCATAATTGTTATTATGCTTATTTTCGCCATAATCGGGCCGATGGTTATTCCCTATGATTACCGCAGTCAATCCCTGGACAATGCCTTCAAGGCTCCGGGAGCCGAGCATTTGATGGGAACGGATAATTTGGGGCGGGATATGTTCGTGCGCCTTGCCTACGGGGCGAGAATATCCTTGGCCTGCGGGTTTGCCGCAAGCCTTATCTCTTTGGGCATAGGCGTTATCTACGGCACGATCTCAGGCTATGCCGGGGGCAAGGTTGATGAAATAATGATGAGGATAGTCGATATTATTTCCTCGATCCCCTCAATGTTGTATGTGATACTGCTCATGGTGGTTTTGGGCAACAGCCTGACAAATGTTTTCATAGTCATCGGGGTGACAGGTTGGCTCGGAATGGCGAGGCTGGTGCGGGGGCAGGTGCTTTCCCTCAAGGAAAGGGAATTTGTGCTTGCCGCCAAGGTTTCCAATGTTTCGAATTGGCACATCATGTTAAAGCACCTTATCCCCAATGCCTTCGGGCCGATAATCGTTTCCATGACCCTGAGCATTCCCAGCGCCATTTTCCTCGAAGCTTCGCTTCAATTTTTGGGGCTTGGTATTTCGGCTCCCATGCCGAGTTGGGGAGGGCTTGCCCAGGAGGGTATTTCAGCCTTGAGAAGTTATCCTTATTTGCTCTGGTTTCCGGCGATTTTCATATCCGTTACCATTTTGGCCTTTAACTTTTTAGGCGATGCTCTCAGGGACGCGCTTGATCCCAAGCAGAATTAGGGGGAAAAGATGAACAATATTCTTGAAGTAAAAGAACTTTCCACCTCTTTTTTCACCAAATTCGGGGAAATAAAGGCGGTGGACAAAATATCCTTCACCCTTGAGGAAGGGGAAGTCATAGCCATAGTCGGGGAATCCGGCTCGGGCAAATCCGTGGCAAGTATGTCGATTATGGGTTTGGTGGATACAGGCGGCAAGATAGTGAACGGACAAATCCTTTTTAACGGCAAAGATGTGGTGGGTTTAAAGGAAAAGGAAATGGAAAAGATCCGCGGAAGCGAAATTAGCATGATTTTCCAAGATCCGATGACCTGCCTGAACCCCGTTTTCACCATCGGAAGCCAGATGGAGGAATCCTTAAAATTGCATTTTAAGGAAATGACCAAGGCTCAGCGCCATGAGAAGATAATCAATATGTTGGATATGGTGGGAATAGCCAATCCCGAACAGCGCGCCAAGCAATATCCCCATGAGCTTTCCGGGGGAATGCGCCAAAGGGTGATGATAGCCATGAGCCTGCTTTGTAATCCGAAGCTTCTCATAGCGGACGAACCCACCACCGCCCTCGATGTCACAATTCAGGCGCAGATTATAGATTTGATGCGTAATATTAAAGAAGAATTCAACACCGCCATTATTCTCATCACCCACGATTTGGGGGTTGTGGCTTCCATAGCCGACAAGGTGATGGTGATGTACTGCGGCGAGGTGGTGGAAAGCGCCGAGGTGAGAAAGCTTTACTACGAATCCAAGCACCCCTACACCTGGGGTCTGCTGAAAGCCCTGCCCCGCCTTGATATGAAAGATAACGAGCTTCAGCCCATACCCGGCTCAACCCCGGATCTGCTCTTGGAGCATGAGGGTTGCAATTTCTTCGAGAGGTGCGAATACGCCATGGAATGTTGCCGCAAGGCAAAGCCGCCGGTTTTCGAAGCGGGAGAGGCTCATAAGGTGAAATGCTGGAGATACCACCCCGATTTCAAGGAGGATATTTGAGTTGAATACCATATTAAGCGTTAAAAACCTCAAAAAATACTTCCCGATAAAAAGGGAGGGTAAATTTTTCGGAGTGAAGCACGATGTGTTAAAGGCGGTGGACGATGTTTCCTTCGATATATACGAAGGGGAAACCCTGGGGCTTGTGGGGGAAAGCGGTTGCGGCAAAACCACCCTGGGGCGCACCATAATGCGCCTTTACGACCCCACGGGAGGGAAGATAATATTCAAGGGAGACGATATAACCGAACTTGACCAAAAACAGCTTCACCCCTACCGCAAGGATATGCACATGATATTCCAAGATCCCTACGCTTCGCTCAACCCCCGCATGACCGTTTCCGAAATCATCATGGAATCCATGATAAACGACACCGCCCTTTCCGCATCACAGCGCAAGGAAAAGGTGCTTGAATTATTGGATTTGGTGGGGCTCAACAGCGACCACGCCACCCGTTTCCCCCATGAATTCAGCGGAGGACAGCGGCAGAGGGTGGGAATTGCCCGTTCCTTGGCGGCGAATCCGAAATTCATAGTCTGCGACGAGCCCATAAGCGCCTTGGACGTTTCCATTCAGGCCCAGGTGGTGAATCTGCTAAAGGATCTCCAAAAGCGCCTCGGCTTGACTTATTTGTTTATTGCCCATGATTTATCCATGGTTCAATATATTTCAGATCGTGTCGGTGTTATGTATTTGGGAAGAATGGTGGAATTGGCTTCCTCCGAGGAGCTTTATAAATCCCCCCTTCACCCCTACACCACCGCTCTTATGTCCGCCGTTCCGGTACCGGATCCGGATAAGGAAAGGCAAAAGAGGCGCATAATCGTTGAAGGGGAAGTTCCTTCGCCCATAAATCCCCCAAGCGGCTGTGCATTCAACACGAGATGCCCCAGGGCGACGGATAAATGCAGGGGTGTTGCTCCTTCCTTCACGGAAGTCACCCCGAATCACTTCGTTGCCTGCCATTTGTTCGATAACGAAAAGAAAGAGGAAAAAATTCAATGAAAAAATTGACCCTGCTGCTCCTTTCACTGCTGCTTATAGCCGGCTTTGCGGGATGCGGCCAGACCGGACAGGACGAAGGCGGCGTAAAACGCCTTAATTACAATATCGGTTATGATCCCGATACTTTTGACCCCCAGGCCTGCAATAACTTGGAAAATAATGTTATATTAACCCAGATATACGATACCCTTTTAAGAGAAAACCTCAATGGCGTATTCGAACCCTCCCTTGCCGAATCCTACACGGTAAGCGAGGACGGCCTCGTTTACACCTTCATTCTCAAGGAAGGCTTGAAGTTTGCGGACGGCAGCCCGCTTACCACCGAAGACGTTATCTATTCCTGGGCAAGAGCTTTGGATCCGGCCAACGCTTTTGAGTATGCTTATCAGCTTTATTACATAAAGAACGGCGAAAGCTACAATATGGGCAATGCTTCCGCCTCCGATCTCGGCCTTAAAGCCGTTGACGCACGCACCCTCGAAGTTACCCTGGAAAACCCCGCGCCCTATTTCGCTTCCCTCACCGGGTTCGGAACTTACGGAGTAATAAGCAAGGCCTTTGCCGAAGCTCAGGCGACCTACGGTGCGGATTTGGATTCCACCCTTGCAAGCGGGCCGTTCATGCCTGCCGAATGGGTAAAGGAACAGTATCTCAAAGTCGTTAAGAACCCCAATTATTGGGATGCCGCCACTGTGAAGATAGATGAACTTTATATTTACGCAGTTTCTGAGTCTGCCACGGAAATTCAGATGTATGAAACAGGGCAGTTGGATATAACTTCCAGATCAATGTCCACCGCCGACCAGAAAAGGCTTGCCGAAGAAGGTGTGCTTCAAATTCGCGGCAACCTCAGCAACCGCTATATCATGGTTAATAATACCCACGAAGCAATCAATGATGTTCGCGTCAGAAAGGCTCTGTGCCTCGCATTGGATCGCGAATCCATCGCAGTTAATGTCGTAAACAACGCCACCGCCATCGGAGGATTTATCCCCAATAAAATGGCTGCTGTGGACGATCCCTCAAAACTTTTCCGCACCGAGGATCTTATTCCCGCCAACGGAGATTTGGAACAGGCAAAGGCACTTTTGGCCGAAGCCGGCTATCCCGAAGGTAAGGGCTTCCCCGTTTTGGAAATGCTTTACACCACAAACGAAGCCAATAAGGCTCTGGCAGAAGCTCTTGCCGAAATGTGGAGAACGAATCTCGGTATAGAAGTGAAAGCCGTCAACCTCGAAGGTGCAGTCAGGAGAGAGCGCAAGGACAGCGGAGATTTCGACTTCTCGTTGGACGGTTGGTCCACCGACTATATGGATCCCTATTCGTTCCTCGAACTTGCCTTGTCCAACAATGCTTACAACGAAGGACAATACTCCAATCCCGAATACGATGCTCTGCTTAAGACAGCCAAATCTTCCAACGATCAGACAGTCCGTCAGAATGCAATGGCCGCCGCAGAGAAAATACTTATCGAAGATATGGGAGTAATTCCCCTGTATGTTTCCCAAGGCTCTTATCTCCAAAAGGATAATGTTATAAATGTTTACTATTCGCTTATGGGCGGAACTGACTTCAAATGGGCGGAGATTAAATAACAATGGCTGAAAAGAAAGAAAAAGAACGCATTTTAGAACCCTACGGCGACGTTGATTTGCAGATGATGGAAGATTTCTGCCAGGCTAAGGGAGTTTCCGGGCAGGAAAAGGAAGCGAGCAGAGTGATGAAAAGGTATCTGGAAGGTTATGTGGATACCATTGAATACGACAACCTCGGCTCGATAATCGGTTGCAAGAAGGGCGAAGGAGAAGGCCCCAAGGTCGCATTCTTCGGCCATTTGGACGAAGTCGGCTTCTATGTAATCAAAATAGAGGAAGAAGGCTATATCCGCCTTTCCAAAGCCGGCGGAATGTGGGGTCATGTGCTTTTGGCTCAGGAGGTCATGATCACCACCAGAGAGGGCAAGGAAATCATCGGCATGATAAGCGCCCCCGCACCCCACGGTATGCCCGAGGAGGTTGCCAAGAGGGTCAAGGATTTGGACGAGCTTTTTGTCGATATAGGCGTATGCGATAAGCAGGAAGCCGAAGCCCTTGGGATCCGCAAGGGCGATATGGTCACCCCCGTGGCGGCCTTCCGCGTCATGTCAAACCCCAACTATCTTATGGCTAAGGCCTGGGACGACAGAATAGGCGGCATTATCGCCACAGATATAGTCAGACACTTAAAGGGCGAAAAGCTCAAGGCCGATGTTTACGCCGTGGGCAGTGTGCAGGAAGAAGTGGGCTTAAGGGGAGCTAAAACCGCCGCTTATGCGGTTTCCCCGGATATAGGCATCGCACTGGACGTAACCCTTGCCAACGATGTGCCGGACAGCAAATTCGGAGAGCCTCTGGGAAGCGGCGTCACCCTAACCATAATGGACGGCTCCGCCATCGCCAACCGTGAGTTGGTATATTACATGGAGGATCTTTGCAAGGAATTGGGCATCACCTATATCCACGACATATTCCTTCGGGGAGGCACGGACAGCGGAGAGATTCACACCACCAAAAACGGAATAGTGAATATGACAATCTCCATTCCCGCCCGTTCCATTCACTCCCACAGAGGGATAATCCACCGCAAAGACTATGCGGATACCGTCAAGCTCTTGACGGAATTTGCCCGCAGAGTGGACTGGGATCTGGTGTATAAATTCAGGGCAAGCAATATCTGAAGCATTTGATTAAAACAAAAGGAAACCCTTCGGGCATAAATCCCGAAGGGTTTCTTTTTCGGCGTTAAAACCCAAGGACAACCTTCGGAGTTTATGCCCGAAAAGTATTAAGGCAATCGCACACGGTCGATAGACAGCATAATTGAAGCCAAAAGGCAAAATTGGATTTTTGATTATTTAAGGCGTTTATCGCATGAAAGCAACCCTGTTCAAAGGCAAGAATAATATTCAAGAAGATAGCATTTATATCTTAAGCAAAAGGTAAGGTTTCTTTTTTATGGTTTGCTTTTATGCGTTATAACACCTAAATTCATCGGATTTACATCAAAACCTTTTTCTGTCAGAGTCCGAAGGTCATCTGATTTACGGTTTCACAAGAACATTCTTCGGGTGAACTCGAACATCATCTGATTTACGGTTTAGCATCACAAGAACATATTTCGGTATACCCGAAGACTATTTAATTTTCGAATTCTCACCATAAGAACATACTTCGGGTTCACACCACAAGAACATTTTTCGGGTTTTGTACCCGAAAGTCATCTGATTTACGGTTTAGCACCAAAGGAACATTCGAATTTTCCCCGCGATACCCTTCGGCTCAACGCAAAAAATCAACCGATTTCTTTACTCGAAGGAATTGCCTTTTGCGCTCTTTCGCGTTTTTTAAGCAATACCCAAATGCAAAAAGGTCAAATAAGGTTATAATATCTTTTAGAACGATGAAGGGAACCGATATGGCCGAAAGAGAAGATAATGCTTTTTACTATTGTCTTTTTTGCAGAACGACATACGAAAAAAAGATAATGGAGGATATCTCCCGAAAACAGCCCGAGCTTAAATCCACTTCCCTTTATAAGGACAAATGGAAGATAACCGGGGGCATACGCAGTACGGTAAAGGAAAATATGTTGCCGGGCTATGTTTTCATTCGCAGTGAGCAGGCCTTGGAACACGGCTTTTTCAGGGGTATGGCGAATGTTATCCGCCTTTTGGGCAATCCGGATATGGGTTATGCCCTTGACGAGGGCAATTTGAAATTCGCAAAATGGGTCTTTGAATACAACGGACTTATTAAAACCTCCCTCGGCTACACCGTGGGCGGGCGGGTGGTTATCACCGAAGGCCCCCTTAAGGATTTGGAGGGCAGTATAGAAAAGGTGAACAAGCCCCGTCAGGTGATGCTGGTGAACATCGGCTTCGATGATAAGGAGATAAAGGTCTGGTTACCCTTCCTTTACGCCCGGGAGGAGGAAGAAGGCGGTTCGTAGAATTAAGGATTTATTCTTTATTGTTCCTAAAACCGCTTTCGGGCGGGGATTGATGATAAAATCAATCTAAATTAAAAGCTGAAATAAAACATTTAAAAGAGAGGCGGCAGGAAATGATAAAAGGTTTACACCACATAGCGATAATAGTTTCGCAAAAAAGCTCGCTGAAATTCTACGAAGCGCTGGGTTTCAAGGAGGTTTCTTCACTATTTCGGGAGGAGCGCAAAGACGAGATTGTGATGATGGAGGGAAACGGGATAACCCTGGAAATTTTCATCGACCCGACCCACCCCGCCAGAGTGACCAATCCGGAGGCCAACGGACTGCGCCACATCGCCTTTGAGGTGGACGATGTGGAGAAAACGGCCCTCTCCCTCAGTGAATACAACCCCGAACCGGTGAAGGTCAGCCCCATTTCGGGAAAGAAGATAACCTTCTTAAAGGATCCGGACGGACAGCCCATAGAATTGCACGAATAGGGTGAAGAAATGTATAAAAATGTTATAAAAAGGCTTTTGGATATTATCCTTTCGGTTATGGCGCTGATAGTTTTGGCGCTCCCCCTTATTTTTGTTGCCCTGCTGATAAAAATCGACGATCCGGGCCCCGCCCTTTTCTTCCAAAAGCGGGTGGGTAAGAAGGAAAACGGTGAGATCACCTATTTTCAGCTTGCGAAATTCCGCACGATGAAAATGTCCACCCCCCACGATGTCCCCACCCATCAGCTTGAAAACCCGCAACAATATATAACGAAGGTGGGAAAGTTTTTAAGAAAGACCTCTTTGGACGAACTGCCCCAGCTTCTGAACATATTAAGCGGAAAAATGAGCTTCATAGGCCCCCGCCCCGCCCTTTGGAATCAATACGATTTGATCGAAGAAAGGGAAAAATATTCGGCCAACGACATTCTCCCCGGCTTGACGGGCTGGGCGCAGATAAACGGCAGGGACGAGCTGGAAATTCCCGTTAAGGCGAAATTGGACGGGGATTACGCCGCCAAGTTAAGCTTCGCCATGGACGTGAAATGCTTTTTCGGCACCATAACCGCCGTGCTTAAAAAGGAAGGCGTGGTGGAAGGGGGAACGGGGGAGCTTAATAGGAATAAGACGGACGAAAAATAACATAAAAGGAACGCTTGACGAATCAAGCCTAGTTTTTCTCATGTAAGATTTTCCTTGCGTTATAAGGCATCGCCGCATAAATCGCAGTCGGTAATATACAATTATCTCGACGGCTTTCCTCGCAAGGGTAAGGTTAATGGGATTTAAGGCGGTTGCCGCATGAAAGCGACCCTTACCAAAGGCGGCGCAAAAGCGCAGGAGGGGCTTTCCTTATCGTTAAAAGAAGATAGGTCTCTTTTCCGAAGTTTACTTAGTCTTGTGCAATACGATGTCGAATGACCCGCAGAACTGTCATTGAACTGCGGGCTTTATATTTCTCATATTCTTCTTTGAAGCAACCGGGGATAAACCATGTAAATCGGGCGCAGTTCAACGCCTTTCGTCAAAGACAAGCGAATTAAAGCTAACCCTCGGCGGGCTTCTTTAGCCAAATTCGGATTTATCGGCGTAATCTCTGCGTTATGCTTTCTTTATTTTAAGACCTAAGGTGTCTTATGCCCGTGTTTATGCTTATTGGATTTGCGGCTTTTTCGTTGTTTTGCGGTTGTGCCGATTTGCGCGGACGGCGACGATTTATCGGGGGGTATCCTTTTTGGCGCAAAGAAAATGTATATTTATGCGTTTTTCTCCTGCTTGTCTACCCAGTTTTTGAAAGTCACATGACTCACCCCCAAAATCGCAGCCGCGTCCCTTGTGCTTATATTTCCCTTGAGATAGGCTCTTTTGAGCCTCGGAAACTGCGGGGGGATAGGTATGGGTTTTCTGCCGAATTTAACCCCCCTTATTTTTGCCGCCTCAATGCCCTCCGCCTGTCTTTGGCGTATCATCTGCCTTTCGGTTTCCGCCACATAGCTGAGCAACTGCAAAACAATATCTGCAATCAAGACCCCGGTCAGATCCTTTCCCTTTCTCGTGTCCAAAAGGGGCATATCCAAAACCACCACCGCCGCCTTTATGTCTCTGGTAATGTAGCGCCATTGTTCCAAAATCTCGCTGTAATTGCGCCCGAGCCTGTCAATGCTTTTAATGACCAATATGTCCCCCTCCCTGAGATTGCATATAAGCTTTTTATAGCCGGGTCGCTCGAAATCCTTGCCTGATTGCTTGTCCGAAATAATGTTTCTTTTTTTTATTCCGAAATTTGTCATGGCAATGACCTGCCTGTCCTCGTTTTGTTCCTTGGACGATACTCGAATATAGCCGTAAGTTTTTCCTTCCATATTTCCTCCGTATTTAATCTGCATTTTAATTTTACCAAGAGGGGCGGATTATTTGAAATTCGTTTGAAATAAAAAGCAATTATATGCCGTATATGCCCGCAAAAAGGCAAAACCCTCAAATAAAAAACAGGCCGGGAATTTTCGCCGATAAAAGGCGTTAAAGGAAAAGAAAGGAAATAAGCGATTTTAGGGGGGGAGGAATTCGGGTTTGTCGTCAATGATGAGAACCCGATTAAACTTTAAGAAAGCTTATTAGCCGATAAATCGCTTTAATATCGGGCTATTCGTCAAAAATGCGCTGTTAAAGTCAAAGATATATATCGAAAAACACCGAACACACAAGAAAAACATGGTAAAAAAAGTTACGGCGCATATATGGGGCGTCACCCGCAATAGGGCGTAAGCATTATAAAACCATTGCGCCAAAAGCCGTACCATGCAAAAGCAATCATTCGGAAACGACCGCCCCATCGTTTAAAAAATAAAAAATATGTCAGATACGAAAAGCAAATGCAAATATTTTCCGTAATTCTCCTTTTATGCGATCCTAAGAGCGTAACGCAAACTTATTGCGTAACGCAATCCTTAGTGCGTAACGCATCATAATGCGTAACGCATCATAATGCGTTTATACCGCAAAGAAAAGAAAATATATTTTATAGTGAATTGCATGGGGGCTTAACGGTGTCTGTAAGTTTATTGTGCGGGGTTGCAAATATATCCCCAATCAATGACCGTGAAGCAAGACAAATCGTTTTTTATTATGTTTTCGGGCTGTTCGCCGCATTGAAGGATTTTATTTTAAACTTTCGACCCTTCGCCGTTCAAAGCCGATGGATTTATTTTAACATAACAAACAAAGGAAGGGATAAAGAAGCCTTGCCCTTACTCTTGATGTTTCGCCCTTAAAGCAAAGCCGCAAGAACGCAATTTCCTGCGCTTTTTGCGGCTTTATGTTTTCGGGGCGGGTATGGCGGGTTTGAAGCTTTCTGCTATTGCCTGCGTATCTTGATTGATTTTATAACAGGCTGTTCTTGGGCGGGTATGGTGCCGTTGCCGTCGATGGGTTCGGCTTCGGCGCATATTTTATCCACGACCTCCATTCCCTCGGTCACTTTCCCGAAGGCCGCATAATCGCCGTCCAAGGAAAGGGTGTCCTCATGGACTATGAAAAATTGGGAGCTTGCGCTGTTATAGGCCTTGGAGCGGGCCATGGAAACCGTTCCCCTCGTGTGGGAAAGGGGATTGTCGTAACCGTTGGCGCTGAATTCCCCGATAATCGTTTTCTCGCTTCCGCCGTAGCCCGTGCCCAGAGGGTCGCCCCCCTGTATCATGAAGCCCTTCATTATGCGGTGGAAGGTCAGCCCGTCGTAAAAGCCGTTTTCCGCCAGCGAAACGAAGTTTTCAACGGTTATGGGAGCCGCGCTTTTGTCCAACTCAATGGTTATTTTCCCGTAGCCCGTAATTTCGATATCCGCATATATTTCGGTTTGCTCGGCGGGCGGGTTCGTATCCTGCCCGCTGTCGTCCTCGGGCTGTTGCGTTTCGGCGGGGTTCTGGGTTTGCCCCCGGTTGTCGGTCTTGCCGTAGGGTTTTTGGGCGGAGAAATAAACGAGCAACCCTGCGGTCAAAAGGCACAAAGCCCCCGCAATAAGCGAATAGATGATAACCTTCTTTTTATGGGCCGCCGAAGCGGGTTGCGCCGCCCTCTCTATCCCCTTTGCCGCCTGTTCGCCAAGCTCGGCGGGAATTACTATGCCGGCTATCCTTTCCGCAAATTCTTCCTTTATAATTTGTTCGATTTTTTGATATTCGCCCTTGCCGTAATCAACCGGCAGGGCGATATCGAGCTTTTTTGTTTCTTCCTCGGTGAGCCCCGCCGCATTGCCTGCGATAAAAAGGAACCTGTCGCCTCCGTGTAAATTTTCAAGGCAATAATCGACGATTTTTTTGCCGTCCGAGTTGCTGTCGAAAAAGTCTTCATCGAAAAAAGAACCCGAATAAGCACTGCGGGAAGTTTTGGCGGCCTTTTTATCCTTTTTCATAAGCCTTTCTTTGCAACCGCTTACGGTTTTACATATGACAAAGCGGGCGTAATCCTCCCGGGAGGATATTTCCCCCGAGAGGACAGCATCCCAGGAACTTTTAAACACCCCCGAGGCGAGGGCTACGGCGGGGCCGCTTTCCCTTAAAAGAGTGCGGGATAAATAATAAACCTTCCCGATATTTTCTTCGTAAAGGGCTTTCATCGCAGTTTTGTCGCCCTTGCGGGCTTGTTTTATGAGGTTATTCGATGTGGTCATAAGAAATCCTTTCTTGCTTTAGGCTGTCCGCCGAACTTTCCGTTGGCGGGTTATATGGGTTATGATAGCATATCGGCGGCGGTAAGCGAATAAGCGGAATAATTAAGCTTTGCGGTTTTTATTGCTTGGGGCGGGGAAGCGGCATTATAATGACAGCGGAAAACCCGAGGGGAGCGCAAACCCCGGCGGGAGCGCAAACCCCGACGGGGGTTTGGAATGATTGCGTAAAGGTAACTTTTTCGGGGATATTTTCGGGAAACGCTTCGGGGCAAAGCCCTATTAACGAGTCTTCAAAGCCCGAAGCCGATAAACCGGGGCTGTTCGGCGCGTCGGCGGTTCTTCGCCCTTCGCGCAGTATATTGCCGCCAATTTTCCCGCCCCGAATGAGGTGAACCGAATAAACCGGAAAGTATCTGACAAGACGCACCGCACCCCGCAAACTTCATAAACACCGAATAGGAAAAAACAGGATAAAAAATGAAAAACAGACCCAAAAGAAAAAAGACCCTGACGATCATTGCCTTGGCGGTTATACTCGCCTTGGGGGGAGTGGGCGGCTATGCCCTTTACGGCAACGCCCAAATGAAAAAGCTCCCCGCCCTCAGCGCCGAAGAAGCCTTGGACTACACGCTGAAGGGGAACGGGGAGGGGATAATCGCCCTTGGGGTAATAAGCGCATCAAAGCCTTCCTTCAAGGTTTACGGCGAGGACAGCCGCATAATCGAAGGGGGAGAGGAGAAAATATACGAAATAGGCTCTCTGACAAAGACCTTCACCGCCGCTTTGATTTGCAGGGCGGTTGAGGAAGGCAGGCTCGACCTCGATAAGACGGCGGATATTTACCTGACCGATTATTCGGAGGAAATCCCTTTTAAGGAAAATTCCCTTCCCACGATAAAACAGCTTCTAATCCACACCGCAGGTTTGAAGAATTATTATTTCGAGTTGCCCATGCTCAAAAACCCCTTCACGGGTTACAGCGATTACAGCGGTATTACGAAAGAAACAGCCCTGCGAAGGCTCGGCGGGATAGATTTTAAAAAGCGTGAATACCCCTTCGAATATTCGAACTTCGGTTATGCTATCTTGGGAATTATTTTGGAGGAAGTTTACGATAAGCCCTACGGGGAGCTTTTGGGCGATTATCTGAAAGAGTGCGGCCTTATATCCACCCGCATTTGTGAGAACACAAGCTTCGACAAGCAGTGGCTCTGGCAGGCAAGCGACGCCTATATCCCCGCAGGGGCGATCACCTCGAATATCGAAGATATGCTCAAATATGCCCAAATCATGCTCAAGGGCGGCGAGATTACGACGAAGCTTGCGTATATTAACGCCACCACCGCCCAAAACGAAAAAATAGAAATCAGAATGGATTCCATGGCCTACGGCTGGATAATCGACGAGAAAAACAACATCGTCTGGCATAACGGCGGCACCGATTACTTCAACTGCTATTTGGGGCTGGATATTGAAAATCAAAACGCCGTGGTGATTCTCTCGAATTGCAAACCTTCCTACCGCATTCCCGCCACGGTGGTGGGCGTTAAAATGCTTTTGGAATTAAAACGCTCCCGATAAAAACTTGGGGCAATATCTTTTAAAACCATGAAAAAGCAACCTATTCGCGCCGAAGGAAAAGGAAAAAGCCCTTGCGGATTCTCTCTTGACTTCGGGCAAGGTTGCTTTTGCGCCTGTCGCCATTGTAAAACCCCGAAAAACTATATATCCGTCAAAGACGGGAATTTCCGCGTTTATTGCGGGGATAGGGTTTCCGCCCGATTTACGCCCATTGCCGGGAAGAATATCAAACATAGGGTATGTTGTTTTTCGATATATCCCTTTTGAATGTCTATTACAAAAAGCGCCTTCATCGCTTTCCCTTAAGGCCTCGAATAGGGCTTGTTGAATGAACCTATTTCGATGATGGTGCCCTCCGGATCGGAAATAAAACAGGTGCGCTGTCCCCAGCTTTCGGTGGTGGGGGGCATTATGCAAGCGGCGCCCTTGGAGATAACATTTTCAAAGGCCTCGTCCACCTCCTCGAAGCTATCCACATAAAGGGCTATCTCGCAATGGGCGTTCACCCCCTTCACATATTCGAATCGCCGCTCGGTCATTTTCTCGAAATCCTTCCTGCCGTAAAGCAGAAAAAGCATATTGTCCTTTATCAGATAAACATTATCCGTATCCTGTTCCTCGGTTATCTCGAAACCCAAAACATCCCGATAAAAGCGGATCATTTTGCCCATATCCTCCACAAAAAGACCGAAGCCGTCCAACCTCATTTTCATTTAATCCTTTTCTCCTTTAGTTCCTTTTTCGGCCATGGCCTTTTCCAGCTTGGCTATCAGCGAACGCAAAACCCCGGCGGCATATTTTTTCATGGCCTGACTGCTTTTGAAGAAGGGAACGCTTCGCCGCAGATACTCCGCAAAGGCATCTACCAAATTGCGCTCCGAAACCTCATAAATATTGAAAGGGGAGGCGTTCATGGCGAGTATGGCGCAATGCCCCTCCTTCACATATACCATGGTGGGGTCCCTGTCCTCCGCCCTTCGGAAGGCGACATTATAATTTTGAGTATGCTCCAAAAGATAGAGAATACTCTTTAGCTGGGCAAGATAGCCCGAGGGGGTGTAAAACTGCGGGGATATGCCCAAAGCGCCCGCGGCGGGAATGGGAACTTTCCCTTCCGTAATTTCCGAAACCTCCGCCAAGCGGATTATATCCGTAAACCTGTATTCCTCAAGGGTTTCCTTGAAATATCTGTATCTTTGAGCGAAGGTGGAAAGAAATAACTGCTTTTCGCGGGGTGAGGCGGCTTTCAGCGAGTTGGCGGCTTCCCAGGGGAGGGTGATGAAGGAAAGCTCACCGCTTCGTTGTATGCACTCGGCGGGGAAGCTTTCGAAATTAATCATGGCTTTGTGCATCGCTTCGGAATCCCTCAGCGCCCCGTATACCTTCATTATGGGCTCGCAAAGGGAAAGATATTTTTCGAATTGCTCCTTTATGGCCCCTGTCACCTTTTCTTCGGTGGTGAAAAAAGTGGGCGTCTCCTCGGTTATCACCCCTCCCACGGAAAAGGCGAATATGGCCGCGGGGCAATCCGCCTGAAGTATCGTCACCCTGTTGAGGTTATCCCGCATTCTTTTATAATAATAGGAAGCGGCTTTGCCCGTCATATAAAGGGGAAACCAACGGTTCAGGGAATCGAAGGCCTGATCCATGTCCCTTATGGGGGCGGCTATCCTCCTGAAAAAGCAACCCTTTTGCGCCAAGGCCGCCATGGTGCTTTGAAGCTGTTGCGAATAACCGGGAGATTGGGTCACCCAATCCATTTCCTCATCGGAAAGCACATTTATTACATAGCCTTTCCCCCGGCTCAATACATGGTCCAAAAAGGTACTCACCGCCTCCCGCCGCCCCTGATTGCCGTAAAAGGCGAGAAAACCGCCCTTTTGCGCGGGTGCGGGGGAAAGGACTTCCGCAGGGGGCTTTTCGTTTGGGGCAACTGAGGAAAATTGCCTCAAAAAATCCTCCGCCCGCCTTGAAACCGCGTCCGGGGAGGAAGAAGCGAGCCATTCGCATATCAGCCCGGTCAGCTCCTGCTCGTCTGCGGCATTTTTCATCGCCTCGTTATCGGCGGAATGGGCCAAAGCCTCCCTTTGCAAAGCGCCTGTGCATCTTTGGGCGAAAAAGCGGGATATTATCATAAGGCTTTCCCTGTTTTTCGGCGTGTCCCTCCTGCCTCGGCGCATTTTGCTTATCTGCGGCGCGGTTACGCTCAAGGCCTCCGCCAAATCCTTGCCCCGGGCGGCGGTAAGTTCAAATAATATGTTCAGTTTTTCATCGAATTGCATAATCGCTTTATACGACCTTTTATCAATATTTTCAAAATTATTTTACCATAAATATTACCCTTCGGCAACATTAAAAGAAAGGGTTATTACCCAAAAAGGTAATAATAGAACTTGTTTTAATAAGCACAATAATTAAAATATAAGATGTGAGCTTATCTAATGCCGATCTTTTAAGGCGCTTGCAAAGGTTTTTTTACGGATTTCTTTAAACTTATGTAAAAAGAAGAATAAGCAAACCCCGCAAAACAAGAAGGAACATTACCTAAAAAAACAAAGGAGAGCGAAGTGAAGCGAAACAGTGCAAACCGCAGGAAACATTCGAACATATTCAGTTTGAAAACGCTGTTGATTGCCGCTTTGGTTTGCTTGGTTTTTTTGCCGGCGGGGGAGGTGGGGGCGGCGGATCCCATTACCTTTGACTTGGCAAAAGGTCCCGTTTCGATAACGGCCGAGGGATATACCGGCTATTCTTCAGATTGGTCATCGGGGGGAGCTGATCTCGACGGTTTATACAATGCCGCAAATAAATATATTGTTACTCAAAGCGATCCCTTAACCGCAACAACGAATACCATTTCTGTTTCCGGTGCGGGTAGCTTTGATATTACGCTTTATGGTGTGAATATATCCGGAAGTGGTAGCAATTCCGTTACGACTACGACCGGCGTCAGTATTTTAATTAATGCAACCAATACAGATACGAATGTAACCCTGCGGCTGAGCGGCACGAACACCATACAAAGACTGCATTATCACGGTAGCGGCTCTCTCACCATAACCGATGCAGAAGGCGACGGCTCCTCAAGAGGAGCGCTTATCGCCACATCGGCAGGTACAAGCGATAATTGGGGAGCGGCCATCGGCGGGACAGACGATCATGAC
>JAAYHF010000046.1 GCA_012727485.1 Eubacteriaceae bacterium
ATAAATTACCTAACCATATAGACGGTCATTAACTAATTTTCGCGAACTAACCGAGTCAGTAATTCATATTGAATAAATCGAAATGAAGTTACAGTATTTATAGCATTTACCTTTTATCGAAGTGACCTGGTCCCAATGTAAAAAACAGAATTTCCCCCATCTCCACATCATAAACCACCTAACCACACGGACAATCTTCAACAAATTAACACGAACAAACCAAGTCAATAATTTTTTTGTAAAAAGCGAAATCAACTCCGATTATTTATTTTGCCAAAGTGACCCGGTCCCAAAATAAAAAACCGAAACCTAACCCATTCCGCACCTTAAACCACCTAACCACACAGACCGTCTTTAAAAAATCTTCACGAGCTAACCCGAGTCAGTAATTCCTATTGAATAAAAGTGAAAAAATCCGTTTGCATTTTTTACCTCTTATCGAAGTGACCTGGTCCCAATGTGAAAATGGAATCTCCCCTTGAAAATTCTGTTCCGGATTTCATTTCGTCCTTTTACCGAAGTGACCCGGTCCCAAAATAAAAAAGCCCCCCCATTCCCCCTCACAAACCACCCAAACCACAAAAAAACCTCCAACCCCGCAAACACCTCCTATTCACGGAATCAAAGCCCTTGACGATCTAAACACCCCCCTTATTCCTTCGTAACTTGCGGAAACCCCACCGAATAAGGAATAGAAGCGATGTCGTTCTCATCCGCCCCCCGGGCGACACAGCCGGACATTATTATTATCCTTCCCGATACGAGAAAATAGGTTTGATAGAGCCGATAGGGAATTTCATTGTAGGTCAGCGAGGCGCATAAAGTCATGGCGCATACCCCGTTGAAGTTGTATATTCCGCAATCCTGCAGGGTGACCTCGGTGTTGTAGGTCTGGGTTAGAGACGAGATTATCTTGTCCGCGTCCTCTATGGTGAGAAAATCCTCCACCCCCTCGTTTTCGTTGGTGTATTCCTTGACTATTTGAAAGCGGGAAACATTGTTATCTATGACGGTCTGCCCTGTTATCTCAAAGAAAACCTCGCCCTCGGATACTTCGTCGATACTCTTTTGCGTTTTGATCTCCCATTCGGAGGGTACCTTCAGGGTAAATGTGCCGAAATCGATCTGCGTCAAATCAGTCGCATCGAAAAAAGGCTGTTTCGCCCCGGGGTACTCCGCCTTGCTCCCGCAGGAGGTGACGGAAAGGAGAATCAATACCGCCGATATTGCGGCGATGGCATAGCGCAGTCTGTTTTTTATGTTTTTACTGTTTTTCATCGTTTTTCCTCTTGCACAATATTAAAGGATTCGCCTTTTATTGTCAAAGGTTTGGGAGGGATTAATGAAAAAGGTAAATTAAAGTCGGATTAGAATTCTTTATGCGGGGAAAATTGACAAATGCTTTTTGTTGATATATGATTGTGAAAGATAAAAAGAGAAAGGAATATTTATGGAATACACTCAGGAAATCGACCGGATGTGCTGCGTCGCCAAGGGTGCGGACCACGGCGCCGCCCCCATACCGGAAGAAGGTAAATGGGTCAAGGCGAAGGATATTTCCGATATATCCGGACTGACCCACGGCGTCGGCAGATGCGCTCCCCAGCAGGGAGCCTGCAAACTAACTTTAAACATTAAAAACGGAATAATTCAGGAAGCCCTGGTGGAGGTATTGGGTTGCAGCGGAATGACCCACTCTGCGGCGATGGCCTCCGAGATCCTCCCCGGCAAGACCATTTTGGAAGCTTTGAACACCGATTTGGTATGCGATGCGATCAATACGGCCATGAGAGAGTTGTTCCTTCAAATAGTATACGGCAGAAGTCAGACCGCCTTTTCCGAAAACGGGCTTCCCGTCGGAGCTTCTCTGGAGGATTTGGGAAAGGGTCTGCGCTCCCAGGTGGGTACTTCCTTCGGCACTCTGCTTAAGGGTTCCCGCTATCTGGAGCTGACCGAGGGCTATATCACAAAACTCGCCCTCGATGAGGAAAGCCAGATCATCGGCTATGAATTCGTGCATTTAGGCAAGATGATGGAAGCCGTGAAAAAAGGCACCGATGCGAACGAAGCCCTCAAGGGCGCCACCGGACACTACGGCAGATTCGACGAAGCCGCAAAATATATTGACCCGAGGAAGGAATAGGAAATGGCGGATTTTGAAAATTACGAAAGAAGAATAGATAAAATCAATTCGGTCATGGCCTCCTTCGGTATTGCCGACCTTGAAGAAGCGTTGGCGATTTGTTCGAAAAAGGGGATAGATACCTTCGGGATAGTGAAGGGAGTTCAGCCGATAGCCTTTGACGACGCTTGCTGGGCCTATGCCCTCGGTTGTGCGATAGCCATAAAGGAGGGCGTAAGCAGTGCGGCTATGGCGGCGGAAAAAATCGGAATAGGGCTTCAAGCCTTCTGCATACCCGGAAGCGTCGCCGAGGACAGGAAAGTGGGCCTCGGACACGGCAATTTGGCGGCAATGTTGCTCACGGAGGAAACGGAGTGCTTCGCATTTTTGGCGGGTCACGAAAGCTTTGCGGCGGCAGAAGGGGCGATAGGGATCGCAAGAAACGCCAATACGGTCCGCAAAAAACCTCTGAGGGTTATCCTGAACGGACTCGGCAAGGACGCCGCCCAGATAATAGCCCGCATAAACGGCTTCACCTATGTGAAAACCGATTTTGATTATTACACCGGCAAGGTGAGCGTCGTCGAAGAAATCCCTTACAGCAAAGGGGAAAAGGCGTCGGTGCGCTGTTACGGTGCAAACGATGTTCGGGAGGGGGTGGCGATAATGCACCTCGAAGGGGTCGATGTGTCGATAACCGGCAACTCCACCAATCCCACCCGCTATCAGCACCCCGTGGCGGGAACATATAAAAAGGAATGTGTTGAAGCGGGAAAGAAGTATTTTTCCGTTGCCAGCGGCGGAGGGACGGGCAGAACTCTGCACCCGGACAACATGGCCGCGGGCCCCGCTTCCTACGGAATGACCGACACCATGGGTCGTATGCACTCGGACGCCCAATTCGCAGGCAGTTCCTCCGTGCCCGCCCATGTGGAAATGATGGGATTCATCGGCATGGGCAACAACCCCATGGTGGGTGCGACGGTTTCCTGTGCGGTGGCTGTGGAAAAGGGAATGAGAAAATAAGGTCAACTACTTTATAAAATAAAAAGAGGGCGGTAAGCGTCAGGCTTACGCCCTCTTTTTTCCCATTGCCCATAAATTTTCTTCCAACCGTGTAAAAAACTGTCGTCATGGTTATTCAAAGAGACAAACGCAAAAAGATTCAATAAGTTCATTAAATACGCAAAACTCTTTGTATTTTCCGGCAAATTGCTTTATAATCGCGAAAGCCTTTGCGGGAGTGACTTGCGTAAAGCCGGGCATCAATACCCAATTTGCCCAAGGTACACCCCTTTCACATGGATAACCTTGCGCTTTTATCGAAGCCTTAAGGCTATCGCACAATAGTAAACCGTGAAAACAACCACTACTCCTAACGATAAAAAGGAACGCTCCTGCCGTTTTACGCTTGACTTCGGAAAGGGTGTTCTCCTACGGTAAACCCTTACAAAACATATGATTCTATGCCTATGAGGATAAAACCTGTTGAGGATATGTTGTGCCGGGTTTGGCTTAAGGCGAATTGTGTGATGTTTTCTCAAAATATGCGAAAACCTTCTAATTCTTCCCGTGCATAAATATACATTATTACAATATTCGGAGCTGATTTGCACAATTCAGAATTAAACCCATTTCGCCCAAGGTTCAGCCCTATCACTTAGATAATTTTGGTTTATTGATGTCTTACCCTTTATTAAGTGAAACAGTATCAATCTGCAAGGCTTAGCTTCGCTAAGAAGGCTTAGCTTCGCTAAGCCTTGTAAACAACGCAACGCAAAGCAAAGCAAAGCTTAGCGTTGCTTTGCGTTGTTTTGCGTCCCGTAAGGTATTAATTAATTGTCACATCAATCCGCATTTATTGTGCTATAATATCCTCATGGAAAATAATGAAATAAAAAATGACGCTCTTTTTGTAAACAATGTCAGCTATACCAAGGCGAATTTGCTTGAAAAGCAAAGGGGGGCTTATCCTTTATGGATTAAGATCTGCCTTTTGCTTGTGGCGGGTTTTTACACGGTTTCGGGTATATTGGTGATGGTTTTTTATTACGATTTCACCGGCGGGATCATACAGTTGGCTCTTAGTGTTGCGATTTATTTCGTGGTGTTTACCCTGCCGCCGATAATCGTGAACCGTCAGTACCGCCGTTTTCTCGAACTTTACCGCAGTGACCCGCAGGTGAAGACCTATTTCGGGCAGGAAGGCATTCTTCAGGAAACCTTCCAGACCGAAGGAAAGCTCAATATAGATTACCTTCGCATCATCAAAATAACCCAAACCCGCAATTTTTATCTGCTTTGGCTGAGGGGAAAGCTTTATGTCAGCGTGGCGAAGGCGGGCTTTGAAAAGGGCGATGGTCGGGAGTTCATCAATTTCATCTTGACAAAGGCGACCAACGCCAAAATAAAGCTATAAAGGAAAAGAAATGGATTATCGCATAATATCACTGCCGCCCTTCAAAGCGGCTTCTTCCGGGGCGGACAGGGCCTTCGATTTCTCGCCCGAGGGTATTTTGGGTAAATTCGACAAATACTTTTCCGCCATTTCCCCCTCCCCGAGGGACAGCTTCATGCCCAGGGATTTCCTCTATTTCGACACTGCGGCGGGGGGATTGGTTTGGATTTATGCCCTCAGCGAAGATATCGACCCTGCGGATAATGAGGTGGTGGATTTCCCCGGCGGGCTTTATCTCACCTACACCTACAAGGACGGCGATGAACAGGCGGGGGCGGCCCTCAGACAGGGGGCAATTAAATTTTTGGAGGATACGGGAGTGCTGGAGGCGGACATAAGCGAAAGCCGCCCCGAAATGGGTCATATAATCACCCCGTCCGAGGTGGGAGTTGCCCTCGGTTATACGCAGATGGAAACATTTTTGCCCATAAGAATCAAGAAGCAGAATATGAAATAAGATAGAAGATATTGCCCAAAAGTCGGAGGAAACTCCGGCTTTTTGCTTTGTTGGTTGCCGTTAGCGTAGGAAAGCTTACCTCAAAGGAAAGAAAAAATCCTTCGGCAGAGGAAATACGGTAAGGAATATATCATTTAGCCGGGTTTTAATGGGAAATTTGCCGCCCGTTGATGTTGTGGTATTGGCATTAAGGCTATACGGCACAAAAGTAAACCACGATAAAGAAGCCTTACTTTCGCATAAAAACTTAGCAATAAATATGCAAAATATTTTTTTAACCTTGAATAGGGTTGCCTCCATGCGGTAAACACCTAAAAGAGTAGGAGATCTCATTCCCCTAAAGTCGTAAGGGAACTACGGCTTTTGCTTTGTTGGTTGCCGTTAGCGTAGGAAAGCTTACCTCAAAGGAAAGAAAAAATCCCTTCGGCAGAGGAAATACGGTAAGGAATATATCATTCAGCCGGGTTTTAAGAGGAAATATGCCCCCCATTGATGTTATCGCATTGACATTAAGGCTATACCACACGAAAATAAACCACGATAAAGAAACCTTACTTTTGCAATAAATATACAAGAATATTATTTTTAACCTTGAATAGGGTTGCTTTCATGCGGTAAACACCTAAAAGAGCCGGAGATCCTAGTTGCCTTTTAGGTTCAATTATGCTGTCAGTTGAGTAAATATAAATGTGCGGCATTACCTTAACTGTCGAGCCTTCGGGTATAAGCGAAAAAGACTGCGGGGGAGAAAATGACAGCCGATGCAATATATTTAAAGTCGTTTAAAATCCGGCACACCCAAAGCGATCACATCGCCAAAGACCTTCGGCGGTCAATCGGCTTTATAGCTGCAAAATGGCTATAAAGCGATAACCCTCGGCGGCCTAAACGAAAACCTTCGCCCAAAGGCGAAGCAGAAAGCAAAATGCACAAATCAAACCATTAAAGCGCAAAGCGCCATATAGCAAACCGTCCCGCCGATGATTGAAACATACATATTCTTCTTCCAAAGGTGTAGTAGTACCACCGCGGCGCAGGAGATGATCTCGGGAGCGCCGAAGGGATAGGCAGTGAAGCTTATGCCCCTCATGCAGTAAATGACGAGTATCACCATTATAGCCGGGGGGAGATATTCCCCCAAATATCTCACCGCTTCGGGCAGGGGGCGGTTGCCGAAAATTAAAAAGGGCAAAGCTCTGGTTAAAATCGTGGCGGCGGCAACAACTGAAACGGCGCAGACAAAATAGACAACATCATTCATTTGAAACGCCCTCCTTTGATTGGATCGGGCGGCGAAGCAGTAATAAAAGGACTACCGCGCCGCAAAGGGCGGGGATAAGGAAGTTATCTGCGCCGAGGGCGAAAAGGAAAATAAAAGCGCAGGCGGCCCCCACTGCGGCGGGAAGTTTCGTTTTGTATTTTTTGAATTGATCCATCACCACCACTA